>JBBQGZ010000035.1:0-21447 GCA_038323535.1 Caulobacterales bacterium
CCTGGTCTTCAGCGGCGCCGATTCCGCCTGCGCCAACACCGCGGCGACGGGCCTGCCCTGGAGGGTCAAGGCCACCGGCCCGGGCGCCGGCAAGATCCTGAACGCCGGCTTCACCGGAGCGGTGCTGGGAAGCTGCGGCCCAGCCACCTTCCCGATCACCGTCAGCAGCGCCGGGGTATGGGCCTTCAGCGCCACCCTGCCCCCGGGCACCCCCCCGGCCTGCTTTTTCTCGGGGAGCCTGCCCACCAGCCCGCCGATCAAGGTCGTCCCTTAGCGCCCCGCGACCGCGCCGGCAGAGCCCCCTTCCCTTAGCTTCGCCGGTACTTCCTCGGGACACCTCTCCCGAAGGGAGAGGGAGGGCCCCGCCGAAGGCGGGAGGGTGAGGGGTTACCCGGCCGAGGCTTTTCGCGACACGCCGGCCGCCACTATTCTGGCTCATGCCCAAGCCTATCCCACCTCGAACGCGCCGCGCCCGCGCGCTTCGCGCCGCCTCCACCGACGTCGAGCACAAGCTCTGGTCGGTGCTGAGGAACCGGCAATTGGCCGGCGCGAAGTTCCGCCGGCAATTGCCGGTCGACCGCTATTTCGCCGATTTCGCCTGCGTGGAGGCCAGGCTGATCGTGGAACTGGATGGGAGCCAGCACATGGAGGCCCAGGCCGCCTACGACGCCGAGCGGACGCGGATACTCGAAGCGGCCGGGTGGTTCGTCATGCGCTTCTGGAACAACGAGGTGATCGACAATATCGAGGGGGTCGCCGACGCCGTCCTCGCGCAGCTTAAGCTTGCGAGAGGGTAACCCCTCACCCTCCCACGCCCAAGATCGGGCGCGGGCCCCTCCCTCTCCCTTTGGGAGAGGTGTTCAAGAGGCGCGCCGGCGGATGTGTGAGGCCGGTAGCCGTCTTGCGGGAGAGGGGACCGCGAAGCGGTGGAGGGGGCCGCCGCCGCGACCACGCCCAGGACGATGCCTTCGCTAAGTCTCCTCCAGCGCCGCGAGAGCCGCCGCGCGAACGTCCAGCCTCGGCGGCGGCCGGCCGAACAGAGCCTCGAAACTCGGCGCCGCCTGGCCGATCAGCATCGCCAGGCCATCGACCGTGCGCAGGCCGCGCTCGGCGGCGCGGCGGAGGAAGGCGGTGGCGAGGGGCCGGTAGACCATATCCATGAACACCGCGGCCGGCGGCGCCGGGTCGAGGGGCGCCGAGGGCGTGGCCGGGGTCGCGTTGATCACCGCGTTCGCTTCCGCTAAGGCGTCGCCCGCCCGGGCCGCCGCGAAGGCCCGGGCCTTGGGGCCGATCAGGCCGGCCAGGGTCCGCGCGCGGGCCTCCGATCGATTGACGACGCGGATCTCGGGCGCGCCGGCGTCCACAAAGGCGGCCGCCGCCGCCCGGGCCGCGCCGCCGGCCCCGAACAGCGCCAGCGGCCCGGCGGCCGGGTCGAACCCCGGGGCCTGCTCGGCGAAGGCGGCCAGCAGGCCCTCGCCGTCGGTGTTGTCGGCGGCGATCTGGCCGTCGGGGCTAAAGATCAGCAGATTGGCGGCCCCCGCCCGTCGGGCGCGATCGGTGGCTCGATCGGCCACGTCTAGCGCGGCCGCCTTGAAGGGCGCGGTGACGTTGAGGCCGCGCACCGCGCCCCCGCGCAGCCCCTGAGCGAAAGTCTCGAACCGGTCGGCCGGCGGCGAAAAGGCGACATAGACCGCGTCGAGTCCCGCCGCCGCGATCCAGGCGTTGTGGATCGCCGGGCTCAGGGAATGGGCGACCGGCCAGCCGGCCACCCCCGCCACCAGGGTCGCGCCGGAGATCACCCCAGCACCTCGACCTGACCCCGCCCGCCGGAGAGGAGATTCATCACCGCCGCCGCGGTCTCCTCGACCGAGCGCCGGGTGACGTCGATCACCGGCCAGCCCTGGCGCTCGAAGAGGCGCCGGGCCGCGATGATTTCGGCCCGCACCAGGTCGCTGTCCACATAGTTGCTCTCGCGATCCTCGTTGAGGCTGCGCAGGCGATTGCGCCGGATCTGGATCAGGCGGTCGGGAGAGACGGTGAGGCCCACCACCGGAACCCCGGCGAGCGCGGCCAGGCGCTCCGGTGGGGCCGCCCCCGGCACCAGGGGAACGTTCGCCGCGCGCACGCCCCGGTGCGCCAGATAGATGCAGGTGGGGGTCTTGGAGGTCCGCGAGACGCCGACCAGGATCACATCGGCCCGGGCCAGGTCCTCGTCGCCCTGACCGTCGTCATGGCCCAGGGCGTAGGAGAGCGCGTCCATCCGGTTGAAATAGTCGGTGTCCAGGGCGTATTGCGCCCCCACCCGGGTGGAAAGCGGCGCGCCCAGATACCGGGAGAGCGCCGAAACCAGGGGATCCAGAGCGGCCATGCAGGGCATGTCGAGCTTTTGGCATCCCCGCTCGAGGGCGGCGCGCAGGCCCCCGGCGATGATGGTGTGAAGCACCAGGCCCGGCGCATTGGCGATCTCCCCCAGCGCCTGCTCCAGCTGCCGCTGAGACCGGACCAGGGCGTAGATGTGCTCGATCGGCAGAACGCTGGTGAAACGCGCGCAGACCGCGCGGGCCATGGCGTTGAGGGTCTCGCCGGTCGAATCGGAGACCAGGTGAACGTGAAAATAGGTCGCCAGCCGCGTCGGGGGCGTCATCGGCCGGTTCCTAAAGATGCGATTTCATGGGGAGGCATGGTTAACGATTGCCTAACCAATTGGACAGGGCCGCGAGGGGGCGGGGGACGGATCGCCGGGCCCCGCCGCCGGTGTCCCGGGCCGGGGGACAACCCCGTCCATTCGCCGCCCGGCGTCCCCAGGCAGCGCCTCGGCGCACAACCCGCCCCGCCTCTATCCACCGGCGCCTCCAAGCCCGGCCTCTCGGCGCGGGCCGTCCCCACCTCGAAACCCGAAATTCCCAAGCGCGGTCAAGATGATCGGGAACCATCCACATCCCCGCCCGCCGGGCGTTGGGCGCCGGCTTCCACACCGAGAATTGTCGATGACCAGGGCGCCCCCGCCTTGGCCGATTTTTGATCCCCATAAATTCGGCCATCACCTCCTCTTATCCAAAACCTTAACTCTCTATTTAGAATTCGATAGGAGGCCGGGGGGAAAATCGCGCTCTTGAGGCCGGCGGGCTCAGGCGATCTAAGGCGTCCATGAGCACCGTCGGAGGATGGGCCGCGCGATGACGGCCGGGCAAGCGAAGATAGCGGTGGTCCTGTTCAATCTGGGCGGGCCCGACGGCCCGGCGGCCGTACGCCCGTTTCTCGAGGCCCTGTTCAGCGACCCGGCGATCATCGGAGCGCCGGCGATCGTGCGCCGGCCGCTGGCCGCCCTGATCGCGCGCCTGCGCGCGCGCTCGGCCATCGCCAACTATGCGGTCATGGGGGGCGGATCGCCGATCCTGCCACGCACGCAGGACCAAGCCCGCGCCCTTGAAGCCGAGCTGCGCCGCTGCTTGCCAGGGGCGCAGGTCGAGGTCTTCATCGCCATGCGCTACTGGCGGCCGGACGCCCGGGAGACGGCCAGGCGGGTAGCGGGTTTCGCGCCCGACGAGGTGGTACTGGTTCCCCTCTATCCGCAGTTTTCCACCACCACCACCGCTTCGTCCTTGAAGGCCTGGCGGGCGGCCTACGCCGGGCCGGGCACGAGCCGGGCGATCTGCTGCTGGTTCGAAAACCCGGGCCTGATCGACGCCCATGCCCGCCGCATCCGCGAAACCTGGGAGGCGGCGGGGCGGCCCAAGGTGCGGTTGCTGTTCTCCGCCCACGGCCTGCCCGAGCGGATCGCCCGCTCAGGCGATCCCTATCAATGGCAGATCGAGCGAACCTGCGCCAAGGTCGCCGCCCGGCTCGGCCCCGGCTGGGACTGGCGGATCTGCTACCAGAGCCGGGTCGGCCCCCTGCGATGGATCGGCCCCTCGACGCCCGAGGCGATCCGCGCCGCGGCGGCGCAGGGTCTGGGCGTGCTGATCGACCCGATCGCCTTCGTCTCCGAGCATGTCGAGACCCTGGTCGAACTCGACCGCGACTACGCCCGGCTTGCCAAGATCGCCGGCGCGCCCACCTATCTGCGGGCGCCGACCGTCGACACCCTGGCGCCGTTCATCGAGGGGCTGGCCGGCGCGGTCGAGCGCGCTTTGAGCCGGGAGGGCGCGGGCCCGGACGGGGCGCCTTGTCCCGCGTCACTCACCCGCTGCGGCCGGTCGAACGGGCGACGGGCCGCATGAGCCGCCCCGGCCGGCCCCTTGACCTTCGCGCGGGCTTGTGTTCTGCCTTGCCGCAAGAAGCGCGTCCTGCTCGAAGGTCTCGCCTCCCGCCTCCTTCAAGGAACGCGCGCCCCCGGTTCGGGGCGAGAGCGCGATCCGCCCCCCGCTTGAAATCGCCGCGCCGTCGATCCGATCCTCATCGACCCCGCCGGCCCCAAGGACTGGTCCGAGCCTCGGCCCAAAATCCCTCTTAAGACGAAGAGTCATTCCCCCATGTCAGACGTTATCGATATCGTCGCCGCCTCGTCGGCCGACGAGGCCGCTTTCGAGGCGGACAACGGCCAGTACCCGGCCGAGCCTACCGAAGCCAGCAAGGCGATCGCCGCCCTCGGCCTCACCCGGATGTCCCTGCAGGAGCTGAAGGAGAAGTCGCCCGCCGATTTGCTCGCCTTCGCCGAGCAGTTCGACATCGAAAACGCGAACGCCATGCGCAAGCAGGACATGATGTTCGCCATCCTCAAGGTCTCGGCCGAGGAGGGGGTGGAGATCTTCGGCTCGGGCACCCTGGAGGTGGTCCAGGACGGCTTCGGCTTCCTGCGCAGCCCCGAGGCCAACTATCTGCCCGGCCCGGACGACATCTATGTCAGCCCTTCACAGATCCGGCGCTTCGGCCTGCGCACCGGCGATACGGTCGACGGCGGCATCCGCGCCCCGCGCGAGGGCGAGCGCTATTTCGCCCTGACCAAGGTCGATCAGGTCAATTTCGAGAACCCCGACAACGTCCGCCACAAGGTCCACTTCGACAATCTGACCCCGCTCTACCCTGAGGAGCGGATGACCATGGAGATCGACGATCCGACCCTCAAGGACCGCTCCGGCCGGGTGATCGACATCGTCGCCCCCCTGGGCAAGGGCCAGCGCTGCCTGATCGTCTCACCGCCCCGGGTCGGCAAGACGGTGATGCTGCAGAACATCGCCAAATCGATCGCCGCCAACCACCCCGACTCCTATCTGATGGTCCTCCTGATCGACGAGCGGCCCGAGGAAGTCACCGACATGCAGCGCACGGTGCGCGGCGAGGTGATTTCCTCGACCTTCGACGAGCCGGCCACGCGTCACGTCCAGGTGGCCGAGATGGTGATCGAAAAGGCCAAGCGCCTGGTCGAACACAAGCGCGACGTGGTCATCTTGCTGGATTCGGTGACCCGCCTGGGGCGGGCCTACAACACCACCGTCCCCTCGTCGGGCAAGGTGCTCACCGGCGGCGTCGACGCCAACGCCCTGCAGAAACCCAAGCGCTTCTTCGGCGCGGCGCGCAACATCGAGGAGGGCGGCTCGCTCACCATCATCGCCACCGCGCTGATCGACACCGGCAGCCGGATGGACGAGGTGATTTTCGAGGAGTTCAAGGGCACCGGCAATTCGGAAATTATCCTGGACCGCAAGGTGGCCGACAAGCGCATCTTCCCGGCCATCGACGTGCTGAAATCCGGCACCCGCAAGGACGAGCTGATCACCCCCCGCGACCAGCTGCAGAAGACCTACATCCTGCGGCGGATCCTCGCCCCGATGGGCGCGCAGGACGCCATCGAATTCCTGCTCGACAAGCTGCGCAACGCCAAGAACAACGCCGACTTCTTCCAGTCGATGAACACCTGAGGGCCCGGCGCTTTTAAGGAATCAGCAGGGTCGCGCCCCGGGTGCGGCGGCCCTCCAGGGCCTCGTGCGCGGCCCGCGCCTCGATGAGCGGGAAGGTCTGGCCGATGTCGATCTTCAGCGTGCCCGCTTCGATCATGGCGAAGAGCGCCCCGGCGCTGTCGTCCAGTTCCCGGGTCGTCGCCACATAGTCGAACAGGGTCGGCCGGGTGAAGAAGAGCGATCCCGCCCGCGTCAGCCTCAGGGGCTCGAAGGCCGGGACCGGCCCCGAGGCGTTGCCGAAACTCACGAACAGGCCCCGCCGCGCCAGGCTGGCGAGGGTGGCTTCGAAGGTGTCCTTGCCGACCGAATCATAGGCGACGTCGACTCCCTGGCCGCCGGTGATCTCCCGGGCCCGCGCCGCGATGTCCTCCCGGCCCGAAAGAACCACTGCGTCGCAGCCCAAGGACCGGGCGATGGCCGCCTTGGCCTCCGATCCCACCACCCCGATCACCCTCGCGCCCAGGGCCTTGGCCCATTGAACCAGGATCGTCCCCACCCCGCCGGCGGCGGCGTGGATCAGGGCCCAGTCCCCCGCCGCGATCGGCCGGCACCGTCGCGCCAGGAACTCCGCGGTCATGCCCTTGAGCAGGCAGGCGGCGGCGATCTCGAGCGAGAGGTGGGCCGGAACCCCGACGGCGCCGCCCGCGGCGACCAGATTGGCCTCGCCATAGGCCCCGATCTGGCCGGCGTAGGCGACCCGATCGCCGGCCGCGAAGCGGGTGACGCCCTCGCCGACCGCCTCGACCACGCCGGCCGCCTCCTGACCCAGCACGGCGGGGAATTCCACCGGATAGAGGCCGGAGCGCTGATAGGTGTCGATGAAGTTCAGGCCGATGGCGTGGTGGCGCACCCGGATCTGACCCGGACCCGGGGTCGGCGTGGGGAGGTCGACGACCTCGAGCACCTCCGGGCCCCCCGCCCGCGCGGCGCGGACCGCGAGCATCAGAGATGGGCGCGGAAGAACGCCAGGGTGCGCTCGTCGGCCAATGCCGCGTCCGCCGCGTGGTGGTTGTCGCCCCCCTTCCGCGCGAAAGCATGATCTCGACCGGGATAGGTATGGATCGCAACATTTTTGGCGTCGCCAAGCGCGGAAACAATCGCGTTCTGGGCGTCCTTGGACACAAATTGATCCTCCTCCGCCACATGAAGCAGCAGCGGAGTTCGGGTCTCGCGCGCCTCGTCCGCGTAGCGCTCGATTCCGACTCCATAGTAGGCGACGCAGGCGTCGGCGTCGGTCCGCGCGGCGGTCAGGACGGCGAGCAGCCCGCCCAGGCAAAAGCCGACCGCGCCCACCTTTCCGGCGCAACCGGGATCGCCCCTGGCGTGGCCGATCGTCGCGGCGATGTCACGAACCCCCGTTTCGACATTGAATTGATTGAATAGTTCAAAGGCCCGCTTCAATTCTTCCGCTGAGCGGTCGGTGATGTCGATCCCCGGCTCGATGCGCCAAAAAAGATCCGGGCAGATCGCGAGGTAGCCGGCGCGCGCGAAATCGTCGGCTATCCCGCGCATGACCGCATTGACCCCGAAGATTTCCTGAATGACGACGATCGCCGGCGCCCTGTCCGCCCCCGGTCGGGCCACATAGGCGTTCATGAGTCCGTCCGGGGTGGTGATGGCCGTGGTCTCACCCATGGGGCGCGCTCCTTCTCGATCCGTGGCAGCTACTAGCGCGCCGGCGGCCCCAGGGCGCATAACAATGTCGTGGGATGAGGAACCCGATCGATGAAAGTCACGGTGGAAATCGACTGCACGCCGGCCGAGGCGCGCGCCTTTCTGGGCCTGCCCGATGTCGCCGCCCTCAACGAACACATGGTCCAGGAGATGAAGGGGCGAATGAACGCCAATTTGGCCCTGGCGGCGCCGGACGAGCTGATGAAGAGCTGGATGGCCTTCGGCGGTCAGGCCTCGGAACAGTTCATGAAGCTGATGACCTCCGCGACCTCGCCTCCCGCGAAGGGCAAAAGCGGGGGATGAACGACACCATTTTCGCCCTGGCCACGGCGCCGGGGCGGGCGGCGGTGGCGGTTCTGCGGCTTTCGGGGCCAGGCGCCAGGTCGGCGCTGGAGGCGATCGCGACGGCGGTCCCCAGGCCCCGGCGCGCGACGCTTCGCACCCTGCGAGCGGCGGACGGCGCGGCGCTCGACCAGGCCCTGGTCCTGTGGTTTCCGGCGCCCGGCAGCTACACCGGAGAGGATTGCGCCGAACTGCACCTGCATGGTGGGACCGCGGTGGTCGACGCGGTGACCGGCGCCCTGCTGGCGACGGGCGCGCGCCTGGCCGAACCGGGCGAATTCACCCGTCGCGCCTTCGAGAACGGCAAGCTCGGCCTGGACCAGGCCGAAGCGATCGCCGATCTCATCGAGGCCGAGAGCGCGGCCCAGGCCCGGCAGGCCGTCGGCCAGCTTCAAGGCGCGCTCGGGCACCGTTACGAAGCCTGGCGGGAGGGCCTGATCGAAACGCTGGCCCTGCTGGAGGCGGCGGTGGACTTCGCCGACGAGGACGTGCCCGCCGATGTCGCCGGTCGCGCCCGCGCGCCCCTCGAACGCCTCGCCGCCGACCTCGATCTGGCTTTGGCCGACGCCGGTCGGGGGCGGCGAGTGCGCGACGGCTACCGCGTGGCCATCATCGGCGCCCCCAACGCCGGCAAGAGCAGCCTGTTCAACGCCCTGGTCGGGCGCGACGCCGCCATCGTCACCCCGATCCCCGGAGCCACGCGCGACGTGATCGAGGCGCCCCTGACCCTGGACGGCTATCGGGTCGTGGTGGCCGACATGGCCGGCCTGCGCAACACGGTCGAGCCGATCGAATCCGAGGGCGTGCGCCGCGCCCGCGCCTGGGCCGGAGCGGCCGATCTGCGCCTGTGGATCGTGGATCGATCCGCTTGCCACGGCGCTTGGCGCGAAGCCTCCGCGCTCGTGCGCCCGGGGGACTTTTGCCTACTCAACAAATCCGATCTGCCGGCGGGCGCGGACGGGAAGGCGGCCTGCCTCGCGGCCGATGGCCTGGGGGCGGAGACGGCCACCCTGTCGCTGGTCGCGCCGGTGGTGACGGACTTCCAGGACCGGTTCGCGCGCCGCGTCACCCGCGATCTGGCCGGTTCGGACTTTCCCGCCGCGACGCGGGCGCGCCACGAACAGCTTCTGAGGGAGGCCCGCGCCCACATCGCCCGAGCGATCGGTGGGCTGGAGGCGCCGGAGCTCGCGGCCGAGGACGTGCGCCTCGCCGCCCGCGCCTTGGCGCGCGTCACCGGCCGGATGGGCGCCGAGGACGTCCTCGACCGGGTGTTCGCGAGCTTCTGTATCGGCAAGTGACTGTTTCACGTGAAACAGCCAAGAGAGGGCGCTCGACCGCGCTCGGGCGACGGGTTAACACCTTGGCGCCCCACGCTGGTCGCGGGCGTGATGTCGGGATGAGCGCGGTGAGCAAGACCTGGGATGTGATCGTGATCGGCGGCGGCCACGCCGGCTGCGAAGCCGCGGCCGCGGCCGCCCGATATGGCGCGGCGACCCTGCTGCTCACCCACAAGCTCGAGACCATCGGCGAGATGTCCTGCAACCCGGCCATCGGCGGCCTCGGCAAGGGCCACCTGGTGCGGGAGATCGACGCCCTGGACG
The DNA here is from genome assembly GCA_038323535.1 of Caulobacterales bacterium. GTDB lineage: Bacteria > Pseudomonadota > Alphaproteobacteria > Caulobacterales > Caulobacteraceae > Acaudatibacter. The sequence goes on from JBBQGZ010000035.1 coordinate 9,515, forward strand.
GCCTGATGGGCCGAACGGCGGACGCGGCGGGCATCCAGTTTCGGATGCTGAACCGGTCGCGAGGCGCCGCCGTGCGCGGCCCGCGCGCGCAGATCGATCGCGGGCTTTATCGCGCGGCCATGCGCGCCGTTTTGGCCGGTCAGACTCGCCTGGAACTCCGCGCCGAGGCGGTCGATGACTTGATCGTCGAGGGCGACCGCGTGTACGGCGTGGTCGGCGCCGGCGGCGAGCGTTATCGCGCCGGCGCCGTGGTGTTGACCACCGGAACCTTCCTCAACGGCGTCATCCATCGCGGCGACGAACGTATCGCCGCGGGCCGCGCCGGCGACGCCCCGGCCGTCGGCCTGGCCAATAGGCTCTACGGTTTGAACCTTTCCATGGGCCGCCTGAAGACCGGCACCCCGCCCCGCCTGGACGGGCGCACCATCGACTGGTCCAACTTGGCGATGCAGGCGGGCGACGCGGCCCCGGCGCCGTTCTCCTTCCTCACCGCGGCGATCACCACCGGCCAGATCGAGTGCGGCGTCACCGCGACGACGCCGGCGACGCACGCGATCATCGCCGAGCGGATGACCGAATCGGCGGTCTATGGCGGTCGCCTCAGCGGCCGGGGACCCCGCTACTGCCCCTCCATTGAGGACAAGGTGGTGCGCTTTGCCGACCGCGCCAGCCACCAGATCTTCCTGGAGCCAGAAGGGCTCCACGACCCGACCATCTATCCCAATGGAATTTCCACTTCGGTGGCCCGCGAGACCCAGGACCGATTCCTGCGCACCATTCCGGGCCTGGAAAAGGTCGAAGTCTTCCGCCACGGCTACGCCATCGAATACGACTATGTCGATCCGCGGGAATTGGAGGCGAGCCTGGAGGTCAAGCGCCTACGGGGCCTTTATCTCGCCGGCCAGATCAACGGCACCACGGGCTATGAGGAGGCGGCCGCCCAGGGGCTGATGGCCGGCCTCAACGCCGCCCGCGCCGCCTCCGGGGCGCCGCCCGCCGTCCTGAGGCGCGACCAGGCCTACATCGGGGTGATGATCGACGACCTGGTCACCCGAGGGGTCACCGAACCCTATCGCATGTTCACCAGCCGGGCCGAGTTTCGCCTGAGCCTGCGCGCGGACAACGCAGACCAACGGCTCACCGCGATGGGCGAGGCTTTGGGCTGTGTCGGGCCGGTCAGGGCCCGGGCCCATGCGGAAAAGTCGATGGTCCTCGCCGCCGCGCGATCCGAGGCCCAGTCCCTGAGCCTTGGCCCTGCCGAGGCGGCGAAAGCCGGTTTCAAGATCAACGCCGATGGCCGGCGCCGCGGCTTCTCCGAGCTTCTGGCGTATCGCGATATCGGCTTCGACGATCTGGCGCGGCTGTGGCCCCAGATCACCGCTTGGCCGGCCTTCGCGCGCGAGCAGATCGAGATCGACGCCGCCTACGCCGGCTATATGAGTCGCCAGGACGCCGATATCGCATTGTTTCGCCGGGACGAGAGCCTGAGCCTCCCGGCCGACCTCGACTACGCCGCGCTGGGCGGCCTTTCCAACGAAGCGCGCGAAAAGCTGGCCGCCGTCCGGCCGGCCACCCTGGGCCAGGCGGCCCGGATCGAAGGGGTCACACCCGGCGCGCTGACCGCGCTGCTCTCCCATGTCCGCCGCCGCGCCGCATGACGCCCTGGCCGCGCCGGAGGGCTTCCTGGAGGCGGTGGGCGCGACGCCGGAACGACTGGCGGCGGCCGAGGCGTACCGCCTCATGCTCGACGCCGCCAACGCCCGCTCCAACCTGGTCGGCCGCTCCACCCTGCCCGGGTTCTGGCGCCGCCACTTTCTGGACAGCGCGCAGCTGGCGTGGTTCGCGCCATCGGCCCGTACCTGGGCCGATCTGGGGTCGGGCGCGGGCCTGCCCGGCCTTGTCCTGGCCATTCTGATGAAGGGCCGCGCCGGCGCACACGTCCACCTGGTCGAGGCCATGGCCAAGCGCTGCGTCTTCCTGACCCGGGTCGCCACCGCGCTGGACCTGCCGGTGACCATCCACAATGCTCGGGCCGAGGCCTTGGCGCTCAAGGTCGACACGGTTACGGCGCGGGCCTGCGCGCCGCTGACCCGCCTGCTGGAATTCGCCGCGCCGACGATGGAACTCGGGGCCACCGGGATATTCCTCAAAGGCCAAGGCGTGGAGGCCGAAATCGCCGAAGCGCGCAAGGTTTGGCGGTTCGAAGCCGCGCACCAGGAAAGCCTGAGCGATCCGCGCGGCCGGGTGTTGACCGTCACGGAGCTGACGCGTGCCCGCCGCCCTTAAGACACCGCGAATCCTGGCCATCGCCAATCAGAAGGGCGGCGTGGGCAAGACCACCACCGCCATCAACCTCGGCACGGCGCTGTCGGCGGTGGGTGAAAGGGTGCTGCTGATCGATTCCGACCCCCAGGGCAACGCCTCCACCGGACTTGGGGCGCCGCGCCACCTGAGGGTGAAGACGCTCTACGATGTCCTGATGGAAAATTTCCCGATCCAGGCGGCGGCGATGCGCACCGCTCTCCCGGGCCTGGACCTTCTGCCGGCCGAGGCGGATCTTACCGGAGTCGAACTTGAATTGGGTCAGACTCCGCGCCGGGCCTTTCGCCTGCGTGACGCCTTGGAACCGCTACGCGCCGGCGGGGCCTACAGCTATGTATTGATCGACTGCCCGCCCTCGCTCAACCTTCTGACCCTCAACGCCATGACGGCCGCCGACGCCGTGCTCGTCCCCCTCCAGTGCGAGTTCTTCGCCCTCGAGGGACTGACCCAACTCCTGAGGACCGTGGACCTTGTGCGCGGCGCCCTCAATCCGGCCCTGCAGATTCAAGGGGTCGTCTTGACCATGTATGACAAGCGCAACAACCTATCCGCCCAGGTGGCCAGGGACGTGCGTGAGAACCTCGGCGAAGCAGTTTATCAGACGGTAATTCCGCGCAATGTGCGGGTTTCGGAGGCGCCCTCCTTCGGCAAGCCGGTATTGATCTACGACCTTAAGTGCGCCGGAAGCGAGGCCTATATGAAACTGGCCCGCGAAGTGGTCGGTCGAGAGCGGGCACAGCGCGCGGCGCACCGTTGACCCCTGGCTGAAGGAAAATCCGGTGATGGCGGAAGGACGACGGGGATTGGGGCGGGGGCTGTCGGCCCTTCTCGACGAGGTCCAGTCGGCGTCGACGCCGGAGGGGCGTCGGGCCGCCGGCGCCTTGGACGTCCCCATCGAATTGATCCGGGCCAATCCCGATCAGCCGCGGCGCGCCTTCGGGCAGGCGGAGCTGGACGAACTGGCCGCGTCGATCCGCTCTCGCGGCGTCCTCCAACCGATCCTGGTCCGCCCTCTTCCCGAGACCGAGGGCGAGTATCAGATCGTGGCCGGCGAACGGCGCTGGCGCGCCGCCCAGCAGGCTCAGCTCAGGTCTGTTCCGGCCCTCGTGCGCGACCTGAACGATCACGAGGTCGTCGAAGTCGCCCTCATCGAGAACATTCAACGTTCCGATCTCAACGCCTTGGAAGAGGCGCGTGGCTACGCCGCGGTCATGAAACGCACCGGCTACAGCGTCGAGACGGTCGCCACCCTGGTCGGCAAGAGCCGCAGCCACGTGGCCAATACCTTGCGTCTCATGCGTTTGCCCTGGGCGGTCCGGGAGCATCTGGAGGCCGGGCGGCTGACGGCGGGCCATGCCCGGGCGCTCCTGGACCTGGACGAGGCCGGGGAGATCGCGGCGCGCATCATCGATCGCGGCCTGAATGTTCGCCAGACGGAGGCTCTGACTCGCCGGCTTCGCGCCGCGGCGTCGGGGTCGGAACGCCCGGCGCGGGTCGCGGCCGCCAAGGACGCCGACACCCGGGCTTTGGAGAGCGATCTGGCCGAGGCCCTGGGTCTGGAGGTTAAAATCCGGGCGGTTGGCGGCGCCGGAGAGGTGCTCATCCGCTACGCCACACTGGAGCAACTGGACGAGCTCTGCCGACGACTGACCCGGCGGGCGCCGGGAGGCCCGGGCGCTTCCTAAAGCCCCAATCTCCGCGCCCGACCGGCGATGGCAAGGGCCAAGCGCTCGCAGAGGAGTTCGTCGGGCGCTCCGGTCTGCTTGCAGGCGCGGTCGGCGGAAAGGATATCGGCCTGGACCGCGTCCATCTCCGCCAGGGTCCAGGCGCGCGCCTGGCGCAGGAACTCACGCTCGTTCTTCCAGAACACGCCGGCGCTCTTGGCGGCTTGCGCCAGGGGAGCGCCCGTCTTGGCAAGGGTGGCGACCCGGCGCAGGCGGCCCAGGTGAACGCCCATGGCGCGGACGCCCGCCGGGCCGCGCTCGCCTTCCAGCGCCGCCCGTCGCAGGCCCTGGTGAGCGGCGCGCGAACGCCCGCCGAAAGCGTCGTCGGCCGCTTGCGCGAGGGAGGCCTCGGGCTCGACGCCGAGGAAATCCCCAAGATCGGCCGCCCCGGCCGCGCGCCCGGCCCCCGGGCCCAGGAAAAGGGCCAGCCGCTCGATCTCGCGCCGCGCCACGCCCCGTTCATGCGGCAGGCGCGAGACGAACAGCTCCAGGGCCTCGCTCGTGAGGCTTAGTTTGTCGGCGGCCAGGGCTTCGCGGGTGAACCGCGCCAGGTCCCCCGCTTCGTCGGCGTAGCAGGGTATGGCCGCGCAGAACTCGGCCTTTTCCGCCGCCTTCAACAGCTGAGAGTCCCGCCCAAGGGCGCCCGCTTCGACGAGCAGGAAGGCCGCCGGGTTGAACCGCCCCGCGCCGTGGGCGCCGAGAGCCTGGGCGATGTCCCGGTCGGCGGCCGGGCGCTCGGCGAACAGCCGAAGGCGCACCAGCCGGCGCCCGCCCATCATCGAAAAAGCCGCCAGCTCATCCTGCAGCCGAGCCGGATCGGCGCCGAGATCCCCTTCGCTGAGCAGGGCGACGTCGAAGGGGTCCTCGGGACGTTCGGTCAGCACCGCCGCCAGGGCCTGCGCGCGTTCACGCACGACGCCCAGATCTCGGCCGTGGATCACCGCCGCCCGCGCCCAGTCGCCCGGCGCGGCCAGGAAGCGGGCGATGTCGCGCCCTTTGAGGATCATCCGGCCGGCGCGGGCTCGAGAGCCGTGCGGCGGCTCGCCATCCAGGCGGCGAGGTCGAGATGGATCTTGCGGGCGGCGTCGGCCGCCGCTCGCTGCTGGCTGTCCTGGCGCGCGGCGATGCCGGCATAGGGTGCGTCGGCGGCGTCGTAGCTCACCTGGCTGGCGACCTGGCCGATGTGGGCGATGCGGCCCGAGGCGATTTCGGTGAGGGTGTATTTCACGTTCACCCCCAATTCGTAGCGCTCGGCCACATCGTCCGCGCGCAACCCCCTGGGGTCGCGGGTCTGAGCGACCGCGAGGTCGAGGCGCCAGGCGGGGGCGGCGGCCTTGTCGCGCGCCAAGGCGTCGTCAAGGTCCTCGCGCAACAGAAAGGCTACGCGCCCCTCTGGAACCACCACCTCGATGGAAGAGAGTCCGGAGGAGACTCCAGGCGTGGCGTAGAGCGGCGTGAACCCGCAGCCGGCCAAGCCGACGGCGGCCAGGGCCAGGAGGGCGAGGAATGCCAGCTGCTGGCGCGCCATAGCCTAGCCGGTCACCAGATTGACGATCCGGTCCTGGACCACGATCATTTTGCGCACGGTGAGTCCTTCTAGGCGGCGGCCGAGATCGGGGTCGCCCAGGACGAGCCGGCGCACCTCGTCGTCCGACGCGCCCGCAGGAGCGCGCACTTCGCCCCGGCGCTTCCCGTTGATCTGAACCGGCAACAGCTTTTCGTCACTCTCCGCCAGAGCGGGGTCATAGTCGGGCCAGGGCGCCCGCGCGATCATGTCCGGCTCGCCCAATCTTGCCCAACACTCTTCGGCCAGATGCGGCGCGAAAGGGGCGACGAGGCGGGCGAGCGCCGAAAGCCCTTCCCGCCTCGCGGCGAGCAACCCGGGCCCCGCGCGATCTGCCGGGCGGCGCCTGAGAGTGGCCACGAATTCGTAGAGGCGGGCCACGGCGCTGTTGAAGCGGAAGCCTTCGATGGCCTCGGTCACCGCCTTGATCGCCCGATGTGTCGCTCGCCGCAACTCGGCGGCGGCGCCGACCTGGTCTTCCGAAACGTCGATCCCCGGCGCCGGTGCGTCAAACTCAGCCCATATGCGGTTGATCAGGCGCCAAGCCCCCTCGACACCGGCGCTCGTCCATTGGACATCGCGGTCGGGGGGCGAATCGGAGAGCACGAACAGGCGCGCCGCGTCGATCCCATAAAGATCGGCGATGGCCGCGGGCGCGATGACGTTGCGCTTGGACTTCGACATCTTTTCGCTGTCGCCGATGATCAGCGGCTCGCCCGTGGCGGCGATCACCGCCCGCCGCGTGGCGCCCTCGGGCTGAACCTCCACGGCCGATGGCTCCACCCATTCGCCGTTTTGGCGCCGATAGGTCTCATGAGTGACCATGCCTTGGGTGAAGAGGCCCGCAAAAGGCTCGGCGACGGTGAGCAGGCCCTCGTCCTTCAAGGCGCGGGTCATGAAACGGGCGTAGAGCAGGTGAAGGACGGCGTGTTCTATCCCGCCGATGTACTGATCCACCGGCAACCAGGCGCCCGCCGCCGTTTTGCCGATGGGCTCGCGGGCCCAGGGATCCGTGAAGCGCGCGAAATACCAGGAGGAATCGACGAAGGTGTCGAGGGTGTCGGTCTCGCGTTCCGCCGGCCCCGAGCAGTTGGGGCACCGGACGTGTTTCCAGCCGGAGTGCCGGGCCAGGGGATTGCCGGGTTGGCTAAAATCAAGGCCTTCCGGCAGGCGCACGGGCAAATCGGCTTCCGGCACGGGGACCAGGCCGCAGGCGCCGCAGTGGATGACGGGGATCGGGCAACCCCAACCGCGCTGGCGCGACACGCCCCAGTCGCGCAGGCGGTAGACCGTGGCGCCTTCTCCCCGGCCCGCCGCCTCGACGCGAGCGATGGCGGCGGCCTTGCCCGCCTCGACGTCCAGCCCGTCCATGAATCCGGAATTGTAGAGGCGCCCGGGTCCCAGGTAAGCCTCTTGTTTCACGTGAAACGCGGCCGGATTTTCTCCCGGCGGCAGGACCACGGGCAGGACCGGAAGATCGTATTTCCGGGCGAAATCCAGGTCACGCTGATCATGGGCCGGGCAGCCGAAAATGGCGCCGGTTCCATAGTCCATGAGAACGAAATTAGCGATCCATACGGGAAGTTTCTTATTGGTATCAAGGGGATGAAAAACCTTCAAGCCGGTGTCAAAACCCAGCTTCTCGGCCGTTTCGATTTCGGCGGCCGAGGTTCCGCCGGCGCGGCACCGGGCGATGAATGCGGCGACCCCCCCATCGCCGGCGGCCAAGCGTTCGGCCAAGGGGTGGTCCGGCGCGATCGCCAGGAAGCTGGCGCCAAAGAGGGTGTCCGGGCGGGTGGTATAGACGCTGACCCCTTCGCCGCCGCCGTCTCCGGCCAGGGCGAAGGTCAGCCTCAGGCCCCTCGACTTGCCGATCCAATTTTCCTGCATCAGCCGCACCCGGTCGGGCCAGCGGTCCAGGGTCTTCAGGCCTTCCAGGAGGTCGTCGGCATAGTCGGTGATGCGGAAGAACCACTGGGTGAGCTTGCGGCGCTCCACCGCCGCGCCGGAGCGCCAGCCGCGGCCGTCGATGACCTGCTCATTGGCCAGCACGGTCATGTCCACGGGGTCCCAGTTAACCACCCCCTCCTTGCGGTAGGCCAGGCCCCGCTTCCACAGCGTCAGGAACAAGGCCTGCTGGCGGCCGTAGTATTCGAGGTCGCAGGTGGCAAATTCCCGCGACCAGTCGATGGCGAGGCCCAGGCGCTTCAATTCCTCCCGCATCACGGCGATGTTGTCGCGGGTCCAGGCCAGGGGCTCCACGCCATGCTCGGCGGCCGCGTTTTCGGCCGGCAGGCCGAAGGCGTCCCAGCCCATGGGATGCAGGACGTCGAAGCCCCGCGCCCGCTTGAACCGGGCGATGACGTCGCCCATGGCGTAGTTTCGGGCGTGCCCGACGTGCAGCCGCCCGGAGGGATAGGGGAACATCTCCAGGGCGTAATATTTGGGCCGGTCCGGCGCGGTGCCGGCGCGAAACACCTCCGCCTCGGCCCAGGCGGCGCGCCATTTAGGTTCGACGACCTTGGGATCGTAGCGGGCCATCGGCGGCTGCGCGCCCTAGCCCCGCAGGTTGGAAAGCCGAAGCTGGCGCGCGCGGGTGAGGATGGCGTTTTCGATATCGGTGGACGTCTGGGCCGCGGTGGGCGAGGTCACCCAGCCGCCGGCCCCGTTGCTGACTTCCTTGAACACCGTGACGTTCAGGCCATCGGCGCGCAGCCGTGAGTCGAGAATGTAGACGGTGGCCTTGAAGCGCTCGTCGGGTTTTTCGGGGTTGATGTACCAGTCGGTGATCACCACCCCACCGAAGGGATCGGCGGACGCCAGGGGCATGAAGGCCAGGGTGTCGAGGGTGGCCCGCCACAGATAGCCGTTCACCCCGATCGCGGCGGCGGCCGGCGCCGCGCGGGCGCTGGCGCCGCGACCAAACGGATGGGCGATGCGACCGCCGCAGCCCCAAAGGGCGATCAGGCCCAGGCTAAGGAACCCGATGCCCGCGCCGCGCACCATCCACCCGCGCCTTGACGGCATGCTGATATGCTCCACTCATTCGGTCGGCCGCGCGACATGTCGCGGCGCGCCTTCGCCCCGCCGGCGCCCGAGCGTCTATAACATTCGTGCGACGCCGCCAAACAGGAATCACGTGGCGTTCGCGCCACAGAGTCCGTCCAATGAACCGGGCGCGGGCTGGAATCGGGCCAAGCCCGGTTGACGTTGCGCTTAGGGTTTCCTTAATCGGCGGAGGGGCTCGAGCGGGCATGGTTTCCGCTTTAGAGTCCTTGAAAGGGACAAAGCCGTCCGCGTCATGATGCCCGTCGGAGCCAAGATCGCGGTCCTTTCGACCTTCGCCCTCGCGGCGATGGGCGGGATCGCGCGCGCCGAAGCGACCGGGCCGGTCCTGACCCTGGCCGCCAACGATCTTGCCGCCCCCTCCTACGGCTCGGGCGCCACGACCCCCAGGCGCTCCCTGGAATGGGACGCCCTCAAAGGGCGGTGGGGACTGAAGCTCGGCGTCGAACAGCACACCGACCGGGACGTACAGTGGAAGGACGTGGCGCCGGGGGTCTATTACCGTTTGACCCGGCGGCTGCACATCGGCGGCGCCGTGAGCCTGGCGCCGGACCAGGTCGAAACCCAACGCCTGGGCCAACCCCAACTCCCCGCCCCCCGCGTACGGTTGGAAACGACGTTCAAGTTCTAGGGATCTTCACCCTCCCTCCCCTTCATGGGGAGAGTCGGCCCGAAGGCCGGGGTGGGGAAGTCTGATCCATTCCCACGCCTCGCGGACGACCCACACCTCCCCACCCGGACGGCTTCGCCGTCGTCCCTCCCCATAAGGGGGGGAGAATTTATGGTCTATCCAAAAGCCCCCCGATCGCCGCCAGGCCCGCCACACCGGCGTGTTTCAAACGCCGAGCGGTCACCGGGTTGACGCCGCCCAGGGCATAGGTTGCGATTCCGGCGCGCCGCGTGAGCACAGCCAGCGCGCGGGGACCCAGGGGGCGGCCGGCCGAGGGGCTGGCGCTGGCGAAGATCGGCGAGACGACGATCGCGCGGGCGCCGGCTCGGCGCGCGGCGAGGGCGGCGGGCAAGTCATGGGCCGCGGCCGTGACCAGGAAGCGCCGGCGCAGGGCCCCGATGGCCCCAGCGCGTCGGGCGAGACTCTGGGGCAGGTGGACGCCATCGGCGGCCAGGCGGACGGCCAGGCCAGGGTCCGCCCCAACCAGGAAGACGAGGCCTCGACGCCGGGCCTGACGGGCGAGGGAGCGGCCCCGAGCCTCCGCGTCCGGGGCCCCGAAGGTGCGGAAGACGACGCCCGCGCCGCGCGGCAGGAGGGCGATCATCCGCTCGGGCCGCGGGGTGCGGACAGGATCGGTGAAGAACAGCAGGGGCGGCAGGGCCTTCCCCGAGCGGCGGGCGGCCCCTAGCGTAAGGGCCGTGCGCCACAGCGCCTGGATGGCCGACTGCCTCAATGACCGCGTCTCACGTCGATCCTCCCGTCGGACTCGCCGGCATCCTGGCCAGGATCGCCGCCGCCGCCCGCGCGGCGGATCGTGACCCGGCCGGGATCACCCTCACGGCGGTTTCCAAGCAACAGCCCTGGGCGGCGGTGGAGACGGTGCTGGGCGCGGGCCAAAAGGTGTTCGGCGAAAACCGCGTCCAGGAAGCCGCCGAGCGGTGGACCGGCCGTCGCGAGGGTATCGAGCTTCGCCTGATCGGCCCGCTGCAATCCAACAAGGCGCGCGCCGCCTTGGGCCTCTGCGATGTGATCGAGACCCTGGATCGGGCCCGCCTGGCCAGGGTGATCGCCGACGAGGCCCAGGCGCTGGGTGCGTGCCCCCGGCTTCTCATTCAGGTCAATACCGGTGAAGAGGCCCAGAAGGCCGGGGTGGCGCCGCGCGAGGCGGAGGCCTTCATCGCCCTGTGCCGAGACCCGTACGGCCTCCCTGTGGAAGGGCTGATGTGCATACCCCCGCAAGGCGAGCCCGCCGGCCCACACTTCGCCCTCCTTGGCCAGATCGCCCGGCGCAACGGCCTTGGCCAACTCTCGATGGGAATGAGCGCGGACTTCGAGACCGCGATCGCCTTTGGCGCCACATCGGTGAGGATCGGATCGGCGCTGTTCGGAGCGCGGGCTGAACATGACTAGGATCCGAGGCCGGACGCGACGATAGCGAGGGCGTCGCCGGGCTCGGCCAGCGCCAGGAGCGCCTCGAGGTCGGCCCGCGCCAAGGCGACGCAGCCCTCGGTGGGGGCGTAGTCCGGCCGCGCCAGATGAAGGAAGATCGCCGAGCCGGCGCCGGGAATTGCCGGCGCGTCGTTGTGGCCCAGGACCGCCATCAAGTCGTAGAGGCCATCCTCCCGCCATAGCCGCTCGGCGCGGGCGCCGTAGGGCAGGGTGACCTGGCGGTTGTAGGCCCGGTCGCCGGGGGCGTCGCACCAGCCGTCGTGCGGGGCCAGTGGCGCGACGGGCAGGCGCGTTTGCGGGCGCTCGCCGCGATCGGGGCGATAGAGGACGTGGCGAAGGGGCCAGACGCCGGCCGGCGACGCGCCGTCGCCTTCCACCTTGGCGGCGGCCGAGACCACGCCGGCGCGCCCCAGGGCGCAGCGCGCCGATCGCGCCTCGATCAGCAGGCGGCCGTCGGCATGGGCGGTGAAGATCATCGCGGCCCTCGCGCCCTTTCAAGCGCCCTTGGCGCCCCCCGGTCAAACGGTGCATGGTCCGGGCCATGGCCCAACGCAAGACGATCCTGATCATCGACGACGACGCCGATCTTCGTGACCTGCTGGCCGAACAGCTCGAACTGCATGAGGAGTTCGCCGCCGCCCGGGCCTCGACCGCCACCGAAGGCGTACGCGCGGCCAAGCAGGCGCCCCGCCCTGACTTGATCCTGCTGGATGTCGACCTGCCCGACATCAATGGCCGCGAAGCGTGCCGCCTGCTCCGGTCCAGCGGGGTGACCGCCCCGGTGATCATGCTCACGGCGGCGGCGGGCGAGGCCGACACCATCCTGGGCCTGGATTCCGGGGCCAACGACTATGTCACCAAACCCTTCAAATTCAACGTGCTCCTGGCCCGCATCCGCGCCCAGTTGCGCAGCCACGAACAATCGGAGGACGCCGTCTTCCGTATCGGCCCCTATGAATTTCGCCCCGCCGGCAAACTGTTGATCGACGCCAGGGGTCGGAAGCTGCGCCTGACCGACAAGGAGGCCAACATCCTCAAATACCTCTACCGCGCCGGGGCCAAGGCGGTGACGCGCGAGGAGCTCCTGGCCGAGGTGTGGGGCTACAACGCCGGCGTCACCACCCACACCCTGGAAACC
>JBBQGZ010000036.1:0-20946 GCA_038323535.1 Caulobacterales bacterium
ATCTTGACCGCCAGGTTCCGCTTCTGTTCACGTCGGCCGCATGGGCCACCGCAACCCCGATCGCGTTCCGCTCGCCTACCGGCGCCAGCGATGCGAGACGGTCGAGCGGATGCGCCGCGATGGCTGGGACGTCATCTCCCGGTGCGAGAAGTGCGCGCTGATCATGCGCGTGGACCTGGGCCTGGTGATTCGCGTCAGTGGCCCCTCAGTCAGCCTCTGGAACCGCAAGGCCCGGTGTCGCCGGCTAGGGCTGCACGGCTTGGGTGGAGTTTCAGGCCCGCGCGCCGGGTATGAGCTTCCACGAGCCGTTGTCCGCGACGCCGGTGGATGTCTGATCGCCCTGGGCTGGTTCCCGCGCTTCGGACGATTCGGCTCAGTGCGTGAATAGTATGGCCAAGGCAAAGATCAGGATCAGGAGCCCAGCCGCGATGAGCGCGGGCCGGGATTCTTTCTCCAGTCTCTCTGACTCGATGCGGTCCCCGGCCCGAGGCGCGCTGTCCTCATTGCCCATGGGGGGTTTCCGGAGGGGATTGGGAACTGCTCACCGTCTTCGAAAGATCAGGTTGCACGGGATGGATCTCGTGTTCGTGCTCGACGACAATATCCGCCCTGCCCCACCGCACCCTCGCCCATATGCGCTCGTGAAAATAGAACAGCAGGATCTTAGTCGCCGTTTCGATGGCGGCGATGGAAAGCGCGACCTTGGCGCTCTTGCCCATCTCCATACCGAAGACCATTGGAATGATGAAGCTGAGGGCGAAGGTGTCGAGGCTGCCGACGAATCGCCAGGTGACGGCTTTGATCAGCGAGCGCGAGCGCGCTGTCGGAGCGTGAACGAACATTGGTCACCCCGTGAAAAATCTGCTGGAGCCCTCATGTCATCGACTCCCGCAAAAGCCTAGGCCTGGAAGAGCGATTTGTTCCGCTGCTCGCACATTCGCCTTGTCCATGAGCGACCAGCATGACCGCTACGGGCGCATGGTGGCGAAGTGCGGGACGGCCGCGACGCCAGACCTGGGGGGCGGAGATGATCCGCGAGGGGCTGGCGTGTCAGTGGATTCGATACAGCCGCCATGCTTATGATGGGCTGGGGCGGGATTGCGGGCCAAAGGGAAAATGATCTGGGGACAGCACATTCGGGCGCCGCGCCGCGCCGCAACGATGGGTGCTCGACCCGCAGTGGCGTTCCTATTGATGGCGCCGGCCCGCCCTGGCTGGCACCACGCTGAGGAATGGGCGGCGTTCCTCGTTCGGCGCGAGTTTTGGGGGTCGTCCGCCTTTTATTGGGCGCTAGCGAAACCTCGGGCGGCGTCAATTCTCACCCATCGTCCCCGTGAGCCGGTCGAGTTCGGCTTCAAGTTCCTCCCGGCTCATCGATTCCAGATCGTCCACCGACGCGGTGATCTGCCTAGCCACGGGCGAACCATTGTAGATCGCGTGCAGGCGAACCGCCGCCGTGATCCGGGTCTCCGTGCGCTCGGCGTTCAGGGCCAAGTCGTAGAGCAGGTCCTCCAGATCCTCCGTGCGCTCCTCTTTCAACGCCTGCCGGGTGAGAGCGCGGTCCCGTTTGGCGGCGTCGAGCCCCGGTATCAACAGCGGCGGCGAGCCCCGCCCCGCCCCCTTCGCCGGGCCGCCCCAGCCATCACCCTGCCCGGCGCCGTTGCCGTAGCGGGTGGTTTTGTTCGCCTTCGGGTGCCCGCGCGCGCGCGGGGGAGGGGCCGTTCGCAGCGAGCCCATCAGCCGGCCCCAGCTTGCGTCGAGACGCCTGCCAGCCCTAAATCAGCGGGATGAAAACGACTCTTGCCATTATGGCCGTGTTGGCGGCGACATCGGCGCATTCGGCGAATCCCGATAAATGGGCGCGGCGATTTGACCTGACGGCTGCCGGCATACTCAACGGCGATCAAATCGACCGAGCTTGCAGAGAAGCCGCTCCCGCCTTCAAACTGTGGGCGAACACCGGCCGCGCCACGACGGTTCAATGGGAACCGTCCCGAGGTCCGGATCGACCCTTCAGTGGTCACATTACACGGATCGAGCGCATCACTTCTCTTGGTGTGCATGGGCTGAAGGCCAACCCAAAGGCCATCGCGCTCATTTCGTGTTCGGCGACGATCGTAATGGACGGGGGCGATCGGCGCTCGGGTTTCTATATGCTCGGGACGCGCCCAAACGGCGCCCGCGCCGCCACTTGGACCCCTGACGAATAGCATCACGAAAGCCCCGCGTTCGCCTGTTGGGTGAGCGCGGTATGCACCGCCCGCCGGGTATGATGGGCGATGGCGCGAGCATCGCCGTTCGGGGCGTTGATCGTGATGTGGATCGCCCGCTCGGCATCCCTGATATCTCTTGTCGTATCGTGCCCTGGCGACGGCCTCATATATCGCGTCACATAAGCGCGGATCGCTTCGGAAGCGTTCTTACTGGCGCGGAGGGCGCGGAGAGCCACAACCTCCTTGTGGTGGAACTCATAGTCGATGAAGCGCCACTGTTCGTCCAAGGTTGATGATGCGAGCGAGTGACCGGCCCATTTCTCGAAGTCCGCCTGTCGTCCCGGGTGTGCGCTAGTCCCACGCATCCACTGTCCGATGCCGCGCGCGCTGGAGATCGGATTCTTCGTGCCGGCCGTCCACCCTCCCTCGCCGTAGGTCATTGCCGCTGCCGCACCGAGGGCTTGGGCCGGCGACAGCCCGAGCGACTGGAAGTGCGCTGCGGCGCTCGCCAACGTCTGCCGGCCCCCGCCCCCGTCGCCACCTGCGGCGGGGTGTCCTCCGCCCCCATGCCTCCTCGCCGCCCACAACGCCCGGTTGTGGGCGATGTCCGCATCCTCACCGGCGTTGGCGGTGGTGGGCGCGAGAACGTCGTAGAGGAAGCCCAAGGGACCAGCGACGCGGGCGGCGGCCCCCAAGACACGGCCAGCCCCTCCCAGCGCCTTGGGGGCCACCTTGGCGAGCGCCTTCCCGCCGCCCCCCAGACGAAATAGCCACGATACCGCCGCCACATTGCTGAGCACCACGATCGCCGCCGTCAGGGCCAGGAGCGCCTTGGTGGCCTCAGGCTCGCGCCTCGCAAGGACCGCTAGGGCGTTGGCGAATTTCCCCAGGCCAGCCGTGTCGACGACCAGTTCCTGGGCGTTCTTCCCCAGCTCCTGCGCGAGCTTCGCGTAAGCCTCCCGCGCCTCGTCGGCCTTCTTTATCTGGGCGGCGCTTAGGACCGGGCTTTCGGCCATGCCCCGCGTCACGCCAGACGCACCCGCCCGCTTCAGGGCCGCGATCTGGTCCACATCGAAGCCGAGCGCCATGCCGAAGCGCGTCACCTGCCCTGCCTGCCTGGGCGAGGCGGCGTGGGCATAGGCCGCGAACTTGCGCGCCAGCTCGACCGGATCGTCGTTCGCCGTCCCGCCTATCTTGCTCATCGCGTAGAGCTGATCGTTGCCGATCTTGCCCTGCTGCCAGGACGCTTGAAGCTGCGAGAGGCCAAGCAGGGTCTGCTGCGCCGCGGCGGCCGAGCCGCCCATGCGCTCGATCCATTTGGTGTAAGCCTGGACCTTCTCGACCGGCAGGTTCATCGCCGATGCGACTCGCTGGATGCCGGACAGGCTGTTCAGGGTCTTGTCGGCGAACTTCACCAGGTCGCCGCCAGCGATGACCGCGATCAGCGCCGCGGCGCCCTTCTGCATCTCGCCGAAGAACTCGGCGCCCTGCTTGCCGCGCGCCTGCATCTCCTTGGCGGTGGTGGTCGAGTCCTCCCGCATCCGCTTGAGCGATGCGGTGGTGTCCTTCTGGCCTTTCTCGAACTTGGCGTTGTCCAGGCCAAGTGTCAGGACAAGGGCGTCAACGATTGTAGTCATGGCATTGGACCTTCTGCCGCGAGTGGCGATTTCAGTTTGAGCATCGATGCGAGGATCCCCTCCCCGCCGAAGGTCGGCGCGCGCCCAGCCAATCGGCGAGCGATTCGCGGGGCGGCCTCTTCAGGGGTCGCGAGGTGAAGAAGCTCGAAAAGGATGGCTTCGATCAGATCGAGCCTGTCCTCGAGTTCAATCCGAACCGCGCCAGCGTCGGCGATCCGGGCGGGGCGTGACAGCGTGACAACCCCTATAGGGTTGTTGTCACGAGTGTCACGCTCTCGACGGCCAGAGATCGGGGCCGTGACGGCCCGTGACTTGTCACGCTCTGTCACGCTGTCACGCTTCAGAGAAGCCATATCAATTCCTCCTCGACGCGGACCTTGCCGGCAGCCACAAGCCCTTGAAGTGACCGACCAAATCGCTGCCGAACGGTCGCTCCTTTTTCGTCCTCCAACGCGAACCCCGACGCCATCGCTCGGGCTCGCACATCGGCCCGCGTGACAGCCTTTCGCCAGGATTCCGCGGTCCGCGCGATGGCTGGGAGCTGGAAGGTCTGGCCGTGGTCCGTGACAGAGGTCACGGCCTGCAAAACGACCGTTTCCCCGGCGTTCAGAGCGCGCTGTCGGCGACCCTTCGAGGCCCCCTCGGGCACGTCCTCGTAGACCACCACCGCCGACGAAACTTCATCGCCGTCCTCGTCGAGCCCGAGCACGACACGTTCAAGCCGGATTGCGAAGGCGTGGCCGTCCTCGCCGTCCTTCAGCTTGGCGACCTTCCCTGTACGAACGGGGTTGCCCTCTTCGCGCGTCAGCATGATCACGCAGTCGGCGCCGGCGAATTGGCCGGACCAGCCCCGCAGACCCCGGGTCTCGTCCTTGCCGGTGTGCGACACGATCAGCACGAACAGGCCGAGCTCCGCGGCTAGCCACGCCACGTTGGCGAGGACCGCCGACACGTCCATCCCGGCGTTCTCATCTCCGCCGGGCATCGACGCCGCGAGAGTGTCGATCACGACTAAGCCGAGGCGGTGACCTTGGGACGACATCTCATCGGCCGCTATCCGCAGCTCGGCGGCCAGATCCTGCACCTGGGCTTCATCCCGCAGGTTCGGAGATTGGCCGATCAGCTCGAACGGCAAGCCATGGGCGGGATTGCGCTGTCGCCAGGCCTCAATCCGCTTGCGCACGCCGTTGGGCGCTTCGGCCGCGACGTAGACCACCCCGCAAGGTTTCGTCCGATGGCCGAGGATCGGAGCGCCCTGGTTTATGGCCAGGCACCAATCCAGGACGAGGAAGGTCTTGAGTGAGCCCGAGGGGCCAGCGACGTAGCCGAAGCCCTGAGCCGGGAGCATGTCCTTGATCAGATACTCGGAGCCCCGCCGCGCGATATCGTCAAACCGTTCGCGCACGAACTTCGGCTGTCGGCGGAAATGCACGACGCCTTCGGGGTCAGACATGGACCCGCCCCGTCGCCACATCGTTCCAATCGCCCCCGCCCGGGGCCGGCGCGATCGTCACGTCGCATCGGCCCCGGAGCTTTTCGGCGAGGGTGTGGGCGGCCTTCATGCCGGCGTCGTCGCCGTCGGCGGCGATGATCAGGCGCCGCACGCTGGCGGGCGGTCGGAAGGCCTCCAAATTGCTCGTCCCGAGGGTCGCCCAGGTGGGCACGCCTTCAAGCTCGGCATAGCTGGCGGCGGTCTCCAGGCCCTCTGCGATCGCTAGCTCCGGGCCCGGTGGGCTCAGCCGCACGGCCGCGCCGATCAGCGCCCCGAACGTCACGCGGCCGGTCTTGGCTCGAAGGTCGGGCGTCAGGAAGGTCGCCTGGACCGCCCTGGCGGCGCCCGTGACCGATCGCCCCAAGGCCAAAAGCGCGGGCCCTGTCGCGTCCGACACGTAGCCGCGAGGCGCGGCCGGGTGATATCGCACGTCGGCGGGAAACCAGCCTATGCCACGGGCGTCCAGATAGCCGGCGGCCGCACTGCCCTCGACAGGCTCGCTGCCGCCCCAGAGCCGCTCACAGAAGGCAAGGGCCGCATTCTCCCGCCGGGTCGCCTCCGCCTGCCTCTCACGGTTCAGGCGATCATGTGAGGTCCGGTCGAGCTTGGAGGGCGTGGCGTGCTCAATCCCCAGGTGCGATTTGCAGGCGTCGAGTCCGTCGCTGGAAAATGACCAAACCAGCGGCTTGCCATCGTCGGTCAGCCACACGCTGAGACTGGCATCCCGCCGGCTGTGGCCAGGTCCGGGCCCCACCCAGCGCCGGCCGCCGTCGTAGACGACACCTCCGTGGTCGCGTTTGAGAGCGTAGAGATCGATCGCGGGGCCGGTCACTCGTCACCGCCGATCAATCCACGCTCGCGGGCCTGGTCCTCTGCGGCGGCAAGGGCTTCTCGCAACGCCGGGATCAGCGCGACGTTGACCGAGAGACCCTTCTTCGTCGGGCACCAAACGTCGGTCGCCTCATTCAGCTGGGCGGTCACGCGGATGTCGAGAAGGTCGTGACCCTGCCAGTTATCGAGGGCGACCCGGATCCGCTCGCGGGCGTTCTTGCGCAGCTCGGCGACGATGATCGGAGCCGTCATCGCCCGACTTCCCTGGCTGCGGCAAAGACGGCCCTTTCCAGCGGCGTGGTCGCGCGCCACACGACAACGCGACCGCCGAGGGCGCCCTCTCCTCGCCGGCCGGAGTCGTCGATGAGCCCGAGAGCGCGAAGCTCCGAACACCGGGCCCGAACGATCATGAAATGCTCGCCGATTTCCACCCCGACCTGTTCGGCTGTCGCGGGGCGTCGTTCGATCACTTCGAGGGCGCGGACCCGGATTGGCCGGGCCTTCGGCGCGAAGGCTTTGGCAGCGAGTCGGCCGGTGTCGAGATCGCCCTTGTGCCCGGGCGTGTCCGGATACCCTGGGCGTTGAAAGGGTCGGCGGTTGGGGTTATCTTCCGCTTGATCCCGCCTGGAAAGCTGATCGAGTTCGGAAGGCCCGCCGTTACCCCCGGCGGGCTTTCTGTTGATGGAGGTCATGGCGAATCACGCGGCCTCGCCAATCTTCGCGGCGATCCAACCGGCGACGGCGCTCTCCGGCCACGCGATGCGGTTCGCGCTGATCTTGACAGGCTTGGGGAACTCACCAGCGCCGACCTTGGCGTAGATCGTGGCTCGGCTAAACGTGGTCCGGGCGCATACCTCCGCGACATGCAGAAGGCTCTCTTGGGGCTGTGTCATTGGGGTTATCCACGTTCGAACCCGCCTCGCTTGGCGGGAATGGACGCCCTTAGAAACCCCCTGGGTAAATGAACGGTCCGGCCCTCGCAGTGCCCCGCGGGCTACGCTCTCAGCGCTGTGACGTTGCCCCGTTTCGCGCTGCCGTGCGCCAGGAAGGCCGCCCACGCCTCCATCAGCTTGCGCCGCTTCTCCAGCGCGTCGCCCCTGCGATAGGCCCTTTCGGTCGCGTCGCCGACGGTGTGCGCCAGAGCCGCCTCGGCGACCTCACGCGGGAAGGTGGACGCCTCCCCGGCCCAGTCGCGGAACGATGACCGGAAGCCATGGGCTGTCACATCCTGCCCCAGCCTGATCAGGAGCGCGCGCAAGGCGTTGGTCGAAAGGCCCCGGTCCACGAGCGAGCCCCGCTTTCTCGGGCCCGGAAAGATGAAGGCGGCTGGGCTGCGATTCGAGGTGGCGGCCGCCTTCTCCAAGACCTCGACAGCTCGGGCACCTAGCGGGACCCGGTGTTCGCGATCTGACTTCATCCGATCGGCGGGAACCGTCCAGACCTGCGCCTTCAGATCGATCTCGGACCAGCGGGCTCCGATGACCTCGCCGGTCCGCGCCGCCGTCAGGATCAGAAACTCCAGCGCCAGCGCCGCCATGGCCTCCCGCTCGCGAAGAAGCGCCGCGAAGGCGGGAACCTCCCCGTAGGCCATCGCCTTTTGGTGCCCGCGCGACAGCTTGCGTCGTTTCGGCAACAGGTGGTCGAGTTGGCCGCGCCAGCGGGCGGGGTTCTCGCCGGTCCGGAAGCCCTTGGCCTTGGCCGCGTCGAGAACGGCCTCAATGCAGCCCCGCGCCTTGTTCGCCGACTCCCCCTTTTCCGCCCAGATCGGCTTGAGCACCTTAAGGACGGCAGCGGTATCGACGGCATCCACGCGGATGGGCCGCATGGACGCGGCGTAGTCATTGAGCGCTCGGCGCCAGATCGCCCGGGACTTCTCCCGCCGAAACCCCGCCGCCTTAGTCGCGGTGACCTCGTCGGCCATCTGCCCGAACGTGGGGATCTCGGCGCGCGCCCGCCGGGCCTCTATCGGATTCCGACCCGCCGCAAGCGCCTCCCTCGCCTCCCTCGCCTTCTCTCGGGCCGAGGCGAGCGTGACACTGCCGACGCCGCCCAGACCCATCTCCAGGCGACGGCCGCGCCAGCGGAAAAGGAACACCCACCGCTTGGCCCCGCTCTTGTCGACCGCTAGATACAGGCCCGCCCCGTCGGAATGTCGGCCGGGCGTCAGTTCGGCGCGAACTGCGGGAGCGGTAAGCTTGTTGGTCGCCCTAGTCATGATCCGATCCCACCCAACCATTTACCCCACCAATAAGTTGGATTGTATCGCACACGCCTGGACACGCAAGGACGATGGGGTCGGCCAAGTCGATGTGATATCAGTGCTTTTTGGATCGGCTAGGACGCCGCTGGATGCCTAGTTTGACTTCTCTACGGGACGCCAGGATGTCAAAGTGTTTGGAAGCCTCATGATCAACGCCCGCTTTTTCGCGATCGCGGCCGGCGCCGGCCTGCTGACCGGCTGCGGCCTTTCCCAGGGCCCGGCCTCCCAGGCCCCCGCGGATTCGAATCCCAAGGCAGCCGATAGCGGCATCCTCGACCGCGTCACCGGAACGGTGAACCCGGCCCGAATCCCCTCGGACGGCCGAAAGTTCATGCTGACCTATGGCACGGTGACCTGCGCCTCGCCGATCGCCCTGGGCGTGGCCAGGACGATCTGGCCGCACGCCCTCGGCAGCGACTACCAGGGGCAGGTTTTCAACGCCACCCACTGCCTGCCGCCCGGCGGCGGCCTGACCCTGCCGACGCCCATTCCGGCGCAGTATTTCCAGGACGTCACCTGGCGCGCCACGTTCGACAGCGGCGTGAGCTGGATCGGCGGGACCCTGCGCGTGGCGGCGTTGCGCGGCAAGGCGCCGGGCGGCGAAGACGTCACCACCTTCGTCGCGATCGACGATCTTATTCCGATGGGGCCCGCGCGAGCTTCGGCGTCGAAGCCGGGGGTGTAGGTTGGGTTTAGTCGGCGCCCAACGGATGGCGGCTGGAGGGCGCGCGCGGCGCGATACAGCTAGGCGAGAACCGCGTCGGCGGCCTCGCCGATCGCCTGGTACACCGCGTCGAGATCGGCCTCGGTCACGCAATAGGGCGGCAGTACGTAGATCACATTGCCCAGGGGCCTAAGGAGGATGTCCCGCCGCAGGAACTCGGCGCGGAGCCGTGGCCCCACCTCGGCCAGATAGCCCGAGCCGCCGGCCTTGAGGTCCACCGCGGTGATCGTGCCGCAGGCCCTGCTCGCGGCGAACCGTCCGTCGGCGGCCAGGGCGTCCAGGCGCGTCCGCTGGGCGCGGGCCAGAGCGTCGATCCGCTCCAGCACCGGCTCGGCGCGCCACACCTCGATGTTGGCGAGCGCCGCGGCGCAGGCGATCGGGTTGGCGGTATAGGAGCTGGAATGGAAGAACGCGCGGGCCAGATCGGGCGAGTGATGGGCCTGAAACACCTCGGCGGTCGCCAGGGTGGCCGCCAGCGGAAGGGCGCCGCCGGTCAGGCCCTTTGAGGTGCACAGGATATCCGGCGCGACGCCCGCCTGTTCGCAGGCGAACAGCGTCCCGGTCCGCCCCCAGCCGGTCATTACCTCATCGGCGATGAAGAGCGTCCCCGTCGCTTGCGCGATCGCCTTGAGCTCGGCCAGGACGAAGGGCGGGTACATGAGCATTCCCCCCGCGCCCAGGACCAGGGGCTCGACGATCAGCGCGGCGGCCCGCCGCGCCTTAGAGAAGGCCTCGAAGGCGTCCAGCGTCTCCTGTTCGCGCCCGGCCGCCGGGAACGGCAGGGTGTCGACCTCGAAGAGCAGCGGCTCGTAAGACGCGTTGAACACCCCCCGCGCGCCGACGCTCATCGCCCCGATGGTGTCGCCGTGGTAGCCGTGCTCCATGACCACGATCCGTGTGCGCGCCTCGCCCCGGTTGCGCGCGGCGCCCAGGGCCATCTTCAGGGCGACCTCGACGCTGGTGGAACCCGAATCCGAATAGAAGACGTGGGCGAGGCCGGGGGGCGCCATTTCCACCAGGGCCCGCGCCAGGCGCTCGGCGGGCTCGTGGGTGAAGCCGGCGAAGATCACCTGATCCAGCCGCTCCGTGGCGTCGGCGATGGCGGCCATGATCGCGGGGTGACGATGGCCATGGGTGATCACCCACCAGGACGAGATCGCGTCCAGGATGCGCCGGCCGTCCCTCGTCTCGAGGAAGGCGCCCCGGGTGCGGACCACCTCGGTCGCCGGCGGCTCGGTGGCGTGTTGGGTGAACGGGCGCCATACCGGCGAGGAGGTCATGTCAGGCGAAGTCCGCGAGCCGGAAATGGTCGGCGAAGGCCCGCCGCAGGGTCTCCGGGCTCAGGGGGGCCAACCACGGCAACCGACCCAAGAGTTTGACCCCCGAGAAGGCGGCCACGACGGCCTGGGTGTCCGCCATCTCATCGCCGACGAAGGCCATGCCCAGCATCGGCACCCGGCGCGCGGCGAGGGCCTCGAGCGAAAGCAGCGCATGGTTGATCGCCCCCAGGCTGGTTCGCCCGCAGAGGATGACCGGCGCCCCCCAGCGCGCGAAGACGTCGATGGTCAGGGTGTCGCGGTCCAGGGGAACCATCAGCCCCCCCGCGCCCTCGACGACGAGCGCGCCGTCGAGCCGGGGGGGCGATAAACCGCCCGGATCGATGCTCACGCCGTCGATCCTGGCGGCGAGATGCGGCGATGCCGGCGTGGCCAGGCGCCAGGCTTCGGCGAGGATGCGCTCGGGCGGCGCCTGCGACAGCCGGGCGACGACCTGGCTGTCGGTTTCCCCCTCCAGCCCCGCCTGCACCGGCTTCCAATAGCGCGCGCCCAAGGCCTGGACCAGGGCGGCGGCGAACACCGTCTTGCCGACGCCGGTGTCGGTGCCGGTGATGACAAAGATGGGACCGCTCATGCCGCCGTGCGCTCCCCGCGCGCCCTCCTCCGCTTCGCGGTCCGCGGCGCTCCTGCGTCGTGACGGAGGGGCGCGGGGCGGCGGGCTCGATCCTGAATGTTGACTGCCCTTTTTCCTTCCTTACAGAAGAGGCCTTCCAGCGCATAGCCGGATCGCCGCGGACCATGGCCGCCATCAAGGAACCCAGCTATTGGCGCTGAGTGTGGACCTCGCATCCGCGGGTCGGGACTTCGGGGCGGCGCGGGCCCACGCCAACGCCGGCGAGCTCCAGCCCGCCATGGAGGCGGCGCGAAAGGCGGCCCGGGCCGACCCGGCCAACAGCGAAGCCTTCGCCATCTGGGGGGTGGCCCTGGCCGAAATGGGCGAGTTCGCCCAGGCGGTCGAACCGCTGACCGTGGCGGCCGACCGCGCGCCGGCCGGTTCGGTGGGCTGGGCCAATCTGACGAGCCAGCTTGGCCGGTCGCTTTCCAATATGGGCTTCTGGGCTCAGGCCATGGCGCGGCTGGAACCAGTCGAACGGCTCTCGCCCCCAGACCCCCTGGTCCGTCAGCGCTTGGGCGCGGCCTTCATGCGCATGAATCTGGTCGAGCGAGGACTGCCCCATCTCGCCTGGGCGGCGCGGGCCAGGCCCGACTGGCCCACCCTCCGGTTCGACCTTGGCCTCGCCCTGCTCTCCGCCGGGCGCCCGGAAGAGGCGCAGATCGAACTGGACCGCGCGCTCGCGCTCGATCCAGCCATGCTGCGGGCCCATATGGCGATGGCCAATCTGCGCCGCTGGACGCCGGAGGCGAACCATATCGATCGCCTCGTCGCCGTGCGCGAAAGCGGCCTCGACCCGGTGGAGCGCGCCGAACTCGGATTTCCCCTGTTCAAGGAGCTGGACGACCTGGGCCGCGTCGCGGAGGCGTGGCCCGTCCTGGAAGAGGCCAATGAGGTCGCTCGAGGCAGCCTTCCGGCCTGGTCGGCGGAAGAGGACCACGACCTTGTCGAGGCGATGATCGAGCGATTCCCCGTCGAAGCCTTCGCGGCCCCGCCGGCGGCCGTCGATGGCGCGCGCATCCTGGTCTTCATCGTCGGCCTGCCCCGCACCGGCACCACCCTGGTCGAGCGCATCCTCGCGGCCCACAGCCAGGTCGCGGCCATGGGGGAGCTGCCGACCTTTCCGATGCTCTTCCGCGGCGCGGCGGCCGGGGCCGATCGGCGCGTGTTGAACGCGGCGACGGCGCGGGCGACCGCAGGCGCCGATTGGCCGGCGGTCGGCGCCCTATTCGATGCGGAAACCGCGTTCCTGACCCAGGGCGCGCGTTTCACCATCGACAAGCTCCCGCTCAACAGCCCTCTCATCGGCGCCCTACGCCTCGCCTTCCCCAGCGCCAGGATCATCCACCTGGAACGAAATCCGATGGACGCCTTGTTCAGCGCCTACCGGGTCCGGTTTTCCGGGCAATACGGCTGGTCCTACCGACAGCCGGAGATGGCGGCGCACTACGTCAACCACGTTCGCCTCATGGGCCATTGGCGCGCCTGCCTGGGCGAAGGGCTGATCAAGGTCGTGTACGAGGATCTCGTCGCCAACCCGGAACCGGTGATCCGACGGCTGCTGGACGCCTGCGGCCTCGCCTTCGAACCCGCCTGCCTGGCGCCCCACGAGACGCCCGGCGCGGTGCTGACCGCCAGCATCACCCAGGTCCGCTCCCCGATCAGCGCCGCCGGGGTGGGCGGATGGCGACGATACGCCGCCCAGTTGGAGCCTCTTCGCGCTCGGCTCGAGTCGCTGGGCGTGGCGGGCGTCTAGCGAAACATCGATTCATTTCAACCGCCGCTTGCTCTAGGTTCGAGCCATGACCGCAGGCCCGGCGACCAGCGACCGCGACATCCAGACCTTGCGCGACGCCATGGCCGCCAGCCAGGCGGGCGACTTCGAGCGCGCCTTCGCCCTGGCCGAGGCGGCTCTGGCGGACGGCCTGACTCACCCGCTCTTCTTCAAGCTCCGGGGTCTGAAGCATGAACGCGAAGGCGCCCTCGAGGCGGCGGTCGCCGACTTTCGCGCCGCCCTGGCCGACGCCCCCAACGACGTCGCGGCCCTCAACGCCCTGGGCCTATGCCTGGCCAGGCTCGGCCGCGCGGGCGAGGCCCTGGCGGCGCTCGACGTCGCGACGGCGCTCGAGCCAGGCTTCGCCCCGGCCCATGTCAACCGCGGATGGGCCCTGGAGACCCTGGGCGATCCGCTCCGCGCCCGCGACGCCTATCGGTGTGCGCTCGACACGGATCCCGATCATGCGCGAGCCCTCGCGGGCCTCGCCTTGATCGCCGCGCGCGCCGGCGACCCGGATGAGGCGCGCGCCCGGGCCGACCGCGCCCTGGCCCTCGACTCCGCCAATCCGGTGGCCCGCCTGGCTTTGGCCCTGACCGACCTGGAGGCCGGCGACCCGGCGGCGGCCGAAGGGCGCGCGCGGGCCTTGCTCGACAGTTCCGACCTGCCGCCCCACGAACGCGGCGCGGCCCTGACCGTGCTGGGCGACGCCCTGGACGCCCAGGACCGCGCGGCCGGCGCCTTCGCGGCCTATGCGGAGGCCAATCGCACCTATCGGGAGGTTTACGAGCCCCGGTTCGGGACGGGCGGGACGCAAGCGGGGCTTGGCCTCGTCCAGCGATTGACGGCCTATTTCGACGCCGCGCCCGCCGCGAACTGGCGACGAGGCCCCGATCCCTCACGGCCCGCGCAAGACCTGGCGCCGCGCGGTCACGTCTTCCTGCTCGGCTTTCCGCGGTCGGGCGCGACGCTCCTGGGCCAAGTCCTGGCCGCCCATCCCGACGTCGTGACCCTCGACGAGCGGGAGACCCTGGCCGAGCCGGCCCGCGCGCTGATGGGCGACGCCGGCGGCCTGGATCGCCTGGCGGCGATGGGCGAAACGGACCTGGCGTCCTGGCGCGGGCGCTATTGGCGGGCGATCAGGGATCTGACGCCGCCTCTGGAGGGCAAGGTGCTGATCGACAAATTGCCGATGAACACTCTGGGCCTGCCCCTCATCGTCAAGCTCTTCCCCGACGCCCGGGTGATCTTCACGCGCCGTGACCCGCGCGACGTAATCCTCAGCTGCTTTCGACGGCAGTTCACCCTCGACGCCACGACCTATGAATTCCTGACCCTGGAGGGCGCGGCGCGCTTCTATGACGCGGTCATGCGCCTGGCGGACATCTACGGCGAGACCCTGGAGGTCGACCTGGACCATCGCCGCCATGAGGACCTGGTGGCCGACTTCGAAGCGGAAACCCGCGCCCTTTGCGCCCGGCTCGGCCTCGAGTGGGCGCCGCTCGCCGCCTTCGCCGAGGCCGCGAAGTCCCGCGGCATCGCCACGCCCAGCGCGATCCAGGTCGCCCGGGGCCTCTATGGCGAGGGCGTCGGGCGGTGGCGTCGGTATCGGGAGCAACTCGGGCCGGTTTTGCCGGCCCTGACGCCCTGGGCGCGGCGGTTCGGCTACGCCCCGGACTAGGCAAGCCGCTACCCCGACGCCGAAAAAAACGGCGGGCCTTGTGGGCCCGCCGCTGAAGTCCTGAACTCAAATAAGCCCGTTCCTAGAAATCGACGGAGGCGCCGACAAACACATAACGGCCGATAGCGTCGTAGGTCTGGGGATAGGTGTTGGCGTTGAACGAGGGGTTGGTGGCGCCCCCAACAATGGAACCGACCAGCGGTGGCTCCTTGTCGGCGATGTTCTGAACCCCGGCGCGGAACGTGATCTTGTCCTTCGCCCGCCATTGGCCGGACAGGTCGAAGTAGCTCTGCGCTCCGATGCGCTCATCGACCGGCAGGACTTTCGACGGGTCGCCGATGAAGGGGTTGTTCGACGTGGTTTGTGCATCCACCGCGCCGAAATAGCGCCAGCGGCCGGAGACCTCCAGCCCTTGCACCGGCGTCTTCCAGGTGATCCGGAAGTTGTGCCGATACTTCGGATTAGGCGTGCCGCAAGCCGTCTCCCCATAGAGGCCGGCGCAGTCGTATTGCGTGAACTCCTTGCCGGCGCCGTCGAAGGCCGAAATTCCGGGGCTGGTGACCAGGGACATCAGATAGGTGGCCTGATAGTCGAACGACAGGCTGCCGCCGTTTTCCCAACCGAGGTTGGAAAGCGGCAGTCGATAGGCGGCCGAGAAGTCGATCCCGTCCGTCTTCAGGAAGCCGACGTTGACGGTGGTCGAGGTGACGAAGCCGTTGGTGCCGAGCCACAAGGAACCGGTCACAGGGGCCCGGTGGACCAGGGCGCAGAGATCCGGCGTGCCCTGAAGGATGCACTGCTGCAACACGATGTCCGGCGCCAGCCCCGGCTGAATGAACTGATCGACCTTGATGCGGAAGTAGTCCACCGACAGGCTGAAGCCCGGAAGCATTCGGGGCGTGATGACGCCGCCGATGGTGAAGGTCTTGGCAATCTCGGGCTTGAGGTCGAGGTTGCCGCCGAACAGGGCGTTGTACTGACCCGCCGGGTTCAGCGCGATGTGTCCGTATTGCGCCGCGCTGACACCGGAGTTGGCGCATTGCGCCTGGGTCGGGAAGCCAGGCTGCGTCGCCGGCCCGGCGCAGGGATCGCCGTTCAGCCCCAAGCCGACCGCCTGGGGCGTGAACAGCTCCAGGATGTTGGGCGCCCGCACCGCGCGGTTGAAACCGGCGCGGAGGCGGAAGTCCTCGGTCGGCTGCCACTCACCCGCGACCTTATAGGTGTTGGTCTCCCCGGCCAGGTTGTAGTGCGAATAGCGGTAGCCGCCCTCGAAGCTCAAGGACTTGATGAAGGGTGCGTTCTGGATGAGCGGCACCCGGATTTCGCCGAAGCCTTCATAGACGTTGTAGGAGCCGCTCACCGGCGCCGTGGGGCCGCCCTGCCCGGCCAGGTCGCCGGTCTCGAACTCCTGGTCGACGCGCAGGTCGAGCTGCTCCTGGCGATATTCGCCGCCGAAGGCCAGGCCGACGGGGTCTTCGGCGAACGGGCTCTTGAGCTGCGAGATCTTGCCGGTCACCGAGGCGCTGGCGACCATTTCGGTCGTGGCGCCCTCCTTGAAGCCGTTGGACTGGATATAGGCCAGGGAGGCCGCCGATGGGGTCGTGGTGGAGAAGGCGCCGAGGTAGGGAATGCAGGTGGGATCGGTGCCGTTCTTGACGCTGCGGCACTCAAGGTTGCCGTCGGGGCCGACGACCACATCCAACGCCTTCGCCGTCTTGGCCAGAGAGAACTCGTTCAGATATTCTTCCTGGAAGATCGCCCGGCCGATCTGGGCATAGGCGTCATAGTTCCAGTCGGAGTTGATCTCGCCCTTGACCCCCAGGACCACGCGATAGTCGGTGTGGCGAAGGTTGTCGATCCGCGGGCCGCCTTCGGTGTTGCGGCGCAGGATGGCGACCGAAGCGGCCTGGTTCGGGCCGAGGCCCGCGTCGGTGCAGAGGGTCGAGATCTCCTGGGCCGACAGCAGGGGGCTGGTGCAGGGGATGTTGAAGGTCTGGCCGAAGATGCCGCTGGGGGCGATCTGGGCCAGGGTATGGTCGTCCATGAACATCAACTGCATATAGGCGTCGGCGTGCGGGTTGAGCTCATAGTGCGCATAGGCGCCTGCCGAATACTGCTCGTCGGGGCGCTGGAAGTAGTTGTAGGGCGCGAAGTTGAACGCCTCGTTCGTCAAGCCCTTCAGGGTGTTTCCCGTCGCGGGGTCCACGGTAAACAGATATGATTTGCTTTGGACCGCCAAGTCGTTGCTGATGATCGTAGCGGGATTGTTGGTCAATGACCCGCGGCATTTGAAGCTGGTACCGGCCTCCTGCAAGGCGCAGTTGCTGTAGTCGCGCTGGTTCTGGGTGATCGGCTGGATGTTGCGATAGCCGAAATAGGTTTCGATATTGCCCTTGCCGTCGGGGCTGTTGACCCCGAGGATCGCTTCGAGGTTGGCTTGGCGGCCGTCCCAGGTGGATCCGGTGGGCGCGCTGAAGCCCCGGGCGGTGTTGAGGCCCTGGATGAAGCTGTTGCTGTTGTCGTGCTGGTAGCCGCTGATCTGGGCGTCCAGTCGGATGCCCTCGAAGTTCTTCATCGTGATGAAGTTGACCACTCCGGAGACGGCGTCGGAGCCGTAGACCGCCGAGGCCCCGCCGGTGAGGACTTCGACCCGGTCGATCAGTTGCTCGGGGATGAAGTTGAGGTCGGTGGTCGGCTGGATGGGGTCGCCCGGCATCACCCGGCGGCCGTCGATCAGCACCAGGGTCCGCGATGGGCCCAGGCCCCGCAAATCGACCGTCGCGGTGCCGGAAGAACCGTTGGAGATCTGGCTGCCCTGGCCGGCGAACACCTGCGGCAGGTTGTTCAGCAGATCCTCGGCCCGCACCGAGCCTTGCAGCTTGACTTCGGATTGCCCCACCACGGTGATCGGGCTGGTGCTGGTCAGGTTCGGCTGCGGGATGCGCGAGCCGGTGACCACGAACTCGGTCACGGCGGTGGCCTGGTCGGCGGGCGGGGCCGCCGGGGCCGCGGGCGCGGCCTGGGCGTAGGCGCCGGTCGCGGACATCGCCGCCAGGGCGACGCCGGAAATCATGGACGACGCCATCAGGCGCCCGCGCATGGTCGAATTGGTCAAGTCAGTGTCCTCCAGACAACCGGTGCGCGTCAGCCAAGAATGTGACGCCAGGGTCGCGAGCATGAAAGGTCCCGGGTCAAACCCCCCCGGTTGGGCGATAGGTATCGGTTGGGGACCGACCGGGTCAACGCGGATTACATCCCCGAAAGGTGATCGCCTTCACCCTGTCACTTTCCGGTCACAGATGGCCCCGCCTAGATTGCCGGCCGCCCACTCTAGTGCGCCCCGCGCCACATCGTGGCCGGAATTCGCGCAGAAGGGCGTAATCGGCTAAGGAAGCGCCGTCTGAACTTAAGGAAGGCGCGCACATGCGAGGGATTTTACGGCGTTTGGCGCCCGGCGCCGGCTTGGCGCTCGCCATCGCCCTGCCGGCCGGAGCGGCGTGGAGCGCCGGGGCGCCCGCCCGGGCGCCCGTGGTCCAGGCGGTGCTCGACTGCCGCAAGGTGGAGGACGGCCCCGGGCGCCTGGCCTGCTACGACAAGGCCGTCGACGGGATGGCCCAGGCCGAGGCCAAGGGCGATCTCGTCACCGTCGACCGTGAGCAGCGGCGCGCCGTGCGCCGCCAGGCTTTCGGCTTCAACCTGCCCTCGCTCTCCTTCTTCGATCGCGGCGAAAAGTCCGGTGAGGCCGACCGCATCACCGCCAAGGTCGCGGCAGCCTCGCGCGACCCGTTCGGCAAGTGGGTGATCAAGCTGGACGACGGGGCGGTCTGGCGCCAGACCGACGACCACTATCTCGACCACGACGCCCATCGCGGCTCGAGCGTCGAAATCCGCAAGGGAACGCTGGGCAGTTTCCTGATGAAAGTGGACGGGCAGCTGGCGATCAAGGTGCGCCGGGAGAGTTGAGAAAATGCCCGATTTCCGCGCCGTGACCGACGCCTTCGCCGTCAGCCCCCAGATCTTCCCGTCGGACGTGGATTCGGCGGCGGCGCGGGGCTTCACGCTGATCATCAACAATCGCCCCGACGGCGAGTCGCCGGACCAGCCGAGCGGGGCGCAAATCCAGGCGGCGGCCCGGGCCGCCGGGCTGGCCTACGCCTATATTCCCATCAGCGGCCGACCTACTCCCGTGCAGGTGGCGCAGGTTCGCGCGGCCACGGCCGCGCCGGGAAAGGCGCTGGCCTTTTGCCGTTCCGGGATGCGGTCGATCGTCACATGGGCCCTGGGTCAAGCAGAGGCTGGCGCGATGAGCCGGGAACGCCTGGTGAGCCTGGGCGCGGCGGCGGGATATGATCTTGCCGGCCTGCCGCCGGGCTAGGCCATGATCCCCTATGTGCGCGAGATGGCCTTCGACTAGGGCCGCTGCGACCAGGTCTCGCCGCTGATTCGACGGGTGGTGGCGCCCAACCCCGGGCCGTTCACCTATCTGGGCACAGGGACCTACATCGTCGGCCATGGCGAGGTGGCGGTCATCGATCCCGGCCCGAAGATGGCCGATCACCTGGCGGCGATCCTGGCCGCCACCGCCGGCGAGCGCGTCAGCCACGTCCTGGTCACTCATCACCATGCGGACCACTCCCCCCTGGCCAGGCCTCTGGCGGCGGCCACCGGGGCGGTGGTCTACGGCTGCGCCGTGGCGCGCCGGGACATCGAAGGGCCGGTCGAGCTGGAGGCCGGCTATGACGATTTCACGCCGGATGTGTCGGTGTGCGGCGGCGGGACCGTCGCCGGCGCGGGCTGGACGCTCGAAGCGATCCCCACGCCCGGGCACACCTCGAACCACATCTGCTATGGTCTGGCGCAAGAGAACGCCCTGTTCAGCGGCGACCACATCATGGGCTGGTCGACCACGGTGATCACCCCGCCGGACGGCGACATGGGCGACTACCTGGCCAGCCTGGAACGGATCAAGGCGCGCCGTTTCGCCACCCTTTGGCCCACCCACGGGCCGCCGATCACCGAGGTCACAACCTTCATCGACGCCTACATCGCCCACCGCCGCGAGCGCGAGCGGCAGATCCTGGGCGCGCTTGCCGCCGGCGAAAGCCGGATCAAGGCGATGGTCCCCGCGATCTACGCCGCGGTCGATGAGCGCCTGTGGCCCGCCGCGGCCCACTCGGTGCTGGCCCATATGATCGAATTGGTGAAGTCGGGGCGGGTGGCCTGCGCGGGGGCGCCCGGGCTGGAGAGCGAGTATCGGCTGGTGGGGTAGGGCGGACGGGTTGGTGACATCGCGCCTACTTGGCGACCGGTTCGCGACGCATAGCCTGGGCGAAGGAACGTTTTGAGTTCTCGGTCATCGTCGAAGATAAGCCGATCGGCGAGGCTGGCGCGACCCCTCATCCGACCCGCTCTCGCGGGCCACCTTCTCCCGCAAGGGGGAGAAGGGTATTTAGGCCCCCGCCGTCTTCACGCCAGGAAAAACATAGTCCGCGAACCTCTGGCGCAGGAGTTTCTTGTCGATCTTGCCGGTGGCGCCCAGGGGGATGTCGTCCACGAACCGGACGTCGTCGGGCATCCACCATTTGGCGATCTTTCCCTCCAGGAACGAAAGGAACTCGTCCGCCTCGGCGGTCTCTCCGTCTTTCAAGCGGACCAGGAGCAGGGGCCGCTCGCCCCACTTGGGATGGCGAACGCCGATCACCGCAGCCATCAGGGCCTTGGGATGGCAAGCGGCGATGTTTTCGATCTCGATCGAGCTTATCCATTCGCCGCCCGACTTGATCACGTCCTTGGCCCGGTCGGTGATCTGCATGTAGCCGGCCGGATCGATGGTGGCGACGTCGCCGGTGTCGAAGAATCCCTCACCGTCCAGGATGTCGCCGCCCTCGCCCTTGAAATATTCGCGCGCGATGAACGGGCCCCTGACCCGAAGCCGGCCAAAGCTCTCGCCGTCATGCGGTCTGGCGGCCCCGGCGTCGTCGGTGAGGCGAAGCTCAACGCCCAGCGGCGGGCGGCCCTGCTTGAGCTTGTAGGGCATCTGGTCCTCGAAGGAGAGGGCGGCGATCTCTGGGGTCGGGGTCGACAGAGTCCCGAGCGGCGAGGTCTCGGTCATCCCCCAGGCGTGGACGACGTCGACGCCATAGTCGT
Organism: Caulobacterales bacterium; assembly: GCA_038323535.1. GTDB lineage: Bacteria > Pseudomonadota > Alphaproteobacteria > Caulobacterales > Caulobacteraceae > Acaudatibacter. Next base: position 20,710 of record JBBQGZ010000036.1, read on the forward strand.
CGTGGAACGCGCGGATGATCGCCTCGGGCACGGCCGAGCCGCCGATCACCACCCGCTTGAGGGTGGTCGGCCGCTCGCCCGTCGCCTTCAAGTGCGCCAGCAGCATCTGCCAGACCGTGGGCACGGCGGCCGAGAAGGTGACCTTCTCGGTCTCGAGCAGCTCCAGGATCGACGCCCCGTCCATCCTTGGGCCCGGCATCACCAGCTTGGCCCCCACCGCCGGGCAGGAAAAGGTCA
>JBBQGZ010000037.1:0-20814 GCA_038323535.1 Caulobacterales bacterium
GGCCCGCATCAAACGACAGACCATCGAACATCGGCGCTTGCAGCACCGCAAAATCGCCGCCTAAATATCAACCCCAGGTGAAGCCAACCCTCCGCTAAATCCCAGCCCCACCTGTCTCAAATGTCCTGACGACGCACAGGCAAACCCGCATCGGGATTGCCCGCGCACAACATCCGAAAGGCCATCGGATCATCGCCATCCATCGGCCGCAGCTGGTCCAGCAACGCGCCGCGGGCGTCGGCCTCGCCGAACCGCACGGCGGATCGCACGATCGGCAAGATGGTGTCCCTGGAGGCGAAGGCTACGCGCAGATCGCCGCTCTTCATGTCCTGGAGGACGGCCAAGGTGTTGCCCTCAATCACCAGAGGATCGGCGTCCAAGACCGCATCGATCAGCTTGGGCAGAAAGGTTGCGTTCTGCGGGGACTGGCCAAACAAAAGGCCACGGCGCGAGCGATCGAGCAGATCATACAGCGAGACTGTGACGACCTCGCGGCTTTTGACGCCCCGCGCCTTTAGGATTTTTAGGCGAGCAAGATCCTCGCGTTCGGCCAAGTGCCGAACGCTGTTGTGAGCGGCTGCCAGAATGGCGAGGGCGGCGGACGCGGCCTGGTCCGAGTGGTCGTCGTCGTCAACGAGGGGCTCAAGCGCCGCAAGCAGGCGCTCGACCGTATCATCGTTCAGAAGCGGATTCTGGCGCTCTCCCTCGACGTGTTCTGATCTTACAGCCAGGACATCGGCATCGACCTCGGCCAACACTCTAAGGACGGCGCGCTGCTCGACCGCCCCCGGCAAGGCGAAGACCAGCAGGGGCCGCACATGGCCAAGAACGGCTCGGATCGCCTCCGAGCTGGCCAGAGGCGCCTGCCCGCAAAAAGCCCGACGCAGCGCGGCGACAAGGGCAGGTCCAACAACCTGCCGCGTCGCTAGCGATGGCGCCGCCACCCTAAGGAAGTCAGCCAGCAGGTCTGTTGCGGGCCGCGAGACGAACGCCTTTGAGGACAAGCCAGCGATCAGCTCGCCAAGCTCCTCTGCGGTCCATTCCATTACCCCGGCGGAGAGGGTTGCGCTTGGATCGACGCAAAGCGCGATGTCATGAGCCTGAGCCCACTCATGGATCTGGGGAAACAGCCCAGCCAGTCGCAGGGGAGCGTCCAGCACCGACTTCGGCAGGGGCCGGACTTTCGCGCCGACGGGCAACGCTCGCCAAGCGATGTTGCCGGATGCATCCAGGACGCGGACGAGCTGATCAGTCTTGCAGATTGCGCTTTGATGTTTGGCGAACCACTCGGAGTTCCGCAAAGGTCCCACCAAAGTCGCGAGCTGGCCGGCATCGAGAACCTTGGCGCCGAGGGCATCCTCAAGAAGCCGTGGGATAAGCGGAAGTGTGACTTGGTCGCGAAGCTCTATATTCCATCGCTGGCGAAGGTGCCGCTCACGCGCTGGATCACCGAGTTCATCGATCGCCTCGATCCGCCGGCGACCGCTGTCCAAAAAGAAGTAGCCATGGAGCAGCAGGGTAAAACGCCCCTGTCCCGGCGCGAGGTCGATCTTGATTTCGGCCTCGTCGGACGTCGGCAGAAACACCGCCCACTGAATCCGAAGATCTGACCGTTGATCATCCGTGGAATGGACCAGGGTCGCCGCGCCATGGGGCTCGCCCTTCTCAGGCTGAGGCGTCGGGTGCAGGACGCTGATGGTCTTGGGCCAATCATTTGATGACCTCAGGTCGTTCAACACCAGAGACCCAACCATCGACTCGCGGCCGATGAATCGCGCCGCGCCACCGGCGGAACTCGGCATCAGCTCTATTCGGCCGGCGAACTCGCGCACGCCCTGTTTCCAGGCCTTCGGGCCCAGTAAGCGATCAGCGTCTTTCGCGACAGAGAGGCCAAGTTCGATGCGCCCCTCGTTGCGCAACTCCACGCGACGAAGGCGTCGTAGGCAGGCCAGGGTGGCGCGGAGCGCCTCCAACTGTTTGAACTGGCCAAGGAGCACTGCACCGTTAGGCATTTCATTGGAGAACCCAGCGTCTGGAGCGGGCGCAAGATCGCGACGGCGGAACGGAAGCCAGAGAATTAGGCGTTGTTTTCCAAAGCACGCATCGTCAGCCGCTCGGCTGAGAAAGCCGAGGTCGCCTTCCGTGAGCGCTTCCCATGCACCGCTGACGTTGCCGAGGACATCGACCCCAAGGAAGGGATTTACGACCGAACTGGCCTTGGCCTGTGTCCCCTCGGGGCGGATGACGAAGGCATCGCAGAGGTGGAAGACGGATTTCTGTCCGAAACCGAATTTGCCGATCGCGGCGGTGTCGGTCGTCTTGCCGCTTTCGCCGAAGGATGTGATGCCCCGCTGGTCTTCGTCGCGAAATTCGCCGTCATTAATGACGAGCAGTCCCGGCCCACTAAGCAGAGGATTTACGGCGTTCGGCCAACCGGGCTGGAAATCACAACAAAGCGTCTCGGCGCCTGAATCATCGGCGTTTTGCAGGAGTTCGTTAAGGATGGGAAAGCCCGACTCATACCGATCCTGCAGGTTGCTCTTGATCTGATTGAGGACGGATATTTCAGTAACATTGAACCCAGGCACTGATATCCATCCCCGTAAAAGAAGCAGTCCGCATGTGTATATCTGCTGCTGACGACTCTCTCGCCGTGATGCAGAGCGGTTAGACCCTCCGAGGGCCAAACGGCCCACGCCCACGTCCAACCTTAGGTATTGGATGTTGCTCTGTCGCCCCAACAGATTCGGTCGTGCCCAGCTTACTCCGCTCAAGGAGGCTGATCAAAATAAAGGGGTCAGGAGCCCGCGCACCGCGCGTGGCGGGAAGCGCTGTCAAGCGGCCGCCGCCCGAGGGCGCTGCGAGGCGGCCGGAGCCCGCGACGTTGACCCTAGGTCAACGCCGTTCTTAGATGCCAAGACGCCGACAGGACTGCGGACCATGCCTCAGCGATACGACATCCGTGAAGATCGGGTGGGGTGGACAGTGTTCGACCTCTTTACCGGCGAACCCGTCGTGAACAGCGACGTCCCTCAGACCGGTCTCGACATCCAGGATCCCGATGAGCTGGCGCAGCTGTCGGACCACAAGGCGTTCGCCAACGATCGAACGCTTCGGCAATAGAGGCGGGGCGATGTGTAATCTCTACGCCATCATGGAAGCCCGCGCCGAGGTCGCCCGCATGGCCAGGGCCATGACCGACCGCAACAACACCCAGCCGCCGATGCCTAGCGTCTACCCGGACTATCCGGCGCCGGTCATCGTTACGACCGAGGACGGATCACGTGAGATGCGCAACATGCGCTGGGGGATGCCGACGTCAAAGCAGGCCCTGTTTAAGGCTGCGACCGAGCGAGCCGACAAGCTGCGGGCCAAAGGCACCGAGTGCGACTTCGCCGAGCTGCTGAAGATTGAGCCCGATAAGGGCACGACCAACGTCCGCAACACGACCAATGCCCAGGGCAAGACCAACGCGCATTGGCGGCCCTGGCTTGGTCCCGCCAACCGCTGCCTAGTCCCCTTCACGTCCTTCGCTGAGCCCGACCAGGACCACGAGCGCACCCGCAAGAACATCTGGTTCGCGCTCGACGACAGCCGGCCCCTGGCCTTCTTTGCCGGCGTCTGGACGCCGCATGCCTGCGTGCGGATGAAGAGCAAGGGTTGGGAGGAAATCGAGGCCTACGGCTTCCTGACCACGGACTCCGCCGAGCCGGTGAAGACCTACCATTCCAAGGCCATGCCGGTGATCCTCACTGAGGAGGCCGACCGGAATCTCTGGATGAGTGGCGTGCCCTGGGATGAGGTCAAACACCTGCAGCGCCCTTTGCCTGAAAGCGCCCTGAAGGTCGTGGCGATCGGGGCCCGGCAGGACGAAACCGTCCCCGGCTAGCGAAGCCGTTCCCTAGGTCTGCGGCGGCCACGCCCACGACCCGCCATAGAGGTGCGGGAAAACGGCGATGTCGTGTGACCCACAGCCGTCTTCGCCCGTACACGATAGGCGTGGTGCCAGCTCCTTGAGCGGCAGGTCCAGTTGGTTCGCGAACCTCCGCAAAAGCTCGGGAGGCGCCCACTCGATCGTGCGGGGACAGTTTCGGCAGCAGATCCCGAGCGAAAAGCCCTTCTCGAGATAGGTGCGGATCGTGTGGTCGCGCACCTGCCACAGGGCGAAGCGGTTGATCAGCTTCGCGGCCGGCCGCTGAATAGTGGAGCGGGATTGGGTTTCAGACATAGGGTTTCGTCGGGGAGATGGGCCGCGGGCGACCCGGTGGAAAGCGATGGCCTCTTGACTCTTTTCGTTCTCAGGCGGAACAAATAGGGAACATGAATACCGCTATCCTGTTTTGGAGTCCATGCTCATCGCGCAGCCCCCTCGCGCCTTCGACGCTCTGCGCGCCGCGATCGCAAAGATCGAGGCCGGCGGCCGTGCGCCTAAGGGGTTCCTGCCGTTCGGCCTCGAGGTCCTCGACCATCGCCTCCCGGACGGGGGCCTGGCGCTCGGCGCTCTCCATGAAGTCGCCGGCGGCGGCAACGGAGCCATCGACGGGACCGCCTCTGCGCTGTTCGCGGCCGGGGTCGCGGCGCGGACCCGCGGTCAGGTCCTCTGGTGTGTCACCCGCAAGGACCTGTTCGCACCCTCATTGGCCCAGGCGGGTCTGGCGGCCGACCGGATCATTTACGTCGAGGCCGGCGACGAAAAGACCGTTTTGGCCTGTTTCGAGGAGGGGCTGCGCCACGGCGGACTGGGCGCTGTGGTTGGCGAGGTTGCGCGGCTCTCCATGACCGCCTCGCGGCGCCTTCAGCTCGCCGCCGAGGGTTCCGGCACGATGGGGATCGCGATCCGCCGCTGGCGACGCCAGGCCGAGGCGGCCGACTTCGGCCAGCCGACGGCGGCGACCACTCGATGGCGGGTCACCGCCCTGCCCTCGTCCCCGCTCCCGGCCGCCGGCGTCGGCCGACCCCGATGGTTCATCGAACTCATCCGCTGCAAGGCGGGCGAATGCGCGGATTTTGAATTGGAAGCTTGCGATGAGACGGGTCGTCTCGCTCTACCTGCCGACCTGGTCGACCGATCGCTTGCGGCGCCAGCTTGGCAAAGACGCGCCGCCGGCTGACGTTCCGGTCGTGATGACTGGCCGTTCGGGCCGCAAGCGCCTGGTGCTAGCGGCTGACGCCGCTGCCCAAGCGCTACGTCTCTACCCAGGCATGCCGGCGGCCCAGGCGCGCGCCGTTTGCGCGGAACTCGTCGCGCATGATGCAGACCCCGAAGGCGACGCCGACGCCCTGGACCGCTTGGCGCTCTGGGCACTGAAACTCTATGCGCCGATCGTCGCCGCCGATCCGCCCGCCGGTCTGGTGATCGACGCCAGCGGCGCGGCGCACCTGTTCGGCGGCGAGGACGCCTTGCTCGCCGACATGGTCGCCCGCCTGGCCACCGCCGGCTTCACCGCGCGAGCCGCCATGGCCGGGAGCTGGGGCGCGGCGCATGCCCTGGCCCGGTTCATCCACGCGCCGACGACAATCGTCCCATCCGACCAGAGCGGCCGCGCCATCGCCCATCTGCCCACCTGGGCGCTGCGCCTGCCGGAAGGCATGGCGGACGCCCTGGGCAAGATGGGAATCGACACCGTCGGCGAGATCGAGGCCACGCCTCGCGCGCCGCTGGCGTTGCGCTTCGGCCCCGAACTGACCCGCCGTCTCGACCAGGCCCATGGCCGGGCGAGCGAGCCCATCGAGCCGGTCGAGGCGCCCGAGCTCATCCAGGTCCGCCGGATGTTCGCCGAGCCGATCGGCGCGCCGGAGACCCTGGCCCGCTACACCCTGCAACTGGTGAAGGCGCTTTGCGAGGCGCTAGAGGCCAAGGGCCTGGGCGCGCGGACGCTCGACATGAGATTCCACCGCGTCGACGACCGGATCGAGGTGATCCGCGTCGGCATGGCCAAGCCGGTCCGCGACATCACGCGCCTCACGCGTCTGCTGTGCGACAAGCTGGAGACCGTCGATCCGGGTTTTGGCGTCGAGACCATGGTGCTGGCGGCGCCGATGGCCGAGCCATTGCCCTGGAAGCAGGTCTCCACCGACCTCGCCGAGGCGCCGACACCCGACGTCGCCGACCTGGTGGACACCCTCGCCAACAGGCTGGGCGCGGGGCGCCTGTACCGCGCCGCGCCGGCGCAGAGCGATGTCCCCGAGCGCTCGGTCCGCCGCATCGAACCGACCGCCGCGCCGGCCGGCGAAACCTGGCCCGCCCGTTGGCCCCGGCCGACCCGACTCCTACCCCGTCCAGAGCGGATTGAGACCTTGGCGCTCCTGCCGGATCAACCGCCCACGGCCTTCACCTGGCGCGGGGTGCGCCGGCGGGTGAAGCGGGCGGACGGGCCTGAGCGGATCTTCGGTGAGTGGTGGCGCCGAGACGGCGAGGTCGACGCAGTCCGAGACTACTTCCAGCTCGAGGACGAGGCTGGCGAGCGCTTCTGGGTCTTTCGACGCGGCGACGGCGAGCAGCCGGCCACCGGCGACTTCACCTGGTTCCTGCACGGCCTGTTCGGATGACCGGTAGCACCGAGGGGCCGCGCTACGTCGAACTGCAGGCAACCTCGCACTTCTCGTTCCTGCGCGGGGCAAGCTCCTGCGAAGACCTGTTCGACCAGGCGGCCCTGAGCGGGATCGAAGCGTTGGCGATCGTCGATCGGAACTCGGTCGCCGGCATCGTGCGCGCCCACGAGGCGGCCAAGGTGACTGGGGTCCGGCTGATCGTGGGATGTCGGCTCGACCTCATGGATGGCTCCGGCGTGCTGGTCTATCCGACCGACCGGCTGGCCTACGCGCGGCTCTGCCGCCTGCTGTCGCTCGGCAAGCGGCGCGCCGGCAAGGCCAAGTGCAATCTCGACTGGGAGGATCTGCCGGACTTCGCCGAAGGCTTGATCGGGGTGCTGGTACCCGACCAGGCCGACGAGGTCTGCGCCCACCGGCTAAGGCGCCTCGAGGCGACCTTCACGGCTGGGGCATACCTGGCGCTGAGCCTGCGCCGACGGCCTGGGGACGCCATGCGGCTGCATAACCTCGCCAACCTGGCCGCCCATGCCCGCGTCCAGCCCGTCGTCACCAACGACGTCCTGTTCCACCACCCGGAGCGCCGCCAGCTGCAGGACGTGGTCACCTGCGTACGTCACGGCTGCACCATCGACGAGCTGGGCTTTCGGCGGGAACGGCACGCCGACCGGCACCTGAAGAAGCCCGAGGAGATGCACCGCCTCTTCGCCAAATACCCCGAGGCCCTGGCCCGCACCCTCCAGATCGCCGATCGCTGCCGCTTCTCCCTCGAGGAGCTGAAATACCAATACCCCGACGAGGTGTCGACGGCCGGCATGACCCCTCAGGCGACGCTGGAGGGCCTGACGTGGGAGGGCGCGGACCGGCGCTATCCGGAAGGCGTGCCGGACAAGGTCCAAGCGATCCTTCGCCATGAACTCGGGCTGATCCAGACCCTGGAATACGCCCCGTACTTCCTGACCGTGAACTCCATCGTCCGCTTCGCCCGCAGCCAGGACATCCTCTGCCAGGGGCGCGGCTCAGCCGCCAACTCGGCGGTCTGCTATGTGCTGGGCATCACCTCCATCGACCCCGAGCGCAACGACCTGCTGTTCGAGCGCTTCGTCTCCGAGGAACGGCGCGAACCGCCGGATATCGACGTCGATTTTGAGCACGAGCGGCGCGAGATCGTCATGCAGTGGGTCTACGAGACCTACGGCCGAAATCACGCCGCCTTGTGCTCCACCGTCATCCGCTATCGGACCCGCGGCGCCATCCGCGACGTCGGCAAGGCGCTCGGTCTTCCGGAAGACCTCACCAGGATGCTGTCTTCCCAGACCTGGGGCTGGTCAGAGGGGGTCCAGCCCAAGCATGCCGAGGAGCTGAACCTCAACCTGGGCGACCGCCGCCTACGTCTGACGCTGGATCTTGCCCGCCAGCTGATGGGGGCGCCGCGCCACCTCTCCCAGCATCCGGGCGGCTTCGTCCTCACCCACGACAGGCTCGACGAACTCGTGCCCATCGAGCCAGCGGCGATGAAGGACCGGCAGGTGATCGAGTGGGACAAGGACGACATCGACGCGCTGAAGTTCATGAAGGTCGATTGCCTGGCGCTGGGCATGATGAGCTGCATGAAGCGCGGGCTGGACCTGCTGAGGGTCCACAAGGCGATCGACCTCGACCTCGCCACGATCCCCGCCGAGGATCCGCGCACCTACGCCATGATCCGCAAGGCGGACACGCTGGGTGTCTTCCAGATCGAGAGCCGGGCGCAGATGGCGATGCTGCCGCGGATCAAGCCCAGGACCTTCTACGACCTAGTGATCGAGGTGGCGATCGTGCGCCCAGGGCCGATCCAGGGCGACATGGTCCACCCCTACCTGCGCCGGCGCGAGGGCAAGGAGCCTGTGGTCTTTCCCAAGCCCGAACTGGAGAAGGTCCTCGGCAAGACCTTGGGCGTGCCCCTCTTCCAGGAACAGGCCATGCGCGTGGCCATCGAATGCGCCGGCTTCACCGCCGGCGAAGCGGACCAGCTGCGCCGCGCCATGGCGACCTTCAAGCACACCGGCGGAGTCAGCGGCTTCAAGGACAAGCTCGTCGGCGGGATGGTCGAGCGCGGCTACGATTTGGAATTCGCCGAGAAGACCTTCAGCCAGCTCGAAGGCTTTGGCTCCTACGGCTTTCCCGAGAGTCATGCGGCCTCGTTCGCGCTGATCGCCTACGCCTCCTCCTGGCTAAAGTGCCACCACCCCGATGTCTTCTGCGCCGCCCTGCTGAACGCCCAGCCCATGGGTTTCTACGCGCCCGCCCAGATCGTGCGGGACGCCCGCGACCACGGTGTCGAGATCCGGCCCGTATGCGTCAATGCTTCGCGCTGGGACTGCGCCCTGGAGCCGACGGATCATCCGGATCGGTTCGCGATGCGGCTGGGCCTGCGCCAGGTGCGCGGCCTGTCCAATGACGACGCCGCCGCGATCGTTCTCGCTCGCGGCGAGCAGGCCTTCACGTCAGTCGACGATGTCTGGCGCCGCGCCAGCGTGCCGGCCGCCAGCCTGGTTAAGATCGCCGAGGCCGACGGCTTCCGACCCTCGATGGTGCTGGCCCGCCGCGAGGCGCTCTGGGCGATCAAGGCGCTGCGGGATGAGCCCCTCCCGCTCTTTGCCGCCGCTTCGGCGCGGGAACAGGCGATCGTGCCAGAGGTGGACGAGCCCGAGGTGGCGCTGAAGCCGATGAAGGCCGGGCGCGAGGTGGTCGAGGATTATGGCCACACCGGCCTGACCCTGCGCGAGCACCCGGTCACCTTCCTGCGGCCGGACCTGGCGCGGGACAGATTCATGACCTGCGCCGCCGCCAGCGCCGGCAAGGATTTCCAGAACTGCAGGGTCGCCGGTCTCGTTCTGGTCCGCCAGCGCCCCGGCTCAGCCAAGAACGTCACCTTCATCACCCTGGAAGACGAGACCGGCGTCGCCAACCTCGTGGTCTGGGAGCAGGTCTACGAAAAGCACCGGCGCACCGTCCTGACGGCATCGATGCTAGGCGCCGTCGGCCGCATCCAGCGCGAGGGCGATGTGGTCCACGTGGTCGCCTACAAGCTGATCGACCTGTCGGCGGAACTCGCCAGCCTCGGCCAGCGCGACACGCCCTTCCCGCTCCCACACGGCCGCGGCGACGAATTTCATCGTAGCCCGTCACGCCCGGACCCGCGAACGCCCACGATTTCGCTGAAAACCCGCAATTTTCACTAAGCCGTCGGTCGACTAGCCGTTGGCGCCGGCGCCCACCTGCCTCCGAGTTCGCCCCACAGGCCGACGCCGCGCGGGCCAGGGGGAATACCCTCCCCCTCACCGACCGGCCTCTACGGGCATCCTGAAGCCGAGAAGGACCATGTTCCCCCCGCACGCTTGATCCGGCGACATCGTATTTCAGGTGATGGTGAAAATTTCACCGGCGGTAGCGGAGCCGCTCGCGAAGCACGCGTCTCCAGATTGCGCCGTAGCAAGCGAGGGGCTCCGCTCAAACGGCCGCCTCCGTGAGCGAATGGTAGACCCTGCCCCGGCTGATCCGCGGAAGTTGCGCCCGCCGCCTGATGAAAGTTTCAGGGTCACGCCGGATCATCGCCTTGCGCTCGGGGGCCGTGGCTACGTCGCGAACTCGGCGGGCGGTTCTTGCGCGGCGATCCGCCGCGCGTGGCCGCCGGGCGGGGTTTCGCCTTGCCCCGCAGCCGCAGGATCTCGTCCTGGAGGCATCGGCCCGATTTGAGGCCTTGGGCGTGGGTGTAGCAGCGCTCCGCGGTCGTGTTGGTCGTATGGCCCAGGATCGTGCTGATTATACCGGTGTGCTCGGGGTCTTCCTCGGCGACCGATGTGGCGGCGCAATCGCGGACTAGGTGGACATTGATGGCGTGGCCCAACTCCCGCCGGGTGATCGCCTCCACCCGGGATGACAATCCCGCCGCGGCCAACGGCTTGCCGAACGCGCCGATCCATAGCGCCTCTGAGGGTGCATCGCCGGTTTGCCGACGAAGCCCCCTTGCCACGAGCACCGGCCGATGATCGGCAAGGTAGCGCTCGAGGTAGGGCGTCAGCGCGCTTGGAAAGGGGGCCTCGAGCGGTCGGCGGCGATTCTTCGTCTCGGGCGCTTCGAAGCGCAGCCAGTAGCCATCGCTCTGGTTCACCAGATGCCGGCCGATCTCGATCGAGGTGAAGTTGCCTCGCCGAAACGGCCGCGCCGCCAGGAGCGCGATCAGGAGCCCGTCGCGGAACTTCATCGCGGAAAGGTGGGGCGAGGCGCCGCCGGCCTGGGCGGCCTCCATCAGTCGGACTCCGAGGGCCACGAGCTCGGCGGAAGGGACGAGGCGCGCGCGCTTGTTCCTCACCGGTATCACGACCTTTTGCAGGCGGCTCTCCAGCTTGCGCAGCCAGGCAAGGTCCGCTTCGGGCGCCAGGACGGCGCCGGTCTGGCGAAGCTGGCTGGTCCTCTGCCAGACGGTCATCGAGGCGTTGAGCAGGCGCAGCTCGGCGATATAGGCGCTTACCCGGTCGGGTCGGATGCGATCGGCCGGCGGAGACTCCACATCGAGAAGGCCATTGAGGAAGAGCCAGTTCAGCCAGCGGCCGTAGCCGCGGACGAGAATGGCCAGGGTGGCGTCCGACCAGGCGCTGGCCGGTCCGCCGGGGTCGAGCAGATCGCCCTTGAGCAGGGCGGCCCCCCACACCCGCCGGTCGGCCGCCGGCCAATCCTCGAGGGGGAGCGATCGGCGGCGCGGATCGTGGGGCCCGCCGTCGCGGCCGCTCACCGCCCCTTCCCCTTGCCTGGCGGGCGAAAACCCGGGGGCGGGGGTTCGGCTCGGAGCTTGAGGATATGGTCGTCGAAGTGGCGGAAGTTCGCCGCCTTCTCGGTCCCGCAATAGGCGCCCGTCGTGGTCGCCAGCCGCTTGTGATTGAGGATCTGCTGGACCATGGCATAGGCGCCCGGATAGGCCTCGAGGATCAGCTTGGCGGCTATGTGCCGGAAGAGGTGCACATTGACGTCGAGCCCGGTCTCGCGGTGGATGCATTCCTTGATCTGAACGGCCATGCAAGAGCTCGACTTGGGCCGCCCGCCACGGCCGGGGAACAAAGCGTCGTTCGGCGCGGTCAGCAGCAGGGGGCGATGGTCCCGCAGATAGAGGTCGAGAAGCTGGACCGCGGACGGCGGCAGCAGGGCCTCAAGGGGGTCCTCGGATTTGGACTCGGCGGCCGGAATACTGATGTGGACCACTTTTCCTCCCCTCGAGCGGCGGATGTGGCGGACGAGGTCCAGGCGCGACAGGTCGCCGACCCGCATCGGGATCATCAGCAGGATCTCCATCATCAGGTCGATCTGGACCTCGACGGCCCGGTTTCGCGGGGTCTTGCCGCCCTTTGTCTTGGCGAGCAGGCGCTGGGGCAGGGTGACGAGCGCCCGAACATTGGCCGGGTCGTCGAACGGGCGCAGCTTGCCGCGCACCTTCTCGACCATGCCCGGGGCCGGGGCGAGCGCCTTGCACATGGCCTTCAGGAGGGCGAGATGCGTCTCGTCGACCTTCACCCAATGATGGGCGAGGACCTTAATCATCCAGGCGACGTTCGAGGCGTGAACCGGCTTCCCGGCCTTCGACCTCCCCATGAAGAAGCGCAGCGCCTTCTTGACGGTGTCGACTTCGACCAGGTCGGCGAGGCCGCGCAGGGTCATCGGATCGCGCCCGCGGTGGACAAGGGCCGAGACATACTCATGCAGTTGGCTCGACCGCAGGGCGACCGTGCTCGGCTTGATCGGCCGCGCGCCCTCGCCGAAGGGGTCGGGAGCCGCCCTCGAAGCCAGATAGGCGTCGATTTCCGCCTTCAAGGACGGCGGGAACCGCGCCCAGTCGACCAGATAGGTGTTGCGATAGTCGGGGACCTCGACGATCAGCCCGGGCCAGGAGGCGAGGCCCCGGGAGGCCTTGTTCCAGCTCTGACAGAGAAGCTTGTGGACGCGCCGCGGATCCTTCTTCAGCTCGCTCGTCCGCAGGTCGGCGAGATAGGCGTCGAAGGTCTCCAAAGTGACCTGGTCCGGCCCCATCCCCCGCGCACCGCACCACCGCGCGAAGCGGCATAGCGGCAGGCGGGACACCTTCTCCTTCAGAAGGATTGTCAGCGCGGCCCAGTCCGGGGTCAGGGGAATCTCGGAGCGGCCAGGCATGGCGGAGAGGCCCGCGTCCATCTGCGCCCTGCGCAGGCGGCTAAGGACGTTTTCCCAATTTCGTTGGGACGTGCCGACGGCGGCGAGGTTGAGGCCCTTGAGGCGCTCGCGGACATGGGCGGGAGAGGCCATGATCTCGCCGGCGTCCCGGCGCAGCCATCTGGCCACGGTGTGGATCGCGGAGAGCCGGTCGCGGCGCTGGTCCGCGGAGAGACCGCTTTGGGCGTCCACCCACGCGCGGAGGTCGGCGAGCGTGGCCGTGGGATGGAGGCCTGAAGCAAAGAATCGTGAAGGATGGGGAGTGGTCATATTGTTCCTGGTGATGTCAGCGGATGCCTCTGGGGTGAATTCGTGCGTGGGGCGTGTGGCAAACAGTATTCTTTGCGAACATCGTGTATTCACGACCCCCCGAATTGTTGTTGTCGGTGAATGACATGCGATGACAGCCGGACGTGCTCTGTTCACCCACCGTGGCGGGCCAGATAGACGGCCAGATCTTCGGGCGCGACGCGGACCGAGCCGCCGATCCGATGGATGCGCAGTTCGCCGGAATCGATCAGTCGCCGGATGGAGCGGACAGAGACGCCGAGCCTGAAGGCAACCTGATCGGCGCTGAGAAATGCGCCGGGGGCGGCGGAGACGGGGCGGGGGCGGCGCGCCATTTCAGCCCCCCCTCTTCAAGGAAGGGTAGCGCCCGCGTTCGCGGCCGTCGGTAGCCGCCTGCGGCGCCTCGGGCGGCCTTGGAGCGCCCGGCTCACCGCGCCGGGCCTGGGCTTCGAGCCAGGCGTCGATCGCCCGGGAGTCCCACCGGCTCGCCGAGCCGATCTTCAGCGGGGCTGGAAAGCCGCCGTCGCCGGCGGCGATCCGCTCGTAGATCCACGACTTCTTGAAGCCGACCCGGCGAGCGACCTCCGCGATCCTCTCGAGGCGAGGCCGGGGTCTTTCTGGTGCGTCGTCCATTGCGCGTCTCCAGTGTTGGATGCGCTTTGGATGCCGTCACGACTTGGGGCCGCGAAGCCCCGCATCAGGCGCTTGGGCGGGAATCCCTTGCCCCGCTTGGAAAGATTTTTTTTGGCTTGGTCTCGACTCCTTCACGGCGGTTCACCTGCGATCCGATTCGCGCGGGAGTGATTCGCGGAAATGGGGGCGCCCCTCGATGTGCGGGGCGCCTCAGGGGAGGTGCTCCCAGTGGAGCGGCCCGATCGCCTCGCCGTTCAGATCACCAGCGCGTCGCCTTTCGCGTGGCCCGAACAGAACACCGCCCACGCCTCCATCAGGCCGCGGCGGCGTTCCAGCGCGTCTCCGCGCCTGTAAGCCTGCTCGGCGGTGTCGCCGATGGTGTGAGCCAGCGCCGCCTCGGCCAGTTCGCGCGGGGCTTCGGTCGCCTCCCCGGCCCAGTCGCGGAAACTGCTGCGGAAGCCATGGACGGTGACGTCGACCTTCATCCGCCGCATCATCATCTCCATGGCCATGTTGGAGAGGGGCTTTTCTGGCGAGAAGCCGGGGAAGACCAGCCCTTCGCCGGGGATCAGATCGCAAAGGATCTGGATCGCCTGTTTGGAGAGCGGGATGCGGTGCTCCTTGGCGGCCTTCATGCGGTTGCCGGGAATGGTCCAGATGGCGCGTTCCAGGTCGAACTCCTCCCACCTTGCGCCCAGGGTCTCGCTGGTTCGGGTGGCGCAGAGGATGGTGAGCTCCAGCGCCCGGGCGGCGACGGCGGAGCGCTGCCGGAGCAGGGCGATGAACGCCGGAACTTCCGCGAACGGCATGGCCGCGTGATGGCCGCGGCTCAGGGTCTCGCGTCTGGGAAGGATGAGGGCCAGATGGCCCTGCCAGGCGGCCGGGTTTTCGCCCCGGCGGTGGCCGCTCGCCTTGGCGAGGTTCAGCACCGCCTCGATGTAGCCGCGCACGAGGCCCGCGGTGGAGGCCTTGGTGGTCCACAAGGGCTTCAGCACGCCCAGCACATCCTCGGTGGAGACCTTATCCACCCGCAAGGCACGCAGCGCCTCGGCGTGGCCCCCAGGACCGATGGCGCGCCGCCAGCGGTCGATCGACTTCTGGGAACGCACGGTGTGAGCGCGGTCCTCGATGAAGGCGTCGGCCAGGGAACCGAAGGTTGGAGTCGAAGCGACCGCCCGGCGAGCGGCGAGCGGATCGCCGCCATCCTCGATGATCTCACGGGCCGCCTGGGCTCTATCCCTGGCCCTGGCGAGGCCCACCCTCGGCGGAGCGCCCAGGCCCATCTCCCGGCGCTTGCCGGCAGCATGCCATACGAACACCCACGAGCGCATCGTCTCGCCGCGCACCCGCAGGTAGAGACCGGCGCCATCGGCATGCATGCCGACGCTTTTCACCGTCGTCACGGCGCGGGCGGAAAGGCGGTTAAGGGCGCGGGACATGAGCGGGGCCGACGCCGCCGTTCATAGGCCCGTTCATAAGGAGTTGCAAGGATTGAGGCGGATGCGGGCGGAACCCGTCGGAAACGACCTAAGCTAGTGCGTTGTTTTTATTGTCTTCGTTTTCGACCCGCAGGACACCAGTGGATGCCGGCGGAGGCCAGTTCGAATCTCTTCGCCCGCTCCAAGGAAATCCGAAACCTTAAGATCAAGCGATGGCGCCCGCCTCCGTGCGCGCCATGGCCGGACTAGGCCCGGGCGGCGACGGGTGGGCGGACGCGACACGCGAAGGCTCCCGCCGCGCGTTCCCCTTTTCGCTCATCGCCTCGAGGGGAACGCACTTCGTCTGACCTGACGGGCCATGGTCACCAGACCCGGGGTAAAGACGAAGAGGCCTTGCCTCGCGTTCTTGGGGAGATCGAGGCGGTCGCCGCCCCCTCCACCACCTTCGGTGGTCCCCCTCCCCCGCTTCGCGGGTGAGGATCAAGACCCCGCGCGGTCAGGCTATCGCCACCCTCGGCGCGGCCAGGAGGTGCGGTGGGGGGCGCCAGGCGTCCGCGGGAAGGTGCACGGGGCCGCCGTCGGGCGCGCCGAAGCCGGCCACGGCGGCGACGAAGCGCTGCTGGGGCGCCGGCGCCAAGGCCGCATCGACGATGAGCACGCCGCCGTGGCCGTCGCTGCCGGCGGAGAACGAAACGGTCGTATAGTCGCCGACCAGGGTGATCTTGGCGGTGTGGACGCCATCGCTCACGCTGAGCACGCCACCGGTCTTGGAGCCATTGTCCAGATAGGTCGCCTCGCCCGAGCCGACGAAGGCGATGTCGACCAGGTCCAGCACGGTTAGGCCGACATGGGAAAAGCCGCTGATTGCCCCCTTGTAGCTCTGTGACTGGGCAAGCTCGAGCAGGCCGGTGGCGCCGGTGAAGCTGACGTTCTGGGTGAAACTCGAGGTGAAGTTGAGCGCCCCGCCCGCGATCACCGCCGTTCCGCCGCCGGTGACCGCCCCATTGACCGTCAAGACGCCGCCAACGGCCTTCAGAACGCCGGTATTGCCGATGGAGCTCTGGATCGTGAGCCCGCCCGCGCCGGTGGATTCGATCAGGCCGTCATTGGCGATCTGGGCGCCGCCGGTGTCGAGGGTCAACACCCGCGTTCCGCTGCCGTTGATGATCCCCCCCACCTTGTTGTTCAAGGTCATCTGACCGGCGCCCAGCATCCCGGCCCCGGATATGGTCATGTCGATGTTGGTGAGGGTGGCGCCGGCCGCAACGCCGGTGATGATATTGGACGCGTTGTCGCTGAGCGCGACGGTCCCGCCACCGCTCAAGGTCGCCCCGCCCGCGACGATCGAAAGGGTGCTGGTCGTGACCGTCAACACGCCGATCTCGGTGATCGCGCCCTTCAGGGTCACGGTCGAGGTCTTGACCGCCACATTGGCCGCCGTGAGGCGCACGCCGTCGAAGGTGTCGCTCACGCTTGAGAAGGTCACGGTTCCGGGCCCGCCGATCGTACCGGAAAAACTGTCCCCGCCGCCGTGGAAGGTCAGATTGTCTCCCGCGCCGACGGTGATGGTCGAGCCGGCCGCTTCGCTGAGCGACCCGGTCACGTCCAGGACCCCATTGTCGGTCAGGCTGTCCCCGCCCGAAAGTACATTCGCGCCGGCAAGGGTCCAGCCCGTGCCGCTGACGACATAGGACCCGAACCCCGCGAAGGTGGCGGAATCGGCGCCCGACACCACGCCCGTTCCCCCCAGGCCGCTGATCGTGCCGACGCCGCCCGCCAAACTCAACGTCCCGCCGCCACCGGCGATCGCGCCGATGAACCGGGCGCCGCTCTGGAGGATCAGGACGTCCCTGGCGGAGGTGAACTTCACCGAGTTGACGTCGCCGCTGATCGTGCCGCTGTTGGTCACCGTCGTGTTCGGCCCCGTGGCGACGACGCCGGTCCGCCCGCCAATCAGGCCAAAGGTGTCGTTGAAGAGGTAGCAGCCCGACGCGAGCATCACGCCGGCGCCTCGCGCGCCCTTCCCCCCGTCCGGGGCGTCGTTTCCGAGCCCGTTGAGATTGCCCGCGCCGCCCGCGCCGCCGAGCCCGCCCGCGCCCCCCATGATCGTTCCGTGGTTGGTGATCGACGCGCCGACGCGCAGATTCACCCCGGCGCCCCCGTCGCCGCCCTGGCCGCCGGCGGCGTAGCCGGATCCGGCCCCGCCGACGCCGCCGGCGCCGCCCAGGATGTAGCCGCTGTTGATCAGGCTGTCGCCCACCGAAAGGTTGACGCCGTACCCACCGGCTCCGCCGGCGCCGGCCAACTGATATTTGCCGCCGCCGAAAAAGGTGACGCTGTTGGCGACGCCGCCGGCGCCGCCTTGGCCGCCCCGGATCGTCCCAATATTGGAAAGGGCGGCGACACCACTCAGCACATCGATCCCCGTCCCGCCGGCCCCGCCGCCGGCCGCGTCGCCCAAGAGCGAACCGCCTTCCCCACCGATGCCGCCCGCGCCGCCCTGTACGATCGAGCGATTGGTCACGGCGCCGCCCGCCGAAAGCGCGATCGCCGCGCCGCCCGCCCCGCCCGCGCCCCCACCCACGCGATAACCGCTGGCGTTATAACCGCCCTGGCCCCCGGTCCCGCCTTGTCCGCCAGTAATGGAAATACTGTTGCCGCCGACGATCGAGGCGCTGTTGAGGATATATCCCCCGCCGCTGAGCGAAACGCCCAAGCCACCCGCTCCACCGGCTCCGCCGGCGCCGTGTCCGGCCCCGACCCGGCCAAGCCCGCCTTGACCGCCCTGGATCACCCCGTTGTTCTTCAGGCTGTCGTAGGCCGAAGCGGTGACGGCCGAACCGCCCGCTCCGCCGGCGCCGCCCGCCGCGCCGGCGCCGCCGCCACCGCCCGCGCCGCCCTGGCCGCCGGTGACTGTCCCGTTGTAGATGGCCAAGGTCGAGGCCCCTCGCAGGTCGATGGCCGAGCCGCCGACGCCGCCCGCGGCGCCGCCTTGCAGGCCATAGCCGCCGATGCCTCCGGCCCCGGCCGCCACGGCGCCGCTGTCGACCACATCGCCGCCCGCGATCAGCAGGATTCCGGCGCCCCCGTCGCCCCCCGCGCCCGCGGGCCCTCCGGTCGTCAGGCGCGCGCCTCCGGCGCCGCCATCACCACCGACGATCACATTTCGATTGGTGACGGAGCCGGACGCCGAGAACACGACCGCCGCGCCGCCGTCGCCCCCACCGCCCGCATAGCCGCCCGGGCGAAAGCCGTAGCCCGCCCCGCCCCGCCCGGCGATGATCGTGCCGAAGTTGACCACGCGGGCGCCGGCGGCGAGGTTGATCCCGGTATTGCCGTCACGGCCTTGGGCGTGGCCCGCCCTTCCATCGGCGCCCTTGCCAGCGAGGACCACGCCGTGGTTTTCGATCTTCACCGGCGCGACGCCGATGATGCCGACACCCTTGATCAGGGCCGTGTCGTCGATTTTGAGCAGTGAATAGACCGCCGAAATCGTGTAGCCGGATAGGTAGGTGCCCCTCAACCGCTGAGTCGTCATGATCCAGCCTTCCCAAGAACGTCCCGCCGACGCATTCCTGACGCATTTAAGAACACGCCCAAGGCGGACTTGGTTGCAAAGAAGCTTTGCGTTCCTATTGACGTCGCTGTAAATAGCAAGAGGTCACCCCCCGGTCAGCCAGCTCGTGGGGGCTAGCACGCGTTGTGTTAACCATCGGACAATTGCCGATGGACACATAGCAACGTCATTTTTACTAAGACGGCGTAAACGGGTGCTCCATGGCGCTCGGCGCGGGTGGCTCGAATGCGTGGTTCAGGGTCCGCTCAAAACCCCAGCTCCGCCCGAAAGGCCGCCGGTCCGACGCCTCGGGCGCGCAAGTCTCTCAAGGTCTCGGTGGTGTCGCGCTTGGCGTATCGCTTGCCATCGGCCCGCAGGAGGAGAGAGTGGTGGCGGTAGGTGGGGGTGGGCAGGCCCAGGAGGGCCTGCAAGACACGCTGGATGTGGGTGGCCTCGAACAGGTCGTCGCCGCGGATCACGTGGGTCACCCCCTGGCGGGCGTCGTCCAGCACCACCGCCAGATGATAGGCGACGCCCAGATCCTTGCGCGCCAGGATGACGTCGCCGGCGCCCTCCGGACGCGCCGTCACGCACCCCAATCCTTCCTCCGTGAACCCCAGGCCCTCGAAGCCGCCTAACTGGCGGCTGGCCTCCGCGAGCGAGAGACGCCAGGCGAAGGGTCCGGTCGATGGCGTCGGCCGGAGCGGCGGCGCGGGCCCGTGCGGCGCCCGGCCGATGTCGGCAAGGACTTCCCGCCTCGTCTTGAAGCAGCGGTAGACCAGGCCTCGCGCGCGCAACCCTTCGACGGCGTCCCGGTAGGCCGCCAGATGCTCCGACTGGCGGCGAACGGGCGTTTCCCATTCCAGGCCGAGCCAGGCGAGATCTTCCAGGATCGCCGCCTCGAACGCCGGCCGGCAGCGGCCTTGGTCGATATCCTCGATGCGCAGGAGGAAGCGGCCGCCGGCGGCCCGGGCGGCTTCGAAGGCGGTGAGGGCGGAAAAAGCGTGGCCGCGGTGGAGCAGGCCGGTGGGCGAGGGGGCGAAGCGGGTGACGAAACCCGGCCGCGTCACGCCCGGATCTTGGGCCGGGACATTGCCGCGAAGATGCCCACGTGCTCGAGAACGGCGCGGACGAAGGGCTCTTCGCCGCCGAGCGCGGTCTTGAGGGACTCGAACTCCTTGAAGCCAGCCATCTCGGCCACGCCGTGGGCGGCGCACCAGGCGGCGATGGTGGCCAGTTCGAGTTCACGCTCCTCGGCCGGGTCGGCGCCGGCTTCGATCAGGGCTTCGCGGACATGGCGCCAGCCGCTGTCGTCTTCCTTGGCGTGGTCGGGCATGGTGGCGCGGTCGCAGGCGCCGTCGTACATGGTGCGATAGAGGGCCGGGTTGTCCCTGGCGAAACACACATAGGCGACGCCGATGTTGGTCAGAGCGGCGCGGGCGTCGGGGGCCGAGGCTCGGGCCTTGGCGACGGCGGACCCCAATTCCATCCACCCCTCCTTGGCGACCGCCTCCAGCAGTTCGCATTTGTCCTTGAAATGGTGATAGGGGGCCGCGGGACTCACCCCGGCCTCCCGGGCCACCGCGCGCAGGGAGAGGGCCGCGGGGCCGCCCACCTCGAGGATGCGGCGGCCGGCCTGGATCAGGGCGCGTGACAGATCGCCGTGATGATAGGGGCGGATTTCCTGAGCCTGGAGGTGAGCCATGGCGTTTCCATTTTCTCTGATTGCGACCACCGTAAAACTTAATCCAAACGTTGTAAAGATTATCTTGACACCGTTCACATAGGTGCTATCTAAACGTTGTCCAGATAGGACGCCCTCCGCTCCCCCGGAGGTTCAGCCAACCAAGGATGTCTCGTCATGTCTCTCGCAAAGTTCTCCAGCCTCTTCGATCGCACCGTCGCGGTGTTCCTCGTCTCCCTGGGTGTCATTCTCGCCGGCGCCACCGCCGTTACCGGCGCCTAGTGTTTCCTGGCATCCATAAGATGATCGGGCCACGGCTTTGAGAGGGGTTTGTCCTTAAGAGCCCCTCTCAAACGCCCCCGACGCGGAGATGATCCGCGCGTTCTCGCCCAAGCCCGGCCAGGGCGCCGCCGAAAAAAGGGCGCCCCGCCTTTCCGTCATGGAGA
>JBBQGZ010000038.1:0-20449 GCA_038323535.1 Caulobacterales bacterium
ATGCGCGAAGGAACGATCTTGCCGCGCTCGGAGACGTAGCGCTGCAGGAGCTTGACGTCCTTGAAGTCGATCTTGGGCGCGTTGGCGCCGGAGAAGGGGCACACCTTGCGCCGGCGCATGAAGGCCCGGCGGGCGCCGCCGGCGCTGGCGGTGGGGGCTTCGGGGACGGTGGTTTCGTCGGTCATGCTCTGAGTTCCCGCTCTGGTTGGGCCACGGCCGGAGAGTCTTCGAAACGCCGTTCACGCTCGCGGTCGCGCCGGGCGAGAACCGGCGAGAGTTCAAGGTCGAGCGCCTCGACCCGCACGGTCAGGTAGCGCAGGATGTCCTCGTTGATCGACAGCTGCCGCTCCATCTCCTTGACCGCCGGCGCGGGGGCGTCGATGGCGAGAAGGGAATAGTGGCCCTTGCGGTTCTTCTTGATGCGATAGGTGAGGTTGCGAAGGCCCCAGTATTCGATCTTGGCGATGTGGCCGCCGAGGGATTCGATCAGGGCTTTGAGTTCTTCATTCAAGGTCTCGGCCTGGGCCGGGGAGATGTCCTGACGCGCGATGAGCACGTGCTCGTAAAAGGCCATGGTTTCCTTCTTCCGCTTGAAAGGGCGGCGCCGCGGGCGCCCGGAAGTGGCGCGCCGAAACGATGGTTCTTGCCCGCGGCGGCACGGGAGGCTCCCATGCCCTTTGACGCTCCGCGAAAAGACCGCTCCTCGATCGGGGAGCGGGGCTGTTACCCGCAAATAGCGCCGGGGGCAAGCCCGCGACCGCCGGCCCTAAAGCGGATGCGCGGCGCGCCACACCTTCACCGCCGCCAGGGTCTTGACCACATGGTCGTCGGGTTTGAGGTTGGCGTAGGCGAGGATCACCTTGCCGTCGGGGACGATCACGTACGAAACTCGATCCGAGTGGCCCGGCCAGACGGCCAGGGTGGCGTCATAGCTCTTGGCGATCGCCGCCCCGGGGTCCGCCGCGACCGCGAACTTGGAGCGGCACTCGCTGACCGAAAATTCCGTCAGGCGGTTGATATTGCCGGCGGTGACCCCGATCAGGGTGGCGCCGAGCTTGCGGTAGTCGGCCGAGGCGTCGGCGAATTCGTGGGCCTCCAGGGTGCAGCCGGAGGTGAAGGCGGCCGGAAAGAAATAGAGCACCACCGGTCCCTTCTTCAGGGCGTCGGAAAGTTTGAACGGGAACTGCTTGCCGGCCTGGGAGGCCTGGGCGGAAAAGTCGGGCGCCCGGGCGCCGACCTTCAGGGCCGCGTGGGCGGGAGCGGCGGCGACGAGCGCGGCGGCGCAGGCGGCGGCGGTCAGGCGGTTCATGGCGGATGCTCCGGGGCGATGGGCCTCGACTATGCGCCCACGCGGCGCGATTACGCCACCCCAATCGCGCGGGGTGCGGCTTGTGACCGGGCGGGGTTTGACCTAACCCTCCGGGCCCGGTCGAGAAGGACGATCCCGCCATGCCGTCGCACCAAGACGCTCTTCCCGAGGACCCTTCATGAGCCTGGCTTTCGTCTTTCCGGGTCAAGGCAGCCAGGCGGTCGGCATGGGGGCGCCCCTCGCCGAAGCGTTCGCCGAGGCGCGGGCCGTGTTCGAGGAGGTCGACGACGCTCTGGGTCAAAAACTCTTTCGCTTGATGCGCGACGGGCCGATCGAGGACCTGACCCTGACCGAAAACGCCCAGCCGGCCCTGATGGCGGTGAGCTTGGCGGTGATGCGAGCCTTGAGCGGGCAATTCGGCGTCGCGGTGGAGCGGGCGGCGTTCGTCGCCGGCCATTCCCTGGGTGAATATTCCGCCCTCGCCGCCGCCGGCGCCCTGGATCTGGCGGGCGCCGCCCGGCTCTTGAAACTGCGCGGCCAAGCCATGCAACGGGCGGTCCCGGTGGGGGAAGGGGCCATGGCCTCCCTGATCGGCCCCAAGAGCGACGTGGCCCTGGCCGAGGCCGCGGCGGCGGAGGGCGCCGAGCTCGGCGTCTGCGTGGTCGCCAACGACAACAACCTCGGCAATGTGGTCATCTCCGGGGCCAAGGCGGCCGTCGACCGGGCCATCGAGGCGGCCAAGGCCCTGGGCGCGCGAGCCATACCGCTCAATGTCTCGGCGCCGTTCCATTGCCCCCTGATGCAACCGGCCGCCGACGAGATGGCGCGGGCCCTGGCGACGGCCGCGATCGATCCGCCGCGCGCGCCGCTGGTGGCCAATGTGACCGCCCGTCCGACCCTGGACCCCGAGATGATCCGGCGCCTGCTGGTGGAGCAGATCACCGGTCGGGTGCGCTGGCGCGAAAGCGTCGAATGGCTGGCCGGCGAAGGCGGCGTCACGCGCTTCGCCGAGGCGGGGGTGGGCAGGGTGCTGACCGGGATCGCCAAGCGCATCGCGCCGGACGCCGAGGCGGTGGCGCTGGGCGCGCCGGCCGATCTCGAAGCCTTCGCCAAATCGTTGTGATACGGGCTCCCGCCATGTTCGACCTTTCCGGCAAGACCGCGCTCGTCACCGGCGCCAGCGGCGGCATCGGCGGCGCCATCGCCCGCGCCCTGCATGGCCAAGGCGCCCAGGTGGTGCTGTCGGGGACCCGCCAGTCGGCGCTGGCGGCCCTGGCCGAGGACCTGGGCGAGCGGGCGTCGTGCGCGCCCTGCGACCTTTCCGACGGCCCCGCCGTCGACGGCCTTCCCGCACTGGCCGAAAGCGTGGCGGGGCGGGGTCTCGACATCCTGGTCGCCAACGCGGGGATCACCCGCGACGGCCTGTTGCTACGGATGAAGGACGAGGACTGGGCGATGGTCCTCAAGGTCAATCTGGAGAGCTATTTTCGGCTGTCTCGCGCGGCGCTGCGCGGCATGATGAAGCGCCGCGCCGGGCGCATCATCGGAATCACCTCGGTGGTCGGGGTGACCGGCAATCCCGGCCAGGCCAACTACGCCGCCTCCAAGGCCGGCATGATCGGGTTTTCCAAGGCCCTGGCCCAGGAGGTGGCGAGCCGGGGGGTCACGGTGAACTGCGTCGCTCCGGGATTCATCGAAAGCCGGATGACGGCGGCGCTGGGCGAGGCCCAGAAGGCGGGGATCCTCGCCACCATACCCTTGGGGCGGCTGGGCGGCGGCGGCGACGTGGCGGCGGCCTGCGTCTATCTGGCCAGCGACGAGGGCGCCTATGTCACTGGCCAGACCCTGCACGTGAACGGCGGCATGGCGATGATCTGACGCGCCCGCCGCCGCCGCTAGTGTCCCTCAAAGGAACATGCTAGGCGGAAAAACGAATATCGAACGAGCCAGCGCCCGGGCCGCCGGGCGCGACGTTTTTGCAGTTAAGCAATCGAGGCGGCCGCGGGTGTCCCCGCCACGCGGGCGCCGACCACAAAGAGGGACTGGATCCTAAATGTCCGACATTCTCGAGCGTGTGCGCAAGATCGTCATCGAACACCTGGACGCCGATCCCGAGAAGGTGACCGAAAAGGCGAGTTTCATTGATGACCTGGGCGCCGACAGCCTGGACAACGTCGAGCTGGTGATGGCCTTCGAGGAGGAGTTCGACATCGAAATCCCCGACGACGCCGCCGAACACATCCAGACCGTGGGCGACGCGGTGAAATTCATCGGAGAGCGCCTGGGCGCCTGACGCCGCTGATGCGCCGCGTCGTCGTCACCGGGCTTGGCATGGTCACCCCCTTGGGGTGGGGGGTGGATGCGAGTTGGACGGGCATTCTCGCCGGCCGATCCGGCGCCGGGCGGATAACCGCCTTCGATCCGGCCGACTACGCCTGCCAGGTGGCCTGCGAAGTGCCGCGCGTGGACGGTCGCGGCGGGGGCGGCGCGGACGTCCCTGATTCATTCGATCCCGATCAGGTGATGAGCCCCAAGGAACAGCGCCGGGTCGACGACTTCATCCTCTACGCCATGGCCGCGGCGGACGAGGCGGTGCGCGATTCCGGCTGGGCGCCGCAAAACGAAGAGGATCGGGACCGCACCGGGGTCAACATCGGCTCGGGGATCGGCGGGCTCTCGACCATCGCCGACACCGCCATCGAACTCCATGAGAAGGGCCCGCGCCGGGTCAGCCCCTTCTTCATCCCCTCCGCCCTAATCAACCTGGCGTCGGGCCAGGTCTCGATCCGTCACCACTTCAAGGGGCCCAATCATTCGGTGGTGACCGCCTGCGCCACCGGGGCCCACGCGGTCGGCGACGCAATGCGCCTGATCCAGCACGGCGACGCGGACGTGATGGTCGCCGGCGGGGCGGAGGCGGCGGTATGCAAGATCGGCATCGCCGGCTTCATCGCCTGCCGCGCCATGTCCACCCACTTCAATGATGCGCCGACGCGCGCGTCGCGGCCCTATGACGCGGATCGCGACGGCTTCGTCATGGGCGAGGGCGCTGGCGTGCTGGTGCTGGAAGAGCTGGAGCACGCCAGGGCACGGGGGGCCAAAATCTACGCCGAGGTGATCGGCTATGGCTTGGCGGGCGACGCCTACCACATCACCGCCCCGGCCGACGACGGCGACGGAGGGTTTCGGGCCATGAAGGCCGCCATGGGCCAGGCCGGGGTCGATCCGGCCGACATCGGCTACATCAACGCCCACGGCACCTCCACGCCCTTGGGAGACGAGATCGAGCTGAGAGCGGTCGAGCGCCTGTTTGGGAACGCCGCCGCGAACCTTGCCATGTCGTCCACCAAATCCTCGATCGGCCACCTGCTGGGCGCCGCGGGGGCCGTCGAAGCGGGCTTCACCGTCCTGGCCCTGCGCGACCAGATCGCCCCGCCGACCATCAACCTCGACAATCCTTCGGTCGACTCGCCCATCGATCTCGTTCCCAACACGGCCCGTCCCATGAGGATCGACGTGGCCATGTCCAACAGCTTCGGCTTTGGCGGCACCAACGCCAGCGTCGTGTTCAAGACGGCGCCGTGAGCCGCCGGCCTCGCCGCGCGCGCGCACCCAGGGCCGCGGGCCGACCGAACCGCCTCCCCATTGTCCCGCTCGGAATCCTCGCCTGTCTTGTGCTGGCGGGGGGGTGGGCCTTGTGGCGCTTTGACGGGCCGGGCCCCGTTACCGCGAGAGGCGGATCGACGGAGGTCGTGCTGGCCCCGGGCGTCGGCCTTCCCGGCATCGCCCACGCCCTCAGGCGCGCCGGCGTGATCCGCTCGGAACTGGGCTTCATCACGGCGGCGCAGTTGACCGGCGCGGCGCTCCATCTGAAAGCCGGCGACTATGAATTCCTGTCCGGCGAGCCTCTAGCCGGGGTGCTGGACGCCATCCGCCGCGGCGCGGTCGTTCGGCGGTTCGTCACCATTCCCGAAGGCGTGACCTCCAAGGTCGCGGCGGATATCCTGCGCCGGGCCGACTCCCTGTCCGGGGACGTAGCCGGTCCGCGAGAGGGGAGCCTTCTTCCGGAAACCTATGAGGTACGGCGTGGAGAGGGGCGGGCGGCGGTGATGGAGCGGATGATGCGGGCGCGGGACGCGCTGCTGGCCACGCTGTGGCGGGGCCGTCGTCCGGGCCTTCCCTATCTCACCGCCGAGCAGGCGGTGATCCTCGCCTCGGTGGTGGAAAAGGAGACCGCCAAGCCGGCCGAGCGCCCGCGCATCGCCGCGGTCTTCGTTAATCGCCTTAAGAAGGGCATGCGACTGGAGAGCGATCCGACAGTGATCTACGGGCTGACCGGCGGCGATCCCCTCGGCCACGGCCTGCGGGTTTCCGAACTGGCCTCGGCGTCTGACTACAACACCTATCTCGTCGCGGGCCTGCCCCCGACACCGATCGGCAATCCGGGCCGCGCCTCCCTGGCGGCCGCGCTGCGTCCCGCGCCCACGGACGACCTCTATTTTGTCGCCGACGGCACGGGCGGCCATGTCTTCGCCGCCACCTTCGAGGCGCACCAGAAGAACGTCGCCCGCTGGCGCGCCATCGAGCAGGCTCGCGATGCCCAGTGACCTGAGCCCGGGGCGTCGCGGCCTGCTGCTGGTGATCTCCAGCCCTTCGGGCGCGGGGAAGACCTCCTTGTCGCGCCGGCTCATCACCGATCATCCGGGACTCGAGCTTTCGGTGTCCGCCACCACCCGCGCGCCGCGCCCGGGCGAACGCGATGGCCGCGAATACCGCTTCATTGAACCGGCCGAGTTCGAGCGCCTGGCGCGGGAGGGAGCGTTCCTGGAACTGGCCGAGGTCCATGAACATCGGTACGGCAGCCCCCGCGCCCCGGTCATGGCCGCCCTGGCGGAGGGCCGCGACGTGCTCTTCGACATCGACTGGCAGGGCGCCGGCGCCATCGCCCAAAGCGCGCCTGACGACACCGTGCGCGTCTTCGTCCTGCCGCCGTCCATGACGCAGCTCGCCGCGCGTCTTCACTCCAGGGCCCAGGACGCGGAAGATGTGATCGCCCGGCGCCTCGGCCGCGCCAAGGATGAGATCGCCCGATGGGAAGACTACGACTATGTGATCCTCAACGACGACTTCGAGACCGCCCATGCCCAACTCGCGGCCATCTACCAAGCCGAACGCCTCAAGCGCGTCCGCAACCCTTGGATCGGCGCATTGGCGCTGAGGTTGATGGAGGAACCACCCTCTATCTGACCCCCAACCAAACCTCCGCCAGGGCGAGGAAGCCCGCCACCGGCACGGTTTCGGCGCGGGCGTCGGGGTCGATGCCCGCCCGCGCGCAGAGCGCTTCGCCGCCCAGGCTCCGCAGGGATGACCGGAGCATCTTGCGCCTCTGACCGAAAGCCGCGCGGGTCACGGTCTGGAGGGCTCCGACAAGGTCGTCGGCCGGGCGATCGGGGCGCGAGATCAGGCGCACCACCGCCGAGGCCACCTTGGGGGGTGGAGTGAAGGCGCGCGCGGGAAGGTCCAGGAGCGTCTGGGCCGTGCACAGGGCCTGGGCGATCACACCCAGGCGGCCGTAGTCGCCGCCGCCCGGCGCCGCGGTGATGCGCCCGGCCACTTCCTTTTGGAACATCAAGGTCATGGCCTTGGGGCGAAAGGCGCCGGTCAGCCATTTGATCAGGAGGGGGGCGCCGACGTTGTAGGGCAGATTGGCGACAATGGCGGTTCCGGCCCCGGCCAGCGCCGCCTCGTCCACGGTCAAGGCGTCGGCATGGACGACGGTGAGGCGCCCGCGCGCCGCGTCGGCCAGATCGCCGAGAAGGGGCAGGAAACGGGCGTCCTTCTCCACCGCCACCACCCGCGCGCCGGCCTCCAAGAGAGCGCGGGTGAGGCCGCCGGGGCCCGGCCCGACCTCGATCACGGTTTCCTCGTCCGCGAACGCCGCAAGTCGGGCGATCTTGCGGCAGATGTTCAGGTCCAGGAGGAAATGCTGGCCGAGGCGCTTGTCCGCAATGAGGCCGGCCTGGGCCATGGCCTCGCGCAAAGGAGGCAGGCCATCCAGGGTCACCGGGCGGCGCGGCGCGCCGCGATGCCGGCGGCCATCCTGATGGCGGCGATCAGGCTGTCGGGCCGGGCGATCCCCCGGCCGGCGATATCGAAGCCGACGCCGTGGTCCGGCGAGGTTCTCACGATGGGCAGGCCCAGGGTGATGTTCACGCCGCCCCAGAAATCCAGCATCTTCACCGGGATCAGGGCCTGGTCGTGGTACATGCACAGGGCGGCGTCATAGCCGGCCCGGGCCTCGGCATGGAACAGGCTGTCGGCGGGGTGCGGCCCGCTGGCCTCGACGCCGTGATCGCGCAGGGCCCGCACGGCCGGGGCGATGATGGCGATCTCCTCCCCGCCCAGGGCGCCGTTCTCTCCGGCGTGGGGGTTGAGGCCGGTCACCGCCAGGCGCGGGCGTTCGATGCCGAAATCGCGGGCGAGCGCCCTGGCGGTCACCAGGCCGGCGTTGATGATCAAAGCCTCGGTCAGCAGGCCGGGCGCCCGCGCCAAGGGCTCATGGATGGTCACCAGGCTCACCCGAAGATCGCCGGCGGTCAGCATCATCACCGGTCCGCGGCCAATGGTGCCCGCCGGCGCAGGCGCGAGCCGTCCGAGGAACTCGGTGTGGCCAGGGAAGGCGAAACCGGCGGCATAGAGCGGCGCCTTGGCGATCGGCGCGGTGACCAGGCCGCTCGCCTCGCCGGCCAAGGCGAGGTGCGCCGCGGTCTCGATCCAGCCGATGATCGATCCGGCCGCCTGGGCGGAGGGCTCGCCGGCGACCGCCGCCGCCGACAAGGGCCGATCCAGAACCGGCAGGGCGGCCTCGAACACCGCGGCGCCTTGCGCCAGGTCCGACACGATCCGGACGAGAGGTTCCTCGCCGCCCAACGCCGCCGACAAGGATCGCGCATCGCCCACGACCACGAACGCGGGTCCGATCCGATGCAGGGCGCGCCACGCCTTGACCACGATCTCCGGGCCTATGCCCGCCGGATCGCCGAGGCTGAGCGCGAGGGGGCCGCCCATCACGGCGTCTCGGTTCACCGCGTCTCGATGGTCGCCGAGTTTCGCAGGTCCCGCAGTTGGCGCTTGGCGATCATGGAGAGTTCCTGACCATACAGGCGGCTTTCGATCTGCTCATGAGTCATCTGATTGGCGCCACCCTGCCGGCGGCCACAGACCGCGATCAAGTGCAACCCCGCTTCGGTGCGGATCGGCGCCGACACCTGCCCGACCTGGAGCCCCTCGGCGGCCTGGCGAAACGCCGGGGCGAGATCCTTGGCCTCGGCCTCGCCCAGATCGCCCGACACCGCGCCCTCGACCTTGGCGGTTTCGGCGGCCAGGTTGTCGCAGCCGTTCAGCTTGGGGCGCAGCGCCTCCAGCCTGCGCATGGCGGCGTTCAGCCGGGCGGCCGCGGCGTCCTTGGGCAGGGCGATGGCCACCTGTTTGAGGTTGATCAAGCTGGTGGTCCCTCCGGCGCGCCGGTCGCGCAAATAGACGATATAGACGCCATCCTTGACCGGGATGGGGGGCGAAAGCTGGCCCGCGCGCAGGCTCTCCATCACCCGATCGACGGCGGGCGGCATCGCGCCGGCGGATATCCAGCCCACGTCGCCGCCATTGGCCGCCGAGGGCGCGTTGGAAAACTGCCGGGCCACCGCCGCGAAGGGGGCGCCCTTCTGGATCTGGGCGATCAGCTGCGCCGCGCCCTTGGTCGCGGCCTCCATGCCCCCGGCGCGGGGAGCGTCGATGAACACTTCGCTGATCTGGTATTGCGCCTTGCCCCCCTCGGCCTCCAGGCGTTTTTGAAACGCCTTGATCTGGTCTTCGCCGATCACCACCCGCTGGCCGTAGCGCCCGCGAATCCAGCCGCGCCAGCTGATCTCGGCCCGCAGTTGGTCGCGAAACGTCTGCGTGCCGACGCCCTGGGCGTTCAATTGGGCCAGCAGCTGGTCGGCGCTGGTATTGTTGCTGCGGGCGATGTCGGCCAGTTCGCCGTCCACTTCGCCGTCGGAGGCGATGAGATCGAATTTCTGCGTCTTGCCCTGGGTCTTCAACTCCTGCATTTCCAGGCGCTCGTCGACCAGGGAGCGGATAGCCTCGCGTTGGATTTCCGGCAGGTTCTGCTCGGTCGGCTGGATCCCCGAAGTGACGATCAACAGGCGCATGCGCTGGATGATGTCATAGCTCGACACGATGTCGTCGTTGACGGTGACGACCACGCCCTCGGACAGGCCCTGGGTCTCGACCGGCGGGGAAGCCTGGGCCGGGGCGGCCGGAGCGGCGGCGCCCTCCTGGGCCAGAGCCGGGGCGGCGCAAAACAGGGCCATCAGCCAAAGGGCGGCGCCGCTCGCGCGCGCGACGGCCGCGATTTGATCAAGCCAGCGCATCGTCTTTGAAGATCCTCATCAGTCGGCGCCCCTTGGCCGTGAACCGCGGGCCGGGCGATCGGTCAGCGGCTGTAGCCTGAATTGCCCAATGTGGCGAGCGTTAGGCGAAGCACCACGGATGTGGACGGGCCGAACTGCGGGCCGATCAGGGTTTCATCGTGGCGATACAGCACTTCGACGCGGACGCAATCGTCGCGGTAGATGACGCCGAAGTCTCGCCGCCGCCAGGCGCCCTGATCGACGATGCCGTAGAGTTCGACTCCCCAGCGCCTGAACGGGAAGACCTCACCGTGCACGTCGATGCTCTTGATCTTGGCGCCGGTGGGCGACTGGGCCTCCTGCAGATAGCTGATATAGCCGGCGGCGCGTGAGGTGGTGAACTCCGCGCCGGCTTCCAGCCGGTTGATGCCAAAAGTGCGCGAGTCGAGCCGCCAGCGCGAGAACAGGCCGATTCCGCGGATGGGATCGGCTTCGAAGGCCAGTATGTAGTCCGAGAGCGCGGTCTGAAGGCCGGTGCGCTGCGGGATCGCCGGATCGTCGCCGGCCCGGAAGCTGCGGCCCACCAGGACGCTGCCCGACCGCCCGTCTGGCAGCATCATCGTCGCCCGGCCGCCGAGATTCACCCGCTGGCCGCCTTCGTAGAGGTCGAAGCCGGGCGACTTGTCGACCTGGAAGAGATTGGTCTCGTCGAATTCCCACACCGCGCTGTCCTCGTTCGGAATGAGGGAATCCAGCCGTGTGTTCGGCGAGATGGCGATCTGGGCGAGGGGTTCCAGCACATAGGTGACGCCCCCGACCTGCTTGATCAGCGGGTAGCTGACGTCCAGCCCCAGGGTTCCAAAAGCCCGTGTCGCCGTGGCGTTGGACGGGCTGGGGGCCGGGAGGTTCGACAGGTTGTAGACGTCCGCGCGCGCCTGGACGAAGGGCGCCAGGCGAAGGCCGTTGGCCAGGGTGAAGGTTCGGCGCCAGTCGCCCTGGAGGGTCGCCCGCCGGCTGTCGACCCCAGGCAGGCTCGGGTCGTCCGGCGCCTGGTCCCGGGTCAGGGCGACGGCGCTGCCGTCGATGCGCAACCGCCCGCCCAGGATCGGCCGGGCGGGCTCGTAGCGCCCTTCGATGAGAGGCGCGATGGTCGGAAAGGTGCTCTGATCGTCGTTGGGCCGCAGTCCCTGCACGCTGATGGCGGCCACCGAGAGGTAGGAGAGGGAATCCTGCCGCACGGCGTAGAGCTGTGAAATCAGCCGCCGGTCGTCGGCGGCGTAGAGGCCGCGGTCTTTGAACACGTCCCCGATGCCGTATTTGTCGAAGATCAGCTTGTCCGACGCCCGCTCAGCGGTGAAGCCCCACTGCCAGTCGGGTGAAAGGTCGAATGCGCCGCTTCCGAGGATGTAGCTGCGCGAGGTCAGGGCGCCGAACTTCTCCCCTCCGGAGGTGAAGTCGCGGTCATAGGTGTAGCCGGCGCGGATGTCGGCCAGGCCGGAATAGAAACGGCGCTTGTAGTCGAGGTTGAGGAACGGGTTGACCTTGCTGTTGAGTTGCACCGTGGCGGTGAGCGCCTGAGACGGCGAGATCACCCGGTAGTAGGGCTGTTCATAGCTGAAGCCCCGCTTGCCCGAGATGGTTATGACCGGCAGCAGGAACCCCGACTTTCGCACCGCCGAAGGGTCCGCCGTCCAGAAGGCCGGAAGGTAGACGACCCCGATGCCCAGGACCTGGATCGTCGCGTCCTTGAAATAGATGGTCTGGCGCTTGCGATCCTCGATCACCTTCCTGGCGCGGATGGACCAGGTGGGTTTGTCGTGGCCGTTTTGGGCGCAGACCTGGCAGGGGGTATAGATGACGTGGTCGAGTTCGGTGACCTCATCGCCGTGGCGCTGGGCGCTGGCGGCGGCGATCTTCACATTTCCCTGGAGGCGGGTCGAGAATCCCAGGGCCAGTCCCTCGGTCATGTCCTTGTCCAGGGTGATGGCGTCGGCGAACTGCGAAGAGCCGTCGGCGTTGAGGATCCGCACGTCGCCTCGAGCGGTCACGATGCCGGTCTTGGAGTCGTAGTCGACTTCTTGCGCACGCAGGACGCGGCCCTTGTAGCGCGCCTCGACCGCGCCCTGCGCCGTCACTTTGTGATTGAGGTCGTCCTCGATCAGGCGGTCGGCCTCCAGGTAGAAGCCGCCCCCCGCCAGGCCATCGTCGTCGGCGGCCTTGGCCGCCGCCGGCGGCGCGGCCCCGCCAGGGCTCGGGGCCTGGGCGTGGGCGGACGCGGCGACCAGCATCGCCCCGGCCGCGCCGGCGAACAGCGGCGCCCCCGTCAGGATCGCCGCCAGGCGGCCGCCCATGATCACTTGGCAGACCTCTCCGCGCTTTGGTGAGCCGCCCGCCATGACCCTAGCCGTCCTCGGTATGGAAAAGGAGGGTCGCGCCGGCCAAAAGCGCCAAAATCGGCGGCGCCCAGGCGGCCAGGAAGGGGGGGATGACGTCGGTGGCGGCCAATACGGCGCAGACCTCATTGAGGAAGAAGACCCCGAAACCCAGGCCGACGCCCGCGCCCGCCAGCCCCGCCAGGTTTCCCAGGCGCATCAGGCGCAGGGAAAAGGCGGCGGCGAGGACGCAGATAGCGCAGAACAGGAGGGGCGTCGCCAGGAGTTGTTGCCAGCGCAAGCGATAGCCGACCGCCGAATAGCCGGCGAGCTCGGCCGACCGGATCATCGAGGGCAGGCGCCAGAAGGCGACGGCGCCTGGCGAAGCGAACGTCTCCAGGGCGGTGCGGCGATCGAGGGTCGAGGGGATGGTGAGTTGCTCGGAGCGCACCGACGCGGCGCCCGGCTGGACTTCCCGCACATCGGTCAGGCGCCAGGATCCCGGTGCGAGGCGGGCCTCGGCCGCTTCGATTCGGCGCGAGAAATCCAGGGCGCCGGTGGGCGCCACGTCCTGGACGAACAGCGACACGCCCTTGAGCCGCACGGCGCCGTCGATGATGTCGTGCGACTTGGCGTGGATGACGATCTGGCTGCGGTCGTCCCCTTGCCTCAGCCAGATTTCCCGCCCGGCGTCGAAACCGCGGCCTTCGCTCAGCGCCGCGCGGCGATCCTCGAAACGACCGCTCATGATCGAGGCGACGGGGTTGAGCACCGTGATCGTCAGGATCCCGATCAGGAACGACGCCGCGGCGGCGGGGCCGATGAATCGCCATGCCGACAGGCCGGCGGCGCGCATGGCGACCAGTTCGCTGCGCCGGTTGAGAGCCACGAAGGCCCCCATGCCGCCAAACAGGAACACGAACGGCAGAAGCAGCAGGACCACCGCCGGCGACTTGAGCAGGACGAGGCCCACGATCTGAAGGAAGCTGAGGTCCACGTGGGCGCCCAGGGTGCGCGACAGCTCGACGAAATCGATCAGCATGATGACCGAGACGATCACGCCCAACGCCGCGGCCACGCCGATCAGGGTGCGGACCAGGACATAGGCCAGTATCCGGGCTGCGGCGCCGATCACCTCGCGACCCTGGAGAGAGGGGATCCCAGGGGCGTTTGCCCGGGCGCCGGCCTTGGCCGCGTTCGGAACACCACCATGGCCGCGGCCAGGGTGGCCCCGGCGGGGATGAGATATTGCACGACGTTCAGGCCGGGCGCCGTTCCCGCCGCCGCCTGGAACGCGAAGCCCGCGACGCGGACCAGCAGGGCCGCGGCGGCCACCGCGGCGATGCGCGCGCCATAGCCCGGGCGGCTGAACGGCCCGCCGATGACCGCCGCGAAAGCCATGGCCATGAAGGCGATGTTATAGAGCGGCCCGGCGAACCGCGAATGCCCCTCCGCCAGCATCTTGGCGAGGTTGGCGCGCTCCCAGACTTGGCGCGTGTCGGGAAAGAAAAGTTCGTGCGGATAGCGGTCGGAGAGCTTGTAGCGCACTGACCGGTCCAGGGCCATGAGCGGGCGCAGATCGAAGACATACTCATCGAACGACAAATAGTTCAGCACCCCGGCGCTGGAAAACTCCTGGTGGGCGCCGTGGCGCATCACCAGCATCGGCGCCCCGCCCCGGGTCTGCAGCCGCCCCTCTCGCGCGGTGACGGTGATGTCCCGGCCCTTGCCGTTGTCGCGGTCGATGAAGAGGTTGTGGATCGCGCCTTCGTCGTCGATGGACTGGGCGTAGACGGTCAGCCCCGGCGCCGGATGGGTGAAGCGGCCAGGCTTGATCAGGGTGGCGACCAGATCGGCCCGCATCGTCCCCAGTTCCTGGCGCAGGGCGCGATAGCACAGGGGCTGTATCCACAAGGTCAGGGCGAGGGACGCCAGGGTCGCCGCCACGGCGAGCCGGATGGCCGGGGAGGCCACCCGCCATCGGCTCATTCCGCCGGCGAAACAGATGACGATCTCCTGCTCGGTATGTAGGCGGTTGAAAGCCGCCAGGGCGGCGACCAGCACCGCCACCGGCAGGACGATGACGACCAATTGCGGCATGGCCAGCAGGGTGACCTTGGCGAACATCCACGGGCTCTGGTGGTGGTCCATGAGAATGTCGAGGCCCGAGAGGCTCTGACTGAGCAGGGCGAGCGCGCAAAGCGCCGCGCTCGCCAGGAGCGTGGGGCCCAGCAACTGGCGAAACAGATACCGTTCGATCAAGGGCATGAAACGGCGGCGGGCTTCTTAAGCGTGACGCGAGCCCCGGTGCGGGCGGATCATCTCTAGACACGCCCTCCGACGCGAACAACCGCTCGGAGGTTCACGGAAGGATCGGCGGTGCGCCATCGGTCGTCGGACCGAACACTGGATGAAAGGCGCGCTTCAGCGCAGCGTCGGCCTCCTCGAGGGTGACGGCGAACCCCAGGTCGGCGAGGCTGGTCACGCCATGGCCGACGATCCCGCAGGGAACGATCCCCTCGAAATGCGACAGGTCCGGGGCGACGTTGAGGCTAATCCCATGAAAACTGACCCAGCGGCGCAGCCTCACGCCGATAGCGGCGATCTTGTCCTCCAGATCCCCCCGGGCGGCGCGCTTCACCCACACCCCGACCCTGTCCCGCGGCGCCTCCCCGGCGACGCCCAACGTCGCCAGGGCGTCGATGATCCACGCCTCGAGGCTCGCGACGAACGCTCGCGCGTCCCGGCGACGGGCCCGCAGGTCCAGCATCACATAGGCCACCCTCTGGCCCGGGCCGTGGTAGGTGTATTGCCCGCCCCGGCCACTTGCGAACACCGGCAGCCGGTCGGGCGAGAGCAGATCGGCCGCCTTGGCCGAAACCCCGGCGGTGTAGAGCGCCGGGTGCTCCAGAAGCCAGACCCTCTCGGCGGCCCGGCCTTGCGCGATGGCTTCGACGCGCGCCTCCATCGCGGCCACGGCGGCCGGATAGGGGACGGGAAGGCGCGACACCGCCCACTCGACCGGTCGGCCGTCCGAGCGGGTGAAGGTTATGGCTTGAGCGGGCGAGGGCATCGGCGCGCAATGTGGGGCGCCTTAGGCCCGGGCGCAAAGCGCGGCCTTCCCAAGCCCCGGTCCATTTGCTACGCCGCGCGGCTCACGCACGTCGCGGTCGTGGCGGAATTGGTAGACGCGCAGCGTTGAGGTCGCTGTGGGGTAACTCCCGTGGAAGTTCGAGTCTTCTCGACCGCACCAGTGATGATTTAGCACGACAATCCCAGGCCGTCCGAACACGTTCCAGGACGGCCTTTTTCCAACTAAAAACAATACTATATGGCCCCTCGACGAAGCCGGATGCATCCGATGACGTCCCGGGCCGTCCTATGCCGTGGCGACGGGCAGGGCGCGGCGCGACGTGGCGACGGATCTCCGCGGCGCGCTCACCTCGCCCAAGGTTTGCTCTGGCAGAGCCTGCCCGGCGGGGGATCGCGCTATTTCGGGTGGATGGGTGTGATCTTCGACCCGTGGATGTCGATGCCCGCCATCAATCCCTTTTGCGCGAACGTGAATACATAGACATCCTGAGTGAGCGTCGTGGTGCTGGCCGAAACCGCCGCGCCGTGATCGACGACGACGACGTTCGGGGCCGATCCGATCGCGAATCCGCCGCTCTTATGCAGATAGGCCAGGGCGCGATTGTTCATGAAGAACATCGCCGAACTGAACGTCTGGCCGCCGGCCTGAAGCCCCCACGAGGCGGCGCTGACATTGTAGAACTTCGTCGGACGGCCGTGCACGAACAGAACCCCGTTGCCGGTCTGGGCGCCAAACACGAACGCGCCCTTGATGATGGAGGGGAAGACGAGGACCGCCTTGGCGTTGTTGGCGAATAGCCGCGACTTCGGCTCCGTGGCATACAGTTTGTCGAGCGCCCGGCGACCGTCCGCCGCCAGTTGGGCGGCGGAAGCGTGGGCCGTTGACGCCAACGGTCCCATGAGGGTCGCCGCGGCCATGACTGCCATGAGAGTGGATCGACGCGTGATCGCCATTGTTCATTGCTCCCGCTTGGATGTCCCCGCCCATCGCGGCGACGGCTCGTGAAAGGAAAACGTGGCTTGACCCCCTGGAGGTGGTCGATTCCTTTGTTGGTCTAAGGACCGTAGTGGATGGATGGAACGATGCCAAGGAGGCTCCCCAGCCCGTTAGGGCGGGGTAATTTTGAGGATAGTTGTTAGTTGGTCTCTATGAAATGTATCGTGAATAGAAGGTCTTATGACCGTTCTTCGAGTCTTCTCGACGCACCAGTGATGAGCGCCCCGCTCGCGGGTGAGGCGCGGCCGTGCTAGACGACGCCCCATGATCCCCAACCACGGCCCGATGATGGAGTTCGGCCTCGGCGAGACCGCCGACGCGATCCGCGAGACCACCGCCCGGTTCGCGGCCGACCGCATCGCCCCCCTGGCCGCGGAGATCGACGCCTCCAACACCTTCCCACGCCAGCTGTGGCCGGCGATGGGCGCCCTGGGCCTGCATGGCATAACCGTGGAGGAGGCGTTCGGCGGCTTGGGCCTGGGCTACCTGGACCACGTGGTGGCGATGGAGGAGGTCTCCCGCGCCTCGGCCTCGGTGGGGCTCAGTTACGGCGCCCATTCGAACCTGTGCGTCAACCAGCTGCGCCGCTGGGGCTCGGAAGAGCAGAAGCGGCGCTACCTGCCGGCCCTGATCAGCGGCGAGCATGTCGGCGCCCTGGCGATGAGCGAGGCGGGGGCGGGGTCGGACGTGATCGGCATGAGCCTTCGCGCCGACCGGCGCGCCGACCGCTATATGCTGAACGGGACGAAGTTCTGGATCACCAACGGCCCGCACGCCGACACCCTTGTGGTCTACGCCAAGACCGACGCCGGGAACGAGAACCGGGGCGTCACCGCCTTCGTGATCGAAAAGGGGTTCGCGGGATTCTCGGCGTCCAAAAAGCTCGACAAGATCGGCATGCGCGGCTCCGACACCGCCGAACTGGTGTTCGAGGATTGCGAGGTTCCGGAAGAAAACGTGCTTGGCCCGGTGGGCGGCGGGGCCGGGGTGCTGATGAGCGGTCTCGACTATGAGCGCACCGTGCTCGCCGGCGGCCCGCTGGGGATCATGCAGGCCTGCCTGGACGCGGTCCTTCCTTACGTGCGCGAGCGCAAGCAGTTCGGCCGGCCGGTCGGGACCTTCCAGCTGATGCAGGGCAAGATCGCCGACATGTATGTCGCCCTCAATTCCGCCCGGGCCTATGTCTACGCCGTGGCCAGGGCCTGCGACCTGGGCGCGACCACGCGGTTCGACGCCGCCGGCGCCATTCTCCTGGCCTCGGAAAACGCCGTGCGATGCTCCCTGGAGGCCATCCAGGCCCTGGGCGGCGCGGGCTACCTCAAGGAGTTTCCCGTCGAACGCTATCTGCGCGACGCCAAGCTTTACGACATCGGCGCCGGAACCAACGAGATCCGCCGCTTCCTGATTGGGCGGGAGCTGGTTGGGGCCTGAGGCGCAAATCAAAGGGCCGCCCTGATTTGCGCAGGGCGGCCCTTTCATCGTCGTGACCGCAGTGGTCTTGGGCTCAAGGCCCAATGAACCGCGACCTAAATCCTTCGAGCGTCAAGACGCCGTCAGGAGCGAACCTCGATCTTAAGGCTCCAGGTCGCTTGCGACCGCGGTTGGAGACAATGAGACACTGGACCACCTCCTTTCAGCTGTTGAGACAGGGCGTTCATTATGGCGGCATTTCCGGCGAGTCGCAAACGCCTCGTCGCCTTGACATCGGTCAGGCCCCATGCGCCCTTCCGCGCCTTTTTCGAAAGCCCTCTTCGAGACCTTTAACGATGCACGCCTATCGCACCCACACCTGCGGCGCCCTTCGGCTCGCCGATGAGGGCGCGACCGTTCGCCTGTCGGGCTGGATCCACCGCAAGCGCGATCATGGCGGCCTGCTGTTCGTCGATCTGCGCGACCACTATGGCCTGACCCAATTGGTGGCCCATCCGGGCGCGCCCGGCTTCGAGGCCCTGGAGAGCCTTCGCGCCGAGAGCGTGGTGCGCGTCGACGGCGAGGTGGTGGCGCGCGCGCCCGAGACGGTGAACCCGAACCTGCCCACCGGCGAAATCGAGGTGCGGGTGCGGGAGGTGGCCGTCCTGTCCGAAGCCGCCGAACTGCCCCTGCCGGTCTTCGGCGAGCCAGACTATCCCGAGGACATCCGCCTGGCCCATCGCTACCTCGACCTTCGGCGCGAGACCCTGCACCGCGACATCGTCCTGCGCTCGAGGGTGATCGATTCCATTCGTCGGCGCATGGTCGACCAGGGGTTCATCGAGTTCCAGACCCCGATCCTCACCGCCTCCAGCCCCGAGGGCGCGCGCGATTTCCTGACCCCCTCGCGCCTCCACCCCGGCAAATTCTACGCCCTCCCCCAGGCGCCTCAGCAATTCAAGCAACTGCTGATGGTGGCCGGCTTCGACCGCTATTTCCAGATCGCCCCCTGCTTTCGCGACGAGGATCCCCGGGCGGACCGTTCGCTGGAGTTCTACCAGCTCGACGTGGAAATGAGCTTCGTCACCCAGGAGGACATCTTCGCCGCCATCGAGCCGGTGCTCCACGGCGTTTTCACCGAATTCGCCGGGGGCAGGCCGGTGACGCCCTATCCCTTTCCTCGCATCGCCTACCGCGAGGCGATCGCTCGGTACGGCACGGACAAGCCCGATTTGCGCAATCCCTTGATCATGCAGGATGTTTCCGAGGTCTTTCGGGGTGGTGGATTTGGCGTCTTCGCGCGAATGCTGGAGGCGCCAAAGGCGGCCATATGGGCGATTCCGGCGCCGGGCGGCGGCTCACGGGCCTTCTGCGACCGCATGAACGCCTGGGCCCAGGCCGAGGGACAGCCGGGGCTGGGCTATATTTTCTGGCGCGACGGCGAGGGCGCCGAGGCGGGCGCCGCCGGCCCGATCGCGCGCAACCTGGGCCCCGAACGCACCGAGGCCATCGCCAAACAACTGGACCTGAAGGCGGGCGACGCGGCCTTTTTCGCGGGCGGCGATCCCGCATCCTTCCACCGGTTCGCCGGCCTGGCCCGGACCCGGGTCGCCACCGAACTCGCGCTCGTCGACGAGCAACGGTTCGCCTTCTGCTGGATCGTCGACTTCCCGATGTATGAGTTGAACGGGCAGTCGGGTCGCATCGACTTTTCGCACAACCCCTTTTCCATGCCCCAGGGGGAACTGGAGGCGCTGGAGACCCGCGATCCGCTGGATATCCTGGCCTATCAATACGACATCGTCTGCAACGGTCATGAACTGTGCTCCGGCGCCGTACGCAACCATCGCCCCGAGGTGATGCTCAAAGCCTTCGAGATCGCCGGCTACGACGCGGAGACGGTGGAAAAGGATTTCGCCGGGATGCTGAACGCCTTTCGCTACGGCGCCCCCCCACACGGCGGCCTCGCGCCGGGCATCGATCGGATCGTCATGCTTCTGGCCGGCCGCCAGGCGATCCGCGACGTGATCGCCTTCCCTCTGAACCAGCAGGGCGAGGATCTGATGATGAACGCCCCGTCAGCGGTGCGCGACGCCCAGCTGGACGAACTCCACATCCAACGGGCGCCGGCGATCAAGGGGTAGGGGGTACATCGAGGCTGCGGCGGTGCGCCCCCTCCGTCACGGCGCGAGAAAGAGCGCCGCGGGGGAGGGGGACCACGAAGTGGTGGAGGGGGCGCGGGCGCGCTCGGCGGCGGGCGGAACCACCAAGTACGATTAAGCCTTGATTTTCCGCCGCGTCCGGCATAGTTTCCGCCCCTTCAACCGACTCGCAACGGACTGATGGGGCATGCCCCGGCGGCCCCGGGCGACTTTTGCGCTCTGAAATCGGGCCTATCTCCGACCGGATCGCAAGGTTGTTGACAGTCCATGGGGTCGCGTCTAGAGACCCCGCTCCTCGCCGCCGCCGGGCGTCATCGGTGGGTTCGGCCTTGCCGGGCAGGTCTTTGACATCGTTGATTTGGAAAGAGAAACGCAGGCGGCGGTGTCCTGGCGATGGTCATTACCACGGCCATCTATCGACGCTGACAGTCCGCGGTCTCTTGAAGACATACCATGGCCATTTTTGCCTTCGGCGCGAGCCTCGGGTCGGAATGGTTTTGGGAACTCGTCAATAGTACTACGCAGACTACGCTCATCCAGCTTCGGCTGGATGAAAACGAAAGTCAGAACGTCAACTCAACCTGAGAGTTTGATCCTGGCTCAGAGCGAACGCTGGCGGCAGGCCTAATACATGCAAGTCGAACGGATCCTTCGGGATTAGTGGCGGACGGGTGAGTAACACGTGGGAACGTGCC
>JBBQGZ010000039.1:0-19941 GCA_038323535.1 Caulobacterales bacterium
GTTCGGCGGCGGCGCGGATCTGACGCCTTTGCTCGCCGAACAGAGGGACCCGGACGCTCCCGACGCAGTGCTCTTCCACGCGGCTCTCAAGGGCGCCTGCGACGCCCACGACGGCGCCTGGTATGCGGACTTCAAGGCGCAGTGCGATCGCTATTTCTTCTTGCCCCATCGCGACGAACCCCGCGGGGTCGGGGGCATCTTCTTCGATCGCCATGATTCAGGAGACTTCGAGCGCGACTTCGCCTTCACGCGGGCGGTCGGCGAAGCGGTCCTGGACGTCTTCCCTCGGATCGCCCGTCACCGCATGACCGAGCCTTGGACGCCGGCCGACCGGGAAGAACAGCTCGTCCGGCGGGGCCGCTATGTCGAATTCAACCTGCTCTACGACCGGGGTACGCTGTTCGGCCTGAAGACCGGGGGGAACATCGACTCGATCCTCTCGTCAATGCCGCCGATCGTGAAGTGGCCGTGAGGCCGGGGCCGCGCGTCTCAGGCCTCGAGGAAGTTCCCAATCCAACGGCCAAGCGTGGCCCGTTCATCGGGGCCGGCGAGCGAGGCGATGGCGCGGTCGGCGTCGGCTTCCGCGTAGCGGGCGCCGCGGCGCAGTTCGATCAAGGCCTTTGCATAGTCGGGTTCGAACTCCGGATGGAGCTGGAGCGAAAAGGCGTTCTCGCCGTAGGCCAACATGCCGAAGGGCGTGAAATCGCTGGCCGCCAGGACCGTGGCGCCGGGCGGCGGCTCGACCACCTGATCCTGGTGTGAAGCCGGCGCGGCGATGGTCTTGGCGCCGTCCATCCAGGGCAAGCCGCGGCGAACCTCATAGCGGTGCAGGCCGATGCCCCAGCCCTTGGGCGACTTGATCACCCGCCCGCCGAAAGCCTGGGCCATCAACTGGTGGCCAAAGCAGATCCCCACCAGCAAGGCCCGCCTGCGGGCGGCGCGCAGAAAGCCTTCGGTCTCGGCGATCCACGGATCAGGATCATAGACGCCCGCCGCCGAGCCGGTGATCAGATAGGCTTCGCAAACCTCCGGCTTCGCCGGCAGATCACCCGCGGCGACATCGAAGAGCGTCCACTCATGGGCCTTGTCGCCGACGAGAGCCTGGAACATCGCGCCATAGCGCCCATACCGCTCCGCGAGATCGGCGGGCGGCGCACCGGTTTCCAGCACCCCGATCTTCAATAGACCATCCCCTGAGCCACCGCTTTCAGCCGTTCGACCACCGAAAGCTTGTCGTCGATGAAGTCATGGTCGATCCACCATGCTTCGACTTCGCGCAAGACTCTTCCGACCATCGGCCCGCGCGGCACGCCGGCCGCGACCACCTCCTCGCCGTCGAGCGGCAGGGTGGGCCTGGGCCAGGTTTCCGCCATCGGCAGGAGCGCGCGCCACTGGGTCGCCGCGGCGGGGCGGTCACTGGCCGCCCAGGCCAGGGTCGCACAGTCGCGGAAAGCCTGGGCGCCCAGGCGGTAGACATTTCGTCGGGTCTCGCGCGGGCTCATCCATGAGACCAGGGCGGGCTGCGTCCCCAAGGCGGCCGTGAGCCTTTCGCGCTCGGCGTTTGAAAGGCGCAGGCGATCGGCGGTCGCGGCGCCGGCGGCGGGGTCGCCCGGCAGCAGGGAAGCCAGGCGCAGGAGAGGATCCTCGGTGAACAGCATCTCGGTCTCGATGGCGACCAGGCGCTCGAAGCGATCCAGCGCCCGAGCGGCCGGCAGAACCAAAGACAGGATGCCGCTTCGGGCCATCAGGGCGACCGAGCGGCGCGGATCCTCGGCGGCCAGGAGGGCCATGAGTTCCTTGGCGATGCGCTCGGCGGAAAGGCCGGCGAGCAGTTCGCACGACGCCTCGCAGGCAGCCAGGCCGTCGGCGTCGGGCTCGCCGCGGCCGTACCAGGCGAGAAACCGGAAAAACCGCAGGATGCGCAGGGCGTCCTCGGCGATCCGCGTCGCGGCGTCGCCAACGAACACGATGGCGCCGGCGCGCAGATCCGCCACGCCGCCGCCGGTGGGGTCGTAGAGGCGCCCGCGCCGGTCGGCGTAGAGGGCGTTGAGGCGGAAGTCGCGTCGCGCGGCGTCCTCTTCCCAATCGTCGCTGAAGGCGACCACGGCGCGGCGGCCGTCCGTCTCCACGTCCCGGCGCAGAGTGGTGATCTCGAACGGGCGGCGATCGGCGACGGCGGTGATCGTGCCATGCGCGGCCCCGGTGGCGACCGCCTTGAGCCCCGCCGCCCGCAACGCCGCGGTGACCTCGCCCGGCGTCAGGCGGGTGGCGATGTCGATATCCTTGACCGGTCTTTTCATCAGCGCGTTGCGCACGCACCCGCCGACGAAGCGCGCGCAGTCCTCTCCGCCGGCGCCTTCCAGGGCGTCCATGACCGCCACGGTGGCGGGAAGGGTCATCCACGGCTGGGCCGGCAGGAGGTCGGTCATCGCCCGGGCTTTCCTGAATCGGCCTTGCCGGGAGAGGAGGCGTCGGGCGCGACGAAGCGGCCGGGAGTGACGGCGCCGTCGGCCCTCGCTTCGGCGGGAACATAGGTTCCGGTGTCAGGGCCGCGATGCAGGACGACGCCGCCGATCAAGGTCAGTCCGGCCAGGAGGGCGCCGGCCGCGACCAGCCACGGCCAGGGCGTCGAACCCATCTCGCGGCCCGACCGGCGAGCCCATTCGCGCCAGACAAAGTAAACCCCGAAGGGCAGGGCGAAGATCGCCAGGCGGATCAGAAAGACCCTAAGCAACCGCCGCTCCATAGAGCCGGTCGTAAAGGGCGCGGAGCATGCCCGCCGTGGCCCCCCAGATGAGCCGATCCTCCCAGGTCATGGCGTAGAATCGCCGCCTGACCCCCGCTGGTGTCTCGTGTTCGCGTTCCTCGTGGTTGGCCGGGTCCATCAGGAAGCCGAACGGCGTTTCGAACACGTCGGCGACCTCCTCTGGATTGGGCGCGGGCTTGAAGCCGGCGGCGACGAATCCGACCACGGGCGTCACATGAAACCCCGTGCCGGTGCGATAGGCGGTGGATAGGCCGGCCAGGGTCACCAGATCCGGATCCAGGCCGATCTCCTCGCGCGCCTCGCGCAGGGCGGCGGCCCAGGGCGTTTCGCCGTCGTCGCACCGCCCGCCGGGAAAGGCGATCTGGCCGGTGTGGCGCAGCAGGGTGTCGGCGCGCCGGGTGAGGATCACCGACAGTCCTCCTTCGCGCTCGACCAGCCCGACCAGGACCGCGGCTGGAATGAGCGACGCCGCTTGCTCGGGGAGATGCGCCGGATCGAGATCGAAATCGGAGCGATACAGGCCATCGGCCGTCTCGCTGGCTTCGAGGGGATCCAGGCGCCGTCCGATCCAGCCGCGAACATCGGTTGCCGAGGCGCGCGGGCTCAAGGCCGATGCGCCGCGGGCAGCCCGACCGCGAACCAGGCCTCGCCCGACCTCACGCCCAGGGTCGGCCCTTCCGGCATGTCCCGCTCTTGCGCCATGTCCACCAGTTCGTAGAAGACCGGC
The DNA here is from genome assembly GCA_038323535.1 of Caulobacterales bacterium. Taxonomy (GTDB): domain Bacteria; phylum Pseudomonadota; class Alphaproteobacteria; order Caulobacterales; family Caulobacteraceae; genus Acaudatibacter. Next base: position 3,495 of record JBBQGZ010000039.1, read on the forward strand.
CGCGAAATGAGCGCCTCCAGGCCCCGCCGCACATGCAGATAGGGTCGAGGCGCGCCGCCCGGCGGACCCGCTTCCACGCGAATCGCATTGTCCGGCCCGGCCTCGACGACATCGCCGACATTGGTGACGAACCTCAAGACCTCCCCCCGCCGATCCACCCGCACCGCGACGAAGGGCGCGTCCTCCACCGTTATCTTCAGCTTCTCCACCGGCGTGACCAGCACGAACCCGTCCGGATCCTTGCGCAGCACGGTCGAGAACAGTCGCACCAGGGCTTCGCGCCCGATCGGCGTCCCTTCGTGGCGCCACTCACCGTTGCGCTTGATGACGATGTCGATCTCGCCGCAGTGAACGGGGTTCCACAGGTGCACCGGGGGCAGGCCGCGCCCCGGCGCCTGTCCCTTCGCCGCGGCCACCACCCCTTCAAGTCCGCCAGTCCCGACCGGTTCACCCATGAGGCTAGAGGTAGGGCAGGGCGGGGGCGGGCTCAAGGACGCGCATCCCTCGCGGCGATCACCGCACGCGGTGCTCGTCTCCGCTCGTCATGGTGGTCCATGTCTTGCCGTCGGTGGAGCGTTGAATCTCGAAATGGATGTAGTCCGTGCCGGAAAAGGTGTTGACGGTCCGCTCGCGGCGCGCCTTCGCGCGGGGCCTCCCCGCGTCGGCATAGATCCAGCGGTCGCCGTCGATGGTCAGCACATGCCAGGGTCCGGGCTTGTCGCCGCCGGCGGTGAGCGCCTGGGTAAGATAGACCTGGCCTTCCTGGCGGCGGTCTCGCGGCAGGAACACCACGAGCGCCGCGGGCTTCCCGTTGACCACTTGCTCGCAGGCGAAGAAGAGGCCGGTCCGCGCGCAATGGTTCTCGATCGCCGTGCTTTTCCCGCCGCTCGTCACGGCGCTCCACGCGCCTTCGTAGAGCTTCAGCGGCGCATAGGGGTCGTCCGCCGCGGCGAGGGCCGCCTTCGCGGAGAGGGCGAGGACCACGAGAGCCGTAGGGATGGTCAGGCCCTTCCACCCACGAAAACGCCCAGGCCCCTCCCACAATGTATATCCCATTGACATATCCCATCTTCGTCTTAAAACGAACCATGCCACACGGAAACCTACTATGAACCGGACATCCCTATTCCGCACCAATCGGTCCCAAGCGGTTCGCCTGCCCAAGGATGTGGCTTTTCCTGAAAGCGTGAGCGAGGTGGTGATCGTGCGCGAAGGCGCGGGGCGTTTCATCGTGCCGGCGGGCGCGTTATGGGATGATTTCTTCGACTCACCCGGCGTCGATATCGCGGAGCGCACCCAGCCGCCTCTCCAGATCCGTGAAGCCCTCTGACGGTGCTGCGCTGGATGCTCGACACCAGCCTGTGCGTCCGGGTCCTTCGGGACCGGCCCCCGGGGCTGCGTCCCAGGTTCAACAGCGAGGCGGCCAGTCTCTGCGTCTCTTCAATCTGTTTCGCCGAGCTGGTTTATGGCGCGGAGAAATCCGCCAAGCCCGCCGAGACGCTCGCCGAGGTCGAGCGCTTCGCGGCGCGACTCGCCGTCCTGGCCTTCGATGATCGCGCGGCGGCGCACGCGGCCAATATCCGGGCGACGTCGGAGAGGCGAGGCGCGCCCATCGGGGCCTACGACCTCCTCATCGCCGGCCACGCTCGGAGCCTGGGGCTCGTCGTCGTTACCGGAAATCTAAGGGAGTTTGACCGCGTCGAAGGGTTGCGCGCGGAGGACTGGCTTGTGTGAGAGCCGGGCCATGGAGTCGCCGATCTGACCAGAGGAACACTCGGCCGCCAGGAGTGAGCGACGGCAAGCGCGGATGACGCCGTTGCGAAAGCGGTTCTGCCCGCGCTATGCCCGCCCATGTCCGACGCGGCGCCCGCCCTGCCATCGGCCCGCGCCCTGTTGCGCGAGCGCGACTATGTCGTCTTCTGGGCTTCGCGCTGGTTGAGCAGCCTTGGCCTGCAGATCCAGGGCGTGACCATGGGCTGGCAGGTCTACGCCGTTTCCCGACGCACCCTGGGGGTCGGCGCATCGGTGCTGAACGTCAGCTTGATCGGCCTGGTCACCTTCGCGCCGCTGTTCCTCCTGGCGCTTCCCGCCGGCGAGACCGCCGATCGGCATGATCGTCGCCGGGTTCTGATGATCTGCTATGCCGGCGAGATCGGGGCCGCGGCCATCCTGGTCGCCGCCTCGATCATGGACGCGGCATCGGTGCCGTTGCTGTTGGGCGTGGCGGTTCTGTTCGGCGCCGCCCGGTCCTTCCACGGCCCGGCCGTCACCGCGCTGGGCCCGATGCTGGTCCCGCGCGAGCTATTGCCCCGGGCCATCGCGTGGAATTCCCTGGCCTGGCAGTTCGCCTCCATCGCGGGGCCGGCGGCGGGCGGTGTGCTGATCGCCCTGTCTCCCTCGGTGGCCTATGGCGCGACCCTTGGCCTCTACCTCGCGGCGGCCGCCTTCCTGGCCCTGATCCGGCGCGACACCCGGCCCGCGCCCCAGGCGGGGTCGCGCTCGGCCCTGGTCAAGGAGGGTCTGGCCTATGTGTGGAAAAATCGCGTCGTGTTCGGCGCCATTTCCCTGGATTTGGCGGCTGTGATCCTGGGCGGCGCCACGGCCCTGCTGCCCGCCTTCGCCAGGGATGTGCTGCATGTGGGCCCCGAGGGATTCGGCGCCCTGCGCGCCGGGCCGTCCCTGGGCGGCGCGGCGGTGGCCCTGGTCCTGGCGACGCGCCCGATCCGGCGCGGGGCCGGGATCATCATGTTCGCGGGCGTCGCCGTCTTCGGCGCGGCCACGGTGGCGTTCGGGCTCTCCAAATCCCTGTGGGTCTCGGTCATCGCCCTGGCGGTGCTGGGCGGGGCGGACATGCTGAGCGTCTTCGTGCGCCAGACCCTGGTCCAGCTCATGACCCCCGACGCCATGCGCGGCCGGGTGGCGGCGGTCTCCGGCCTGTTCATCAGCGCCTCCAACGAGTTGGGCGAATTCGAGAGCGGCGTGGTGGCCAGGTTCCTGGGGCCCGTCGGCGCGGCGATCTTCGGCGGCGTGGGGGCCTTGATCGTCACGGGCCTGTGGGCCGGATGGTTTCCCGCCTTGCGCAAGGCCGACCGTCTCGAATAAGTCGAGCTGACGAAGCGGCCCGGGCCGCCGGGAGGTGGCCATGGGCATTCTGGACGGCAAGGTGGTTCTGGTCACCGGCGGCGGCAACGGCATCGGCCGCGACTGCGCCCTGATCGCCGCGCGCGAAGGCGCCAAGGTGGTGGTCAACGACCTGGGCGGGGGCTTGGCCGGGGGCGACGAAGGTTCGGCCGGGCCGGCCGAGGCGGTGGCCCAGGAGATCCGCGCCGCCGGCGGCGAAGCGGTCGCCAATTCCGACAGCGTCACCTCGCTCGAGGCCGCGCGAGGCATGGTCGAACTGGCTCTGGAAAGATTTGGCGGCCTGCACGCGGTGATCAATCCCGCCGGCATCCTGCGCGACGCCATGTTCCACAAGATGACCGAGGCGGACTGGGACAAGGTCGTCGAGGTTCATCTGCGCGGGACTTTCAATGTCTGCCGCGTCACCATCGAGCACTTCCGGGGCCAAGAGGACGGCGCCTATATGCTGTTCACTTCCACTTCCGGGTTGCTGGGGAACATCGGCCAGACTAACTATGGCGCGGCCAAGATGGGCATCGCCGGCCTCTCGCGCATCATCGCTATGGAGGGCGCGGCGAAAAACGTGCGCTGCAACTGCCTGGCGCCGGTGGCCTGGACGCGGATGACCCAATCGGTGCCGGTGCGCGACGAGGCTTCGGCCGCCCGCCGCAGGCAGATCGCCGAGACCATCCGCCCCGACCAGCCGGCGAGGTTCTCGGTCGCCCTCGTCTCCGACGCCGCCAAATCCGTCAGCGGCCAGGTGTTCGGCGTCAGCGGGGAGAACATCATCCTCTATAGCCAGCCCCGGGCCATCGAGACCCTCTCCAAGCCAGAAGGCTGGACGATCCAGACCATTCTTTCAGAGGCCCTGCCGAAGATGAGCGGAAAATTTTACCCCCTCACGCGCCCGCCGCTGACCCCCGAACCAAGCCCCGGATCGTCGAATTGACATGACCAAAGCCATCAAGACAGCGATCGCCATCGCCTTTTGCGTCGTCGCCGTGGCGCTGACGGCGCCTCACGCCGCCGCCAGCGTTCGTCACCAACATCACTCTCACCACCACCGCGTTCACCACCACCGCGTTCACCGTCACCGCCTTCACCACCACGCCTATCGCCATCATCACCCCCGCAGCCATCATGGCTACCGCTCGCGCCCGGGCCACCATCACCCGGTTCATTTTCGCGGAGCCCGCCATTCGGCGCATCGGGCGTTTCATCGCGCTCATCTCCGCGGCCCTTACGCCCATCGCCACGCCTTGGCGCGACCGCACGGGCGGCATCTTGTCAAGTTGCATTGGCGCACGGCCGCACCCCGCCATTCGCGCCGACACGCCGCGCTGTGTCAGCAGGTCATGATCCATCAGCACTGGGTGCGGCGCTGCCGCGGCGGGGGGCAGTAGACGCGGTGACGGCGCGGGGACCATGTGCGGCATAGCCGGCGCCGTTCGGCCTCCCGGCGGGCGGATCGATCGGGGCGTGATGGCGGCCATGCTGGCGGCCATCCGGCGCCGGGGGCCCGACGACGAAGGGATTTGGAACGAGGACGGCGTCTGGCTGGGCCACCGGCGGCTCTCGATCATCGACCTGTCCGCCGCGGGACACCAGCCGATGGTCTCGGCGTGCGGCCGCTATGTCATCGTCCTCAACGGAGAAATATATAACCACCGCGCTCTTCGCCTTGAGGTGGAGGCGCTGGGCTCGTGCCCCTGGCGGGGACGTTCCGACTGCGAAGTTCTGCTCGAATGCATCGCGCGCTTCGGTATCGCCGGCGCGCTGGACCGGGCAAACGGCATGTTCGCCTTCGCGGTGTGGGACCGGCAAGCGCGAGTGGCCTATCTGGCGCGCGATCGATTTGGCGAAAAGCCGCTCTACTATAGCACCCAGGGCGGCGGCCTGACGTTTGCTTCGGAGTTGGCGGCTCTCGAGCGCGTGCCCGGTCTTTCGCTGGATCTCGACGGCGACGCCCTTACGTTGTTCTTTCGCTACGGCTATGTCGCCGCGCCGTTCTCGGTCTATCGGGGCGTGCGCAAATTGCCGCCTGGATGCCTGCTGACCTGGAGCGAGGCGGCGGCGGTGGAGCCGGCGCCCTACTGGAGCCTCGGCGATGTCGCGCGCGCCGGGCGGGAAAATCGCCTTACCGACCCCTATGCGGCGGTCGAGGAACTGGACGGCCTGCTGCGCGAGGCCGTGAGGCGCCAGATGGTGGCGGACGTTCCGCTGGGCGCGTTCCTGTCGGGGGGGACCGATTCCTCGGTCGTCGTGGCGATGATGCAATCGATCTCGCCTCGGCCGGTGAGGACCTTCACCCTCGGCTTCGCCGAACCGGAATTCGATGAGGCCGGCCAGGCGCGGGATGTGGCGCGCCACCTCCACACCGACCACACCGAACTCTGCATCCGCGCCGCTGATGCGCGGGCCATTGCGCCAGCCCTGGGGGCGATGCTCGACGAGCCGTTCGCCGACCCCTCCCAAATTCCGACCTTTCTGATCAGCGGGATGGCCCGGGAGCACGTCAAGGTCTGCCTGACCGGCGACGGCGGCGACGAGATGTTCGGCGGCTATGTCCGTTATGCCGGCGTGCCGAGGCTCTGGAAGGCCATGCGCCGGGCGCCCCTGCGCGCGCCGGCGGCCAAGGCGCTCGAGCGTTTGCCGCTGAGCCTGATCGAGGCGACACTGGGACGCCTGGGGCCTCTCGCCCGCGAATACACCTCGCGCGGGATGCTCGGACCCAGCCTCCGGCGCGCCGCTGGTTGGCTCGGGGCGGGCAGTCAGGCCGAACTCTATGAATTGACCATGACGGCCTGGGCCAAGCCGGAATCGCTGCTGAAGGCAGGCAGGTCGGGCAAGCTTTGCTGGCGACCCCCGGCGCCGCCCTTCGACAACGATCTCGAGGCGATGATCTGGCGCGACAGCGTGGACTACCTGCCCGGCGACATCCTCTGCAAGGTCGATCGCGCCGCCATGGCCCATGGCCTGGAGACCCGCGTTCCTCTGCTCGACCTCTCCGTGGCCGCCTTCTCGTGGCGCGCCCCGCCCTCGATGAAGATTCGCGGGGGAGAGACGAAGTGGCTTCTTCGCCAGGTCTTGCGGCGGTATCTTCCTGCGGCGCTTATCGATCGGCCGAAGATGGGCTTTTCCGTTCCCCTGCACGCTTGGCTTACCGGGAACTTGCGCGATTGGGCCCAGAGTTTGCTATCTCCCGCTCTCATTCGCCGGCAAGGCGTGCTAAACCCCGAGCCCATCGAGAAGACTTGGCGGCGCTATCAGGCCGGTGACTCATCGCTGGACAACAAGGTCTGGTCCCTGTTGATGTTCCAGTCCTGGCTGGGCGCGCGCGAACGATGAGGCGCCGACGGTTGTCCTTGGCCTGATGTCGCCGGGCTTCACGCCTTGACGATTTTGTGCCCATAGCGAGCCGCCAGCTTGGCGGTGGCGTTTCGCGTGTCCACGACGACCGGAATCGTCTCGAGCATCAATTCATAGTCGACGCCATGATGGTCGGTGACGATGATCGCGCAATCGAAACCCGCCAGGGCCTCTTGGGTCCAGGGGATGGAAAGCATGTTCTCGATCCCCTCGGCGTGGGCGCGTTCCGTCGAGGCGACGTGGGGGTCGTGATAGGACACCCGCGCGCCGCGGCGTTTGAGGATCTGCATGATCGGCAAGGCGGGGCTTTCGCGCAGGTCGTCGATGTTGCGCTTGTAGGCGATGCCGACGATCAGGACCTTGGACTTCGAAAGTGGCCGATGCGACAGGTGGTCCAGCGCCTCCGCCGTCGCCTCGACGACCGAACGGGGCAAGGCCGCGCTGATGTCGCCGGCCAAGTCGATCATGCGCGTGGAAAGGCCGTAGGCCCGCGCCTTCCAGGTCAGGTAGAACGGGTCGATGGGGATGCAGTGCCCGCCGATGCCGGGTCCAGGGTAGAACGCCATGAAACCAAACGGCTTGGTTCTCGCCGCGTCGATCACCTCCCAGATGTCGATGTCCATGCCGCCGAAAACCGTCTTCAACTCATTGACCAGGCCGATGTTGATCAGGCGAAAGATGTTTTCCATAAGTTTGACGGCTTCGGCCGTGCGTAGGTCGGAAACGGCCACCGTCCGGGTGAAGGCCCCGTATAGCGCCAGGGCCATGTTGCGTTCGACATCGGTGTCGGCCCCGACGACCTTGGGGATGGTTTCGGTCGAATAGTCCAGATTGCCCGGGTCTTCGCGTTCCGGGGAATAGGCCAGGGCGAAATCCGCTCCAGCTCTCAAGCCGGTAGTGTTTTCGAGTATGGGTTTGATGATTTCCTCGGTCGTCCCCGGATAGGTCGTCGATTCCAGGACGACGAGTTGCCCGTGGCGCAGCACCTTGGCGATCAACTCGCTGGTCTTGATTACGTGGCTCAGATCGGGTTCGCGGTGCGCGTTGATCGGGGTCGGGACGCAAATCAAAAAGGCGTCGGCTTCGCCAAGCAATCCCACGTCGGTGGTGACCAAGAAACGCTCGGTGTCGTTCATGGCCTGAACGCGGGCGTCGCCGATGTGGCGGATATAGGATCGCCCGCGGCGCAGCGCATCGATCTTGCGTTGATTGAGATCAAGCCCGATGACGCCAAAGCCGGTCGATATCAACGCCTCGGCCAGCGGCAGCCCGACATAGCCCAATCCCAGGATACCGATCGTGAGCGTTTTCGCCGCCGCGCCGGCCACGAAGGCTTTCGAACTCATTTCGAGATCTTGGCTATCGCGAAGCCGGGGGTTTTCGGAGGCGAAATGCTTCACTAATATCCTCGAAAGTATCCTCGACGGCCGCCGGCCGTCTCCCTTAGAACATTCGCGGCGCGCACTCCAGCCGGCCTCGAGACGCGCGGGGCGCGTCGCCGGCGCGGAGCGCCCCGCCAGCTAGCGGCGGAAACCGCTCAGATCGTTGGCGAAGGAGCGGTCACTGTCGTTCGCGAAGGACGTGACGTTTCGCCCCTGTTCGTTGGCGCGGTTCGGCAGGCCCACCGATGCTCCCTGTCCGGGCGTCGCTTCCTTGTCGAGGGCGATGAGCCGTTCGACGAGCCGCTTCGCGGTCCCGTTAAGGTTCCGGGGATTGTGGAAACTGCCATAGATCTGAGTTCTCAGCGAAAGCCGTCGACGAAATCGGGAGAACAGATCGTCGTCGGGCGGGCTCGGCGACGACCAGAAGTTTTCTAGGGGTTTGGGGTCGGTAAGGCCCTCGATATCGAACACCGCCCGGCCGAGAAGTTTCACCGGCACGCTAAAGCCCAGGGCGGCGTATGCGGCTGTGGAGTTGACGGCGACCAAACCTTTCGACGCGCGCGCCAAATGAGCGAAAACACCGCCTTCCAGGAAGGTGACCCGATCGGAGATCTTATGCTTGCGCGCGATCGCCAGGCATCGGCTTTCCAGATTTTCGACCCCTGGATCGAGAGGGTGATTTTTGAACACGAGCCGGCATTCCGCCGGGGCCGCCTGGGCGAAACTGGCGATCACGCGCGTCATGAAGGCGGTATTGGTTTTCAACTCGGAATGTTCGAGCAGCTGACTATCCCCCTCGCGCTGGAGACAAGCCAGGAAGAAGGGCCCGGGATCGGCGGTCACATCGAGCGCCAGGCGATCCCAGGTCGATTGGCGGATCAGTGAATCGCAATAACGCCGGATATGACCAAATATCTGCGGCCAAAGCGGCACGGCATATGGGTAGCGGTAGGTGGGGAAGGCGGGGGTTCCCAGGACCACACCGGTGAAATAGCTGGTGATATTGAAGGTGTGGAACGGGGTGATCAACCCGACGTGAGGCACGTCCGGAGGGTGAACGCTGATGTCCACATCGCCATAGGCGCCAGGATCTCGCGGCATACAGGAATAGGCGTTGACGCCCGTAGGCTCCAGGGTGACCCAGTCGGGCCGATTGTAGCCGTTCTCAAGCACCCAGGTTCCAACGCCGTTCTGACGCGCCACCGCCAGGGCCTCGGCGCTGAAGGCCATGGTGTCGCCGAAGACCACGACATCGGTGATCGAACGCTCGAAGAACTGCCACTCCAGCCACGACCGCCAAAGAGGCCTGGGAACCCTGGGCCAAAGCCCGTCGGTCAGACCCCAACTCACCAGGTCGCCGCCGTTGAGGATCACCCGGAGCACATCCGCGCCAGCGGCCCGCAACTGCTTGGCAAAGCGTCGGGCAAAAGGGCCGGAAGGCAGGGTGACGAGCAAAAAACGTCTGTTCGCCAGGGGTTTCGCCCTGGCGACGACCACCGTTGGGCCAATCGGGCTTGGACTGTTCGTCGGCCCATGGTGCGTTGACGAAAACAAACCAAACAACCCCGGTGACGCGTGCCGCAATTCAACGCCGAGGGCGAAACGGACGTCGATCCGCTTGCGGCGCGCTGGTCCTGCAATATAACCTGTCGCCCTTAGGTAGCCGTTTTATCAATCGAGCGAAAGCGCGGTCCTGGCCTCGGGGACCCAGGCCTGCCTGGGGTTTAGATTTCAACAGGTGCGTTCGGCGCCAATCTTGGGGTGACGCCGGCCCCCGCGTTTTCTGGAGGTACTTCCCCATTACGGCCTTGGACACCCTTGTCTCTCATGAGACGATCGGCGATGCGCTGAAACGGCGGGGCGTACGCGCCGTCGCTTATTTTCATACCGATCATTTCGAACCCTGGCGTCAGGTGCCCGGCCGCGACGGCGGCATGGAGCGCGGTATCGACGACGTCGCGACCTATCTTCAATCGACCGCTTCGCTCGATTTCGCGCGCAAGGCGTCGCTATTCTACAAAGCCAACGTCAACTACATGGTGTCCGGCCACCGCGGGCTGTTGCGCGCCGATCCCGACGACCTTTTGGGTTTCTTGCCGCGCTCACCCCATAGTCTGCGCATCGGCCGGGCAATGATCGGTCCCATCGCGGCCTCGGCGCACGAACTCCAGATTCATCTGCACCACGAAAACTTTACCTACAACGATACCGCGCGGGATCCCGAGACCTTCGCCTATCTACAGACCCCACGCGGGCGCTCCTTCGACAACGCCCGTCTGGAACTGGCCATCCGGTTAGGTCTCGAAACTGTGCGCGAGGATGCCGCGATTGAGCTCACGCGCTGGTTTTTCGTGCACGGGCATTGGGCGTTGAATGCTTCGGATCCGCATGAATGTACGATCGTGCGCGAGATCGAGCTTCTTCAGCGCAACGGCTGCCTGGGTGATTTCACCCAGCCGGCGGGTCGCGGTCATGTGGATTCACGGATCGACGTTCCCTATCTGGTCGATCCGGTCGCACAGCCGAAAGGCTACGACTCGCCCCTGGCCAATCCGGTGGAGGCGGCCGGCGCGGGCGCCTCGGCCGCCGGGCGCTTCTTCATCTGGGCGTCGGCGACAACTCATGGGTCGTGCTCCATCGACACCTATTCGCCGTCGGTCGAACGCCGGCTCAAGACTCCTGAATTCACCGCCTTGGACCACGCTCGGAACGCCGTGGTGATCGACGGGGTGCTTTACCTCAAGACCCACTGCCATTCGCTTAGTCCACTCTATTGGAAAGCTGACGGGCTTCCGACGCCGCATAGCGATCCTCGTGTGCAGGCGGAACTTCGCGCGCTGTTCGACGCGGCGGATGTCGCCGGCCTGGAAGTGGCCTTTCAAACGGTGTCGGAAACCTACGACAGGATCCTGGGCGCGGCGGCGCCCTCGAAACGTGACCTCGTCGAGGAGTTCGAGCTGCGAACCGGGTCTCCGATGGAGCCCATAGGACTGACGGTCGACTTCATGACTCCCGACGGGGCGCGGACGCCCCCGCCCCCCCTTGCGCCACGCCCGGAGTCGCTGCCGGCGCCTTCGATCGTCGATCCCCAGAAAGCGACCGAAGAGGCCCTCGATCGGCTTGGGAGTGGCGCACGGTCTCCCGCCGTCGCCTATGTCGTCCCCCTCAACGCCGCGACGTCCGGCGCCCTGGACGACACCGTCGACCAAGCCTTCATCGACGGCGCCGCGGCGCTTCCCGATCTGATGGCGGCGCGGGATGTCGTCAAAGTCAATCTGATCGCCAGTCGCGTCGCGCGGGCTCAGTCCGCCGAGCTGGGTTCGGTAGGATCGGGCGTCACGAATTTCTATGGTTCAAGGGCGGAAAGGGGGGTGTTGCTCCAGCCTTCGGAAGTCCTTTGCGCGACGTTCGTCGGCGCGTGGCTGCCGCGGGCGCACGGCGTCTATGAGATCGGCTGCGGGTTGGGCGTGCTTACCTCCCTCTTGGCCGCGCGCGGCGTAAGCGCGATCGGATTGGAGCGGAACGGAGCGCGTCTGGCGACCGCGAAAGCCATCGCCGCCGCCGTCATGGAGGAATCAAAAGGAGCCGCCCGCGCGCCGCGCCTGGTCAGGGGCCTCTTTCCCAAGGCATTGAGGAGGAAGGGCGATCTTGCCGCGAGCGTCGCCCTGGTGACCAACCTTTTGGGAACGGCCACACCGGAGCAGCAGGAAGGTTTCATCGCCGGCCTGCGAGCGTTCGGCGCGGTGCTGATCGACGTGCAGCGTTTCTACACCCGGCGGACCACGAGGCGGCAGATAGCCGAACTCCTCGATATGTTCGCCGCCAACGGGTTCGACACGCCGCGACTTGCCTTTGATCTGGGACCCGATGGCCGATTCATGGTGCTCACCAATCCCAAGCCGCGGCGGCGACCTGGCCTGACGGCCCTGCTCGTCCGGCTAGGCGTGATTCGCGACCAGCCGCTCCTTATCGAGCCCTGACCCTCTTCGTGGCGCCAAACCCCCGCCGCGACGAAAGTTGGGTCGACGGTGTTCTTGGCCTCGCGCCACGTTTTCCCGGCGGGCTCGGCCGGTGGGTGGCCCGGCGCGCCGCCGCTCGTGGCCTGGGCGCGCCGGCGCTTCGCGCCGCCAGCGACGATCCCGTCGTCCTTTCGCTGTTGGGCCTGCCCAAGATGGCGTTGCGCGCCCCCGGCGAAAGCCCGGCGCAACGGGTGGCCAGGATCGTCGCGACCGCGGAAATCGGCGCGACGGACCAAGCCCGAACCCTGTATGGGGCGAGCCCTCGGCTTTCCGCCAAGGAGCGCCGGCTCCTGGCTTCCCGCGCCGCGCCCTTCGATCCTCTTTGGGCCTATTCTCTCCTCCCCGGGGAGGACCACGTCGACCGCGCGGCGTGCGCGCTCGCCGGGGGGGATCTCGAGTCGGCGGAACGCCTGATCCGGCTCGCCCGGCCCTCTCGGCAGGCCTTCTACCTCGCCGGCGCCATCGCCGCGCGCCGTGGCGACTGGCGGGGCGCCCGCGGCGCCCTCAACCAGGGGTTCGCCTCCGATGGCCTCGCCTCTCCCTTGCATCCCGACGTCGATCGACCCACCACCTTGTGCGCCTTCGCCGAGGCGCGGGTCCCGGGCGTCGTCGAGGGGCCGTTGATCTCTGTCGTGATGGCGGCGCGGGACGCCGCGGCGACCATCGGCCTCTCCGTCGGTTCGCTTACGGCGCAGACATGGCGCAATATCGAGTTGCTCATCGTGGACGACAATTCCGACGACGCGACACCCACCCTGGCGCGCCGCCTAGCCGACCGGGACAGTCGCATAAGAGTCCTTTCCAATCGCGAGAAGCCCGGAGCCTACGGCGCGCGCAACACCGGCGTGCGTGCCGCGCGCGGGGTGTTTATCGCCCTTCATGACGCGGACGACTGGGCCCATCCTCAGCGGCTCGAGCGCCAGGTTCGCGCCCTCGGTCGCGACAAGGGCCTCACCCTCTGCCGGCATTTCAGGGTGGATGGCGCCGGCCATCCCCTGAGCCCGCGGGTGTTCCCTTTCATCCGGCTGAGCCCGATCACGGCTCTGGCGCGGTCCGAGGCAATGCGGGCGACCGGACCGTTCGAGGAGGTTGTCGTGGGGGCTGATTCGGAGTGGCTCGCGCGTTTCGATGCGCGCTTTGGCCGGCGCGCGGCGCCCAGGACATCCGAGGTGGGGATCGTCGCGTCATGGGCGCGCGGTTCGCTGAGCAATTCGGCCGCGACCGGCTTAGCCGGCGAAGGGTTGGACCTGCGCCTCGCCTATGTGGAGGATTGGCGGCGACGCCACGCGGGCGTCGATCCTTGAGGCGGGCCGGGGCCGATTCTTGGCGCGCTAGCGAACCGCCCGTGTTTTGCGTCCCCGCGGGACAAGGTCTAACACAGATTGGAGGAATGGCGGCTCGGTCCTAGGGTGTAGAAGCTTGGCATGACAGGCGAAAGGAACGATGCGTCGCGCGTCCGGCAATCCAAATCGGCAAATAAGGTCGAACCGGACATTGCCGCGGAGACATTGCGACTCCGGGCGGAAAACGCCGAACTGGCGCGGCGCCTCCTGGGTCTGGAAACGCGGGCGGATGGATTGAAGGGGGAATTGGACGAAGCTCTTCGCGCGATCGAAGAGCAGCGACAAAACCGCCGCGCCCTGGATCGCGAAATCGTCGAGATGCGCAGCCTGTTGGCCGAGGCGGAGCGCCAGTTGGGGAACGTCCGCCAGACTTTCATCTACCGTATCGGCGAGGCGATCGTCTCCGCGCGCACATGGAAGGGACTACGCAGCCTCCCGCGGCGGCTGATCGCCTTGCGCCGGGCATACCGCGAGAAGCGCGGAAACGCGGGGCCGTCGACCGAAAACCGCCAGAGGGTGGCCCAGCGGCTGCGCTATGTGGCAGAGGCGGTCAAAGTCCTCGCCAATCATGGGCTCGACGCCGCGGGCGCCCATGTCCGAGGCCTGCCCGAGCGCCACGCCGAGGAGAAGGCCCGCGCCCTGGTCGAACTGGCCTTGACAGGGCTGATCGAACATCCCGGTCGCGCGAGCGCGCTGGGCCTCGAGGCGGCGTGCCTCAATCCAACGGAGCCGCGCCTGCGCGCCCTGGTCCTGGCCCTCTTCGATCACGGCGAGGTCGATGGCCCGGCGAATTTGTTGGGAAAAATGGACGCCGGGCTGATGTCGAGCCCAGCCGACATGGCGCGCCGGGAAGTCATCCTCGCGCAACGGCGCCAGCTCGCCGCGCCCATGACGCCGCCGCCGCGCGCGGCGGACACGCCGGGAGGGCCGCCAAGGCTCGCCGTGGTCACGCCTCGGGCGGCGCCCCAGCACGGCGACGCGGTCGCCCTGAGGGCCCAGGCGGTGTTGCGGGCGGCCGACGAGGCGGGGCTCGAAGCGGTTCTGGTCACGCCGCCAGGCTATCAGTACCCCGCGGATGGCGACGGCTCCCCCGTGTTCGAAACCGTCGGGGCCGCGAAAGCCGTGCGGTTGGCGCCTAGTGAGGCGCCTTTGGAGGCCTTCGACGCATTCGTGTCTGAAACGAGCGACAGTCTGGCGCGCATTTTCGCGCGCAGGCACATCACCCATGTGCATGCGATGGCCGGAACGCCGCTGGCGACCGCGGCTCTGTGGGCCGCTCGGGCGCGAGGCGCAAGGGCCGTCCTCGACGTCTCCGCGACGCCGAGCTTCGGGGATCGGGCCGGGCCGTCCTGGGAAGCGACCGAACGGTTTTGTTCGGGCCTCTCACTGTTCGCCGAAACGCTGCGTTCCGCCGATCAGGTGATCGTCCGGTCCAAGGCCGTCGGCGACGATCTGGTGGAGCGCCGGCTCATGGAGGATCCCATGATCGTGGAAGACACCCTGCCGGACGATTTCGCGCTCGCGCCGGCGGCAAGCGTCAACGACGTCCGCCATGAGCTCGGGCTATCCGATCAACGACTGATCGGTGTCTTCGAGACGATCGACGATGATGAAGGTCTCGCCGACCTGGTGCGCGCGCTTCCGGCAATCCGCAAGGCCGAGCCGCGTGCGGCCATCTTTTTCTGCGGCGCTGGCAAGGGGGCCGCCAACCTCGTCCGACTCGCCGCTCGCCTGGGCGTCGCCGATCATGTGTTCATCCCGTCGGGATTTGTCCGCGGCAGGACCGCCGACTATCTGAGCGCCTTTTGTGTCGCCGCCTTTCCAAAGCGCCTCCCCCTCTCGTCGGGCCTGTCGGCGGCGTTCGAACTCCAGGCCGTCCTGGCGGTGGGCGTGCCCGTGGTGGCGACCAACACACCCTGGGCGGGCGACTGGATCGACCAGGGGAGTACCGGGCTGGCGGTCGAGCCCGCCGATATCGATGGCCTCGCCGAGGCGATCATAAGAGTGTTGGGGGATGCCGATCTGGCCGGAGCGCTGGGACGCGCCGGGCGCGACCTCGTCCTGTCGCGCACGTGCCGAGCGGTGATCGATCCGCGTATCCTCGCCACGCTCGAAGGCGCCGCGGGCAGGGCGGCGGCCTGAGCCAGGCCCTGGAAGCTCCGCCCAAGCCGGCCGGCCGCCGCCCGGCCGGGCCCGCAAGGCGACCTCCCCCTCTCCGTCGCGCCGGAGCGGACTGATGCGCATACTGGTCACCGGGACCGCCGGATTCATAGGCTTTCAGCTCGCCCGCCGCCTCATCGCCGAAGGTCACGAGGTCACCGGGGTCGATGGCATGACCCCCTACTACGACGTCAGGTTGAAGGAAGCCCGACACGCCATCCTCAAGCGCCACAACGGGTTTTCCGAGCGAATATTGATGCTCGAGGATATGGAGTCCCTCACCCGCGCCGCCGATCGGTATGAACCGGAGATGATCGTTCATCTCGCCGCCCAGGCCGGCGTCCGCTACAGCCTGGAAAATCCTCGCGCCTACGTCGATTCCAATCTCGTGGGCGCCTTCAACGTCATGGAACTCGCCCGCGGCTTGCGAGTAAAGCATCTGCTTTTGGCTTCGACGAGTTCGGTGTACGGCGCCAACGAGGTGATGCCGTTCGTGGAGACCGAGCGGGCCGATCATCCGCTCACGCTCTACGCCGCGACGAAAAAGGCGGCCGAACAGATGACGCACGCCTACAGTCACCTTTGGGACCTTCCGACCACCGTGTTCCGGTTCTTCAGTGTCTATGGGCCGTGGGGCCGGCCGGACATGGCGTTGTTCAAATTCGTCGAAGGCATATTGGGCGACCGCCCGATCGACGTCTACAACAACGGCAGGATGGCCCGGGATTTCACCTACATCGACGATCTGATCGAGGCGATCACCCGTTTGGCCGGTGTGATTCCCGAGCGCGGCCAGCGCACCGGCGGGGTCGACGATTCCCTCAGCCCCGTCGCCCCGTGGCGGATCGTCAACATCGGGCGCGGCGAACCGGTCGACCTCATGGACTTCATCGCCGAAATCGAAGGGGCGCTCGGCCGCAAGGCGCGCTTCAACTTCATGCCCATGCAGCCGGGCGACGTATCGCGGACTTTCGCCGACGCCACTCTTCTGGAGACCCTGACGGGCTATAGGCCTTCCACGCCGGTCCGGGTGGGTGTCCCCGCCTTTTGCGAC
>JBBQGZ010000040.1:0-18893 GCA_038323535.1 Caulobacterales bacterium
CCTGGATCATCGCCAAGCTCGGGGGCTGGGACGGCTATCCCAACTCCAAACCCCCCGGCCCAATCACATTCCGCCACGGCCTAGCCTACTTCCACTCCCTCGCCCACGGCTGGAGACTGAGAGATGCGTGAATCGCCTAGCTCTTGCGGGGGAGGGGGACCGCGAAGCGGTGGAGGGGGCGCAAGGCGGCAACGCCGGCGCCGAACGTTCGCCCGCTTCGCCCCTCACCGCCCGAGCCCCCGCGTCAGCACGATCCATGCCAGCCGGCCCTTGCCGAGGCCGGCGCGGCGGCGGGGCGGGGCCCAACCGACCGCTTCCATGCGCCGAAGGATCTCGCCGTAGGCGCCGCTCATCAGGCGGGGCGGGCGCAGGCGGCCCTTCGGGCGGGCGCCCAATATGCGGTCGGCCGCCCGGTAGTGGCCGTGCGCCTCGGCCGCCAGCCAGCGGCAGGCCCGGTCGATTCCGGGGTGAGCCAAAACCTCGGCCGGCTCGCGGGTCTCGATCCCCGCCGCCTCCAGAGCCTCGGCCGGGAGGTACATCCGGCCCACGGCGGCGTCCTCGTCCAGGTCGCGCAGGATGTTGGTGAACTGCAGCGCGCGGCCCAGATGATAGGCAAGCTCCCGGCCGGGCGCCTCTTCCATCCCGAATACCCGCACCGAGAGGCGCCCCACCGCGCTGGCCACCCGATCGCAATAGAGATCCAGTTGCGCGAAGGCCGGCGCCCGGATCCCCTCGCCGACGTCCATCTCCATGCCGTCGATGACGGCCAGGAAATCCTCCCGGGCCAGGCCGAAGCGCCGCGCCGGTTCGATCAGATCGGCGGCCCGCTCCGGCGGGGCGCCCTCGAAGAGCCGGCCCACGTCGCCCCGCCATCCGTCCAGCAGGGCGCGCCGCTCGTCGGCCGTGGGGCCCGGCTCGTCGGCGATGTCGTCGACCTCGCGGCAGAAGGCGTAGATGGCGAACATCGCCTCGCGCTCAGGCTTGGGCAGCAGGCGCATGGCGGCGTAGAAGGAGCTGCCCGACGCCCGGGCCCGGGGATCGGCGACGGTCATGGGTTTCGCGCCCCAAGCCGCGCCCCCGCCGTCCGGCCGGCGCCCAGGAGCGCCACGGCCAGGGCCTCGATCGGCCGGTGGCGGACGCGCCGGGAAAGCGGGTCGAACCGGGCCAGGCGGCGGGCGAGGCTCCATGCCAGGGCGTCGATGACCCCGATCTCCAGGGCGAGGCGGCCGTCGCGCACCTCCCGGCTCAAGGGGGCGGCGTCATGGAGCAGCCCTTGGACCTCGCCCGCCAGGCCGCTGATCACGCCGCGCAGGGCCGGCCCTGCGCGGGGCTCGCCGAGGGCGGCGACGGTGAGGCCGGCTTGGGCGAGCCGGTCCATCGGCAGATAGACCCGGTCGAGGTTCCGGTAGTCCTCGCCGCAGTCCTGCAGATGGTTGATCACCTGCAGGGCGGCGCACAGGGCGTCCGACGCCGGCCACGTCGCTCGGCTCTCGCCATGGACATCGAGCACGAAGCGGCCGACCGGCGCGGCGGAATAGCGGCAATAGTCCATCAGCTCGCCCCAGTCGGCGTAGCGGTTCTGGGTCACGTCCCGGCGAAACGCTTCGAGCAGGTCGAGGATATGCCGGTCGGTCAGATCGCGCGCCGCCAGCGCTCGGCGCAGCGCGGCGGCCCCGGCGACGGCGTCGTCCGCGCCGGTCAAGCTCCGCTCGATGGCCGCCAGGCGGGCGAGCTTGTCGTCCGCCGCCGCGGACGGGTGGTCGGCGATGTCGTCCGCCATCCGCGCCACGCGGTAGAAGGCCAGCACCACCTCCCGGTGGCGCGGCGCGATCAGGGCCGAGGCCACCGGGAAATTCTCGTCGCGGTGGCCCTTGCCCGAGGCGAGGTCGGTCATGGCGACGGACTCTCAATCCTCTCCCGCCCGCTTGCGGGGGAGGGGGACCGCGAAGCGGTGGAGGGGGCGCGGGGCGGCCTCGATCCCTGCGCCCGTCCCTTCCACATCCCCCCCTTGCCCCGCCACGTCTCTCCCGCCGATCGCACGGTAAAACCCGCGTAGAGCGCGCCGATCACCGGCAGGCTCAGGCCCCAGGCCGGCGACCGGCGGTAGAAGCGCAGCATGGGCTGGAAGGCGAGCGCCATGGCGAGCCACGCCGCGATCCCGGCCCATCGCCCCGGGCCGTGCGCGAACAGGGCCAGCAGCGGGGCGGCCAGATAGACCAGCCCCATTCCCAGCACGGTCCCGATCAGCAACCAGGGCGAATATCCAAGCTGGGCGTAGGCCGAGCGCGAAACCATCCGCGCGACCTGGCCGAGGCTCTCGTACGGGCGGAGGCTGTGCGCCCGGTCGGTGAGCCCAAGCCAGATCGGCCCCTGGCGCTTCATCCGCGCGGCCAAAGCGCAGTCGTCGATGATCGCGCTCTTGATCGCCTCAAGGCCACCCGCCGCCTGCAGCGCGTCCCGGCGCGCCAGCATGCACCCCCCAGCGGCCGCCGCCGTGCGCCGCCTGGGATCGTTCACCCAGGCGAAGGGGTAGAGCATGGCGAAGAAAAACACGAAGGCGGGGATCAACAGCCGCTCGGGCCAGGTCTGGACGGTGAGGCGCGCCATGAGGGAGGTCAAGACCAGACCACTCGCTTCCGCGCGCTCGACCAGGCGCCTCAAATTGTCCGGCGTGTGGGCGATGTCCGCGTCGGTGAGCAGCAGATAGTCCGGCCCGTCGGCGCCTCCCCCGGCCCGCTCGATCCCCTGCCGCTGGGCCCACAGCTTGCCGGTCCATCCCGCGGGCGGCGGCGCCCCGGCGAGAATCTCCAACCGGTCGGCGGAGCCCGCGGCGGCGGCCGTTCCGTCCGTGCTGCCGTCGTCGATGAGGATGACCCGGAACGCGCCGGGATAGTCCTGGGCGACCAGGCTGGCGATCGAGCGACCCACCACGTCGGCCTCGTCGCGCGCCGGCACGATGGCCACTACGCTTGGCCACCGGGAAGGCTGCCCGCTTGACGCATCCAAGTCGTCCCGCTCGCGCGCCAGCCAGAAACCGCCGCGGGCGACCAGCAAGTAGAGCCACGCGCCCAACGACGCGCTTCCGATCGCGATTGCTAAGCTCACTTCAGATATCCGGCCTGTTTGAACCAGGCCAGCGCGTCCCGCAGCGCTTCGACATAGGGGCGGGCGCGATAGCCCAGCTCCCGCTCGGCCTTGGCGGAGGTGAAGAACATGTGGTGGGCGGCCATGTCCAGGGCGTCGCGGGTGACGAAGGGTTCCTTGCCGGTGATCCGGGCCGCGGCCTCGGCGGCGAAGGCGAGGGGATACAGCGGCGCGCGGGGCAGCTCCAGGGTCGGGGGCCGCCGCCCGGTCAATCCGGCGATGGCGGCGAGCAGTTCACGCAGGGAGGCGTCCTGGCCCCCCAGGATATAGCGCTCGCCGACCGCGCCCTTTTCGAGGGCCAGCACATGACCCCTGGCCACGTCGTCGACATGGACGAGGTTGAGCCCGGTCTCCACGAAGGCCGGGATGCGCCCCATCGCCGCCTCGACCACGATCCGCCCCGTCGGCGTGGGCCGCGCGTCTCCCGGGCCGATGGGGGTGGAGGGCAGGACGACTGCCGCCGGCAGGCCCTCCTCGGCGACCATCCGTTCGACCAGCCGCTCCGCCGTCACCTTGCTCTTCTTATAGGCCCCGATCCCTTCCCCTTCGGCGAGCGGCGAGGCCTCATCGACGACGGAGTCGCCGGCCCTGAGCGTGGCGACGCTGCTGGTGTGGACGATCCGCTCCACGCCCTGAGCCAACGCCGCCCGCATCACCGTGCGCGTCCCCTCGACGTTGGCCCGCATAATCTCGCCCGGATCCCGCGCCCACAGCCGATAGTCTGCCGCCACATGGAAGAGCCAGCGCACCCCGGCCATCGCCCGGTCCATGGCCGCGGCGTCGGTGATGTCCCCCTCGACCGTTTCGACCTCGAGCCCCGCGAGATTGCCCCGCGCGCTCGTCGCCCTGGCCAGCGCTCGAACCTCCAGCCCCCGTCCGCCCAAGGCCCGCGCCACCGCCGACCCCACGAACCCGGAGGCCCCGGTGATCAGAACCCGGTCGCCGGGCCGCATGTGGGCGGGAGAAACCGGAGCGGAGTCGCGTGCGGAACCGCTCAATCAAGGTCGCCGTTGAACATGCGCCCGATCAGGGGATTGGCCCCGTCGATGTCATCGGGAGCCTCGAAACGGCCCTTGGCGACGCCGAACCTTATGCCTGTGGGCTTGTGGCCGAGCGCCACCAGCCTGGCGGCGGGCTTGCCGTTTCGCGCGATCACGATTTCGGATTCCCGCCCGCTTTCCACCGCGTCGATCAGACGCGACAGGTTTGTTTTCGCTTCACGAAAATCGTATGTGGGCATCGCAGGCTATCCTCGCCAAGCTCGTCGGAAATGCCCGATTTCCGCGCCCGATACAACGCGGACGAGCGACGCACAGGGCGGAACGCCAACGCGAATCTTCGGAGCGCGGGCTTCTAGCCCGCTCTTGCCCACGTCAGGCCCTCGGAGTTGCCGCGCGCAAGGGCGGGCTGGAAGCCCGCGCTCCGGGTCGGTGCGGCGCCTCACCCCGCCAGCACCGCCGCGAACTGTTCCAGCGCCCAGTCGGTCTGATCGGCGGTGATGACCAGGGGCGGGGCGATGCGGATGGTGTGGTCGTGGGTCTCCTTGCAGAGGAGGCCCTTGGCCTGGAGGGCCTGGCAATAGGCGCGCGCGCCGCCGGCTTGCGGATGCAACTCCACCGCCACCATCAGGCCGCGCCCGCGCACCTCCTTGACCAGGTTGCTCCTCAGGTCGCGAAGGCCATGCGTCAGGCGTTCGCCTTGGATGGCGGCGTTTTCGATCATGCCTTCCTCGACGAGAACCTTCAGCGCCATGCGCGCCACCGCGCAACCGAGCGGGTTGCCGCCGAAGGTGCTGCCGTGCTCGCCCGGCTTCAGAACGCCCAGGACCTCCTTGTTCGAGAGCACCGCCGAGACGGGATAGAAGCCGCCCGACAACGCTTTGCCGATCAGGGTGAGGTCCGCCTCGACCCCCTCGTGTTCCTCGGCCAGCAGCTTGCCGGTGCGGCCCAGGCCGGTCTGGATCTCGTCGAGGATCAGGATCACCTCGTGGCGGGTGCACAGCTCGCGCGCTGCGGCGAGATAACCGGCCGGCGGGATGATCACCCCGGCCTCGCCCTGGATCGGCTCGACCAGGAAGGCGACCGTGTTGGGCGTGATCGCCGCTTCCAGGGCCGCGGCGTCGCCGAACCGCACGACCTTGAAGCCCGGGCCGAACGGGCCGAAGCCCGAGCTCGACACGGGATCGGTGCTGAAGCCCACCACCGCGAGGGTGCGGCCGTGAAAGTTGTCGGCGCAGACGATGATCTCGGCCTGGTCGGCGGCGACGCCCTTGATTTCATAGCCCCATTTGCGCGCCACCTTGATCGCGCTCTCGACCGCCTCGACGCCGGTGTTCATCGGCAGCACCGAGTGCGAGCGGGTGAGCGTGCACAGCTCCTCGTAGAAGAGCCCCAGCTGGTCGTTGCGGAAGGCCCGTGAGGTGAGGGTCAGGCGA
This sequence comes from Caulobacterales bacterium, assembly GCA_038323535.1. GTDB lineage: Bacteria > Pseudomonadota > Alphaproteobacteria > Caulobacterales > Caulobacteraceae > Acaudatibacter. Next base: position 5,579 of record JBBQGZ010000040.1, read on the forward strand.
GCCGCCTGGCGGGTCATCGCCTCGAGGATCCTCGGGTGGCAATGGCCCTGGTTCACCGCCGAATAGGCCGACAGGCAGTCGAGGTAGCGGCGCCCCTCGACGTCCCAGACATGGACGCCCTCACCGCGGGTGAGGACGACGTCCAGCGGCTTGTAGTTGCGCGCGCCGTATTCCGCCTCCAGGGCCAGGAAATCGACGGGGCGATCGAGCGTGTCGATGGTCATACGCGCCTCACGCCACCAGGGCCGCGGGCTCGGCGAGGACGCCAGCGGCCGGGCTGCTTCGGAGATCCAGGCGCAGGGTCATGCAATAGGCCGCGCCCCCCGAGAGCATGAACGGGTTCAGGTCCACGTCGACCACGTCGTAGCCGCGCTCCGCCAGACGCGCGCGCAACGCGGCGGGCGGCTGGGCCATGACCACGGTGCGGCCGATGCAGACGGCGTTGACGCAGAAGGCTTGCGCGTCCTCGGCAGTCGCTTCGATGAGTTGCTCGGGCCGGGCGTGCTCCGCGAGCGTCGCGCGGGCGTCTTCGGTGAGGGCGGGGGGATAGTAGAGGACTTCGCCGCCGCTCAGGGGGCAGAAACAGGTGTCGAGGTGGTAATATTGCTCGGTCGCCAGGGGAAGATGGACCGTGGACTGGCCGAAGTAGTCGCCGAGCGCTCGAACCGATTCAGGCGTCGAGCGCGGGCCGCTGCCGACCCAGAAGAGCCGCCGCGTGGCGTCCCAGATGCAGTCCCCGGCGCCTTCCTGGAAACAGCCCTCGATCTGGGCCACTTCGTCGATCACGCCCTGGGTCTTGAGATCCTCGAACGCGGCCAGGAAATGACTCTCCTCGCCGGACCGCTCGGGGCGCCGAAATCGCGCGACCAGCGCCTTTCGATCCAGCACCACCGCGGCGTTGGCGGGAAACACCATGTCCGGCAAGCCAGCGACTCCACTCATGGGAAGGACCACGCCGCCGGCGCTTTCCAGGGCGGCCTTGAGGGCCTGCCACCCGGCGTTCGCGGTGCGCAGATTGGCCGCGGGATCGGCGCTCCACGCCTCGGGGCGCATCCAGGGGTTGATCTGATAGGAGACCTGGTAGTGCGCCGGATCGGTCATCAGGAAGGTGGGGGACGTCATTTGGGGAGCTCCATCGCCGGGTTCGAAAGGAAAGATGGCAGGGTGGGGCGCTAGCGAACAGCGGGCAAAGTCCTGGCAAATATGCGAAGTTCTGACTATTCGATGGACCAGATTGGCGAAATGAGCAGACTGGCATGGACGAGACGGACCGCAAGCTCATCGCCCTGTTGCGGGCCAACGCCCGCGCGCCGGTGGCGGGCCTGGCCAAGACCCTGAAGGTGTCGCGCGGCACGGTCCAGAACCGCATCGACCGGATGGTCGCTCGGGGCGAGATCACTGGCTTCACGATCAAGGTGCGCGAAGAGACCGACGCTCAGCGGGTGCGCGCGATCATGGCCATCGCCGTGGAAGGCGAGCGGTCAGGTGCGGTTCTGCGGCGGCTGCGCGGCTTCCCCGAGGTCGAGGCCGTGCATATGACCAACGGCCGCTGGGACATGATCGCCGAACTCGACACCGACAGCCTGGCTGGTTTCAGCGCCGCCCTGGACGCCATCCGCCTCATCGACGCCATCTCGGCGACCGAAACCAGCCTGCTGCTGACGACGCATCGGCTATGAAGGCGGAATCCACCGTTTCAGCCAGGCTTCGACCGCGTCGTGCCATTCCACGGAATTCTGGGGCTTCAGGACCCAGTGGTTCTCATCCGGGAAGGTGAGGAATTCGCTGGGGATGCCCTTGCGCTGCAGGACGGTGAAGGCGGCCAGCCCCTGTTCGAGCGGGATGCGGTAGTCGCGGGCCGAATGGATCACCAACATGGGCTTGGACCAGTCGCGCACATAAGCGGCGGGATTGAAGCGCTCGTAACCTTCCGGATTGTCCCACGGAGTCCCGCCGTTCTCCTACTCGGAGAACCACAGCTCCTCGGTGGAAAAACCCATCATGCGGTTGTCGAACACCCCGTCGTGGTCGATCAGGCACTTCCACGGCGCGTTCCACACCCCGGCGATCCAATAGACCATGTAGCCGCCGTAGGAGGCGCCCGCGGCGCAGGCCCGCTTGCCGTCCAGGAAGGGATATTTCGCCAGGGCCGCGGCCCAGCCCTTTTGCAGATCTTCCAACGGCCGGTCGCCCCAATGCTTGGAGATCGCGTCGGTGAACGCCTAGCCATAGCCGGTCGAGCCATGGAAATCGACCATCACCACGCCATAGCCCCACCCGGCCCAAACCTGAGGATTCCAGCGATAACTCCATGAATTGCCGAACGATCCCTGGGGGCCGCCGTGGATCAGGAAGACCACCGGATAGGCCTTGCCGGGCTGGTAACCATAGGGCTTGACGACATAGCCATGGACGGTCTCGCCGTTCCAACCGGCAAAAGTGAACGGTTCGAAGGAAGAGAACTGGATATCCGCCAGCTTGTCGGCGTCGATGCGGCGGGTGATCGCCGACGAACCGCCGGCGCTCAGGTCGTAGAGTTGGGCCGGGCCGCCCAGGGAGTCGCGAGCGTAGACCGTCGCCGATCGCGCCACGCTGACCGCCGTGACGTCGCCGTCGGTCGTCAGGGGTTTGACCGCGCCGCTGGCGACGTCGATGGAAAAGAGGCGGGCCTGGCCGACATCCTCGACGGTGACGAGCAAGGAGCGGCCGTCGCCGGTCCAGCCCAGCCAGGCCGCCGAGCGATCCCAGGCGGAATCCACCTCGCGCTTGGCGCCCGTCTTCACGTCCATCACCCACACCCCGAACCGGTCGGCCTCGAAGCCGGGGCGTTTCTGCGCCCGCCAGGCGAGCGCCCGCCCGTCCGGGGAAAACACCGGCTGGGCGTCCCAGGCGCGATTGTCCGCGGTGAGGTTCCTGGGCGGCGCCGACCCGTCGATGGGCGCGCTCCACAGGTCGAAATTGGTGCTCCACGGTTCGCTCTTGCCGGCCACGCGGGTGGAGAAGACCACGGTCGCCCCATCCGGCGACACGGCGAAATCGGCGTCGTCGCCGAAGGGCTTGGAGGGCGCGTCGCCATCGAAGCCCGTCATCAGCGGGACCGGCGCTCCCGCGGCGGCACCGCCGGCGTCGAGGGTCAGGGAGAAGAGGTGGTTTCGCGCGCCATCGGCCCATGCGTCCCAGTGGCGCACGAAGAGCTTGTCATGGAGGACGCCGGTGGATTTGACGGCCTTCACCGCGTCCGACCGCTACTTGGAGGCGGCCGGGTCCTCGTCGCCCGGGAAGACCGCCTGGGAGACGACGATCCGCTTGCCGTCGGGCGAGAGGCGGAACGCGCCGACGTCGAGAGGCAGTTTGGTAACCTGGGTGGCGACGGCGCCAGCGGTGTCCGAGCGCCAGACCTGATCGCTGCCGGATCGGCCGGACAGGAAATCGAGGAGCTGGCCGTCCGGCGACCAGCGCGGATTGGTGGCGTCCTTGCCGCCCAAGCTCAGGTGCCGGGGCGCTGACGGTGGCTCGGTCAAGTCGACCAGCCAGATCGCGTGGCTGGAGGCGTTGGCCGCGTAATCAACCGTGCGCAGATCATAGGCGACCAGGCGCCCATCGGGTGAGATCTGCGGATCGCTTACCCGGTCGAGGGTGGCCAGGTCCCTGGCGGTGAACGGGCGGCTCTGGGCGGGCGCCGTGGCGACGAGCGACAAAGTCAAGGCGGCGAAAGCGAGCAGGCGCGGGCTCTGGGGCATGGCTGTCTCCCGACGGCGTGGCGGGATAGCCCCGTCTCTCGATGACCCTGCTTTAGTCAGGGCGGGGTCCGCCGGCGCAAGTCGGCGCAAACGCCCTCAGCCGCGAACGTCGATGCTCCAGTCGGCTGACGAGCGGAGTTTTCATTCATTCAGGCCAAGGGGTAAAAAGGGTTCCAATTGAACGACGAAGACGTCGATCGACGAAGCGCATTCGACGCGAATCAAACCGTCCTCGATCAGCGCCGCATCGTATCGGTCGAGCTCGTGGGCATGGCCCATGTGGGTCAGCTTTAAGCCCGCGGACAAGGAAAGGATCACGCCCGCCTCCGTCGTGGTCACGGTACGCGGGCGGTTCGCGCGCAGACGCCCGACACGCGCCCGAACGCGCCCTCGGCGGGTCATGACGTTGAGATCGGTGACCGGCTCGTCAGGCGTCTCGGCAAACGCCGGGACATCGCCAGGGAACGCGACCGGCGCGGAGCGGGGGGTGAGCCTCCGCGAGCCACGGCCTTCGATGTGGAGGGTAAGAATCCCCTCCAGCACCGCGAGGCGGCGATCGACGCCGGGAAAGATCGAAAACGGGCCGCCGGCGCTCACCGTTGCCATGCTGATGCGCCAATCGAAGCCCGCGAGGTCGGCGCCGGGCGGCCAGATCGCGATCTCGCGGGTGGCCCCGCCGCCGTTTTTCCATGGCGCCGATACGCGATCGGCCGCCCGCAGGATCAGCAAAGGATGCCCGGGAGGTCCAGATGATGATCGCGCGCGCAGGCGAGGGCCGCCTCGTAGCCGGCGTCGGCGTGGCGCATCACGCCGGTGGCCGGGTCATTCCACAGGACGCGCTCGATGCGCTTGGCGGCGGCGGGGGTGCCGTCGCAGACGACGACCATGCCGGCGTGCTGGGAAAAGCCCATGCCGACCCCGCCGCCGTGGTGAATGGAGACCCAGGTGGCGCCGCTGGCGCAATTGAGCAGGGCGTTGAGCAGGGGCCAGTCGGAGACCGCGTCGGAGCCGTCGCGCATGGCTTCGGTCTCGCGGTTGGGTGAGGCCACCGAGCCGGAATCCAGGTGGTCGCGGCCGATGACCACCGGCGCGGCGAGTTCGCCGCTGGCCACCATCTCATTGAACGCCAAGCCCAGGCGGTGGCGATCGCCCAGTCCCACCCAGCAGATGCGCGCCGGCAGGCCTTGGAACCTGATCTTCTCCCGCGCCATGTCGAGCCAGGCGTGGAGATGGGCGTCCTTAGGCATCAGCGCCTTGACCTTGGCGTCGGTCCGATAAATGTCCTCCGGATCGCCCGAGAGGGCCGCCCAACGGAACGGGCCCACGCCCCGGCAGAACAGGGGGCGGATATAGGCCGGAACGAAGCCGGGAAAGTCGAAGGCGCCCTCGACGCCTTCCTCAAGCGCCATCTGGCGGATGTTGTTGCCGTAGTCGACGGTCGGCACACCCGCGCGATGGAAGGCGAGCATGGCGCGGACCTGGGCGGCCATGGAGGCCTTCGCCGCGGCCTCCACCGCCTTGGGATCGCTTTCCCGCCTGGCCGCCCATTCGGCGACGGTCCAGCCGCGCGGGAGGTAGCCGTTGGTCGGGTCGTGGGCGGAGGTCTGGTCCGTGACGGCGTCGGGCCGCACGCCGCGGCGGACCAGTTCGGGGAAGATGTCCGCCGCATTGCCCAGCAGGCCGACCGACAGGGGTTTGCGCTCGGCGCATGATCGTTCGATGAGCCCCAGGGCCTCGTCGAGATCCTGGCTCATGACGTCGAGATAGCCGGTGCGCAGGCGCATCTCGATGCGGGAGGCTTGGCATTCCACCGCCAAGCACGACGCGCCCGCCATCACCGCCGCCAGGGGCTGGGCGCCTCCCATGCCGCCCAGGCCGCCGGTGAGGATCCAGCGGCCGGAAAGGTCGCCGCCATAGTGCTGGCGTCCGAGTTCCGCGAAGGTCTCGAAAGTGCCCTGAACGATGCCCTGGGCGCCAATGTAGATCCACGAGCCGGCGGTCATCTGGCCGTACATGGCCAGGCCCTTGCGGTCGAGTTCATTGAAATGATCCCACGTCGCCCACCGCGGCACGAGGTTGGAGTTGGCGATCAGCACCCGGGGCGCGTCGGCGTGGGTGCGGAATACGCCCACCGGCTTGCCCGACTGGACCAGGAGCGTCTGATCATCCTCCAGGCGCCGCAGGACCTCGACGATCTTGTCGAAACTCTCCCAATCCCGCGCCGCCCGGCCGATACCGCCGTAGACCACCAGTTCCTCCGGTCGTTCGGCGACGTCGGGGTCGAGGTTGTTCATCAGCATGCGCAGGGGCGCCTCGGTGAGCCAGCTCCTGGCGCTGAGCGCCGGGCCGCGCGGGCTGCGGATGACGCGGCTGTTGTCGAGGCGGGTCATGGATGGGGTCCGGCTTTGCGGGCGAAGTCGAGGCAGGCGCGGAGCGCCCCGGTCAGCACCGCGCGCATCGGCGCGGCGTGGTCCGAATCGTAGGGGCCGGGCCAGTTCTTTGTGGTGATCGGCCCGTCCGGCTCGACCATGTAGCCGCGGCAGGCGAGTTCCATCTGGAGGGCGTGAGCCGCGGACTCCGGCGCCCCGAAATGGCGGGTGATGTAGCCGCCCTTGAAGCGGCCGTTGGTCACCCGGGAGAAGCCCGCGCCGCCACAGGCTCCTTCGACGGCGGCGGTCAAGGCCAGGTCGCAACTGGCGCCGCCGTTGGTCCCGATGTTGAAATGGGGCAGATCGCCGTCGAACAGGCGCGGCACGCGCGAGCGGATAGAGTGGGCGTCGTAGAGGACGACGGCGCCATGACGCGCTCGCAAGCGGGCGATCTCCGCCGCCAGGGCGTGATGATAGGGATCGAACCATTGGCTTTTGCGCCGCGCGATCTCCGCCGCGTCCGGCACGGCGCCGGGCCGATAGAGCGCCTCGCCGTCGAAGGTGGTGGTCGGGCAGAGCGCCGTCGTCGCGGCGCCGGGATAGAGCGAGGCGCCGGCGGGGTCGCGGTTGACGTCGATCACGGTGCGCGAGACCGCCGTGCGGATCATCGTCGCCCCAAGGCCGCTCGCGAAGTCGTAGAGAACATTCACCCAGAAGTCGGTGTCCTTGCGCGCCAGCCAGGGAGAAACGAGCCGCGCTTCGATATCGGGCGGGATATCCGTGCCTGCGTGGGGCACGCTGACGATCAGGGGCGCCTCTCCGCGTTCGACGCTCAGCCAGCCCCCCGTCATGGCCGCTCACAAATGCCCGGGAGGAAGATCTCGTCGGCGGGGGGCAGGATGGCGCCGGCGCGAACCAGGTCGATGGCCGCCTCCATGTCCGGATGAAGATGGCGGTCGCCTTCCAGCATCGGGACCTTGGCGCGCAACGTCGCCCGGGCGGCCTCGAGGGGAGGGCTGGAACGCAGCGGCCGATGGAAGTCGCAGCCCTGGGCCGCAGCCAGCAGTTCGATGCCGACGACGACGGAGGCGTTGTCGACCATCGCCAGCAGCCGCCTCGCCCCGTGCGCCGCCATGGAGACATGATCCTCCTGATTGGCCGAGGTCGGAATGGAGTCGACGCTGGCCGGGTGGGCGCGCTGCTTGTTTTCGGAAACCAGGGCGGCGGCGGTGACCTGGGCCATCATCAGACCCGAATCGAGGCCGGGGTTGCGGGTCAGGAACGCCGGCAGGCCGGAAAGCGCGGGATCCACCAAGAGGGCGATGCGGCGCTCGGCGAGCGACCCGATCTCGCAAACGGCCAGGGCGATGATGTCGGCGGCGAAGGCCACCGGCTCGGCATGGAAATTGCCGCCGGAGAGCGCTTCGGCCTCGCCGTCGGCGAAGATCAGCGGGTTGTCGGTGACGCCGTTGGCTTCGTTTTCCAGGGTCGCGCCGGCTTGGCGGAGGATGTCGAGGGCGGCGCCCATGACCTGGGGCTGGCAGCGCAGGCTGTAGGGATCCTGGACGCGGGGATCGCCCGTGAGATGAGAGGCGCGGATGTCCGACCCGGCCATCAGGGCGCGCAGGGCCGCCGCGGTCTCGATCTGTCCGGCGTGGCGGCGCAGGGCGTGGATGCGGGCGTCGAACGGCGTGTCGGATCCCTTGGCCGCCTCTGTGGAAAGGGCGCCGGTGACCAGCGCCGCGCGAAAGAGGGTCTCGATTTCGAAGAGGCCGGCCAGGGCGTTGGCCAAGGAAAACTGGGTTCCGTTGAGCAGGGCGAGGCCTTCCTTGGGGCCTAGCGTGAGGGGGGTGAGACCGGCGTCCGCCAGGGCCTTGGAGGCCGGGACGCGCTCCGCGCCGACGAAGATATCGCCGACCCCGATCATGGCGCAGGCCATATGGGCCAGGGGCGCGAGATCGCCCGAGGCGCCGACGCTGCCCTGGCACGGAATGACCGGCGTCAGGCCCTTGTCGAGCAAGGCCTGAAGCAGGCCGACGGTGGCGGGCCGGACGCCAGAGGCGCCTTGGACGAGATTGGCCAGCTTCAGGGCGATCATCAGGCGGGCGACGCCGATGGGCATGGCTTCGCCCACGCCGACGGCGTGGGAAAGGACCAGGTTGCGCTGCAGCCGGTGCAGGTCCCCGGGCCCGATCCTGACGCTGGCCAGCTTCCCAAAGCCAGTGTTGATCCCATAGACCGGCTCGCCCCGGGCGAGGATGCGCTCCACGGCGCCGGCGCTCCTGGCGATCAGGGGCGCGGTGGCCTCGTCGAACCGGACAGGGCCGCCGCGCCAGACCGCGCGCCACTGCCCGAGGGAAACCTCGCCCGGTAAGAGGGGCGCCTCGTTCACCGGCCCCTCCAGACGCGCCGGTGCAATGGGTTGAATCCCATATGGTAGACCAGCTCGGCCGGCCGCTCGATATCCCAGATAGCGAGGTCGCAGCGTTTGCCGGCCTCGAGGGTTCCGGCGTCCGCCGCGAGCCCCAGGGCCATGGCCGCGTTGCGGGTTAGGCCGGCGAGGCACTCCTCAACTGTCAGTCGGAACAAGGTCGCGCCCATGTTCATCACCAGGAGGGGCGAGGTGAGGGGCGAGGTGCCCGGATTGCAGTCGGTGGCCAGGGCGATGGGCACGCCTTGCGCGCGCAGCAGATCGATGGGCGGGGCCTTGGTCTCCCGTGTGAAGTAGAAGGCGCCGGGGAGCAGGGTGGCCGCCGTCCCCGCCCGCGCCATGGCCGACACGCCGTCTTGGTCGAGATATTCGAGATGGTCGGCGGATAGCGCTCCGAATTCCGCGGCCAGGGCCGCGCCGTGCAGGTTGGAGAGCTGTTCAGCATGCAGCTTGACCGCCAGGCCATGCGCCTTGGCCGCCTCGAACACGCGGCGAATCTGGGACGGGGTGAAGCCGATGCCCTCGCAAAACGCGTCGACCGCATCGGCCAAGCCTTCGACGGCGACGGCCGGGATCATCTTAGCGCAGACCAGATCGATATAGCCGTCGGGATCGTTGGCATATTCGGGTGGCAGGGCGTGGGCGCCGAGAAATGTCGTCATAACCTCGATGTCCCGGTGGCGGCAGAGGGCGCGGGCGACGCGGAGCTGCTTGGTTTCGTCGGCCAAGGAAAGCCCGTACCCGGATTTGACCTCCACGGTGGTGACGCCTTCGGCGATCAGGGCGTCCAGGCGGGAAAGGGCGCCGGCGAGCAGGGCGTCTTCGCTGGCGGCCCGGGTCGCGGCCATGGTCGAGACGATGCCGCCGCCGGCCCGGGCTATCTCCTCATAGCTGGCGCCGGCCAGCCGCAGCTCGAACTCGCCGGCGCGATCGCCGCCGAACACCAGATGAGTATGGCAGTCGATCAGCCCAGGCGTGATCCAGCGTCCGTCGCAGGCGACGGTCTCTTTGGCCTCAAGCGCGGGCGCTTTTGCGGCGGGGCCGGCGTAGACGATCCTGCCCTCCTGGCAAGCCACCAAGCCGTCCATGACCTCGCCCAGGCCAAGCCTGCCTGGCGCCAGGGTCGCCAGCCGCGCGTCCCGCCAAATCCGGTCGCAGCGCACGCTACCCCCAACGCACGTCTTCGGCGCGTGGGCTTCCAGCCCGCACCCGTCTTCCCGGCGACCCTGCAATTGCGCCGAAAGAGCGGGCTGGAAGCCCGCGCCCCGGGTTAGCCGTCCTCACCAGATTACGGTCGCGTTCCAAGCGCTCATCCTTGTCCAGAAGACCCCAATATGTCTAGACATAATCGCGCCAGTCGACGGGAGGCGGCCGTTGGAAACTCTGTGGTTCGACACCGCTCTCCTGCCGGGCGGCTGGGCGAGGTCTGTGCGGATCTCCCACGCCGACGGGGTCTTGACCGATGTCGAGGTCGGGGTCCCGCGGGCGCCGGGCGACGAGGGCGGCGCCATCGCCGTGCCCGGCCTGGGTAACGTGCATAGCCATGCCTTCCAGCGGGGCATGGCCGGCTTGGCCGAGACATCCGGCCCCGCCGGCGACGACTTCTGGTCTTGGCGCGAGGTCATGTATCGCTTCGTCGATCGGCTGGCCCCCGAGGATGTCGAGGCGATCGGCGCCCTGGCCTATGCCGAAATGCTGGAGAGCGGCTTCACCCGGGTCGGGGAATTTCACTATCTCCATCACGACGCGGGTGGCCGGCCCTACGCCGATCCCGCCGAAATGGCCGTCCGGATCGCGGCGGCGGCGGACGCGACGGGCATCGGCCTGACCTTGCTTCCGGTCTTCTACGCCCATGCCGGTTTCGGCGGCGCGGCGCCCAAGGGGGAACAGCGCCGGTTCATCAGCACGCTGGGCGGCTTCGCCCGCCTTGTCGCCGGCGCTCGCCGGGCGGCGGGCGCGCTGCCGGACGCCGTCGTCGGCGTCGCGCCGCACAGCCTGCGCGCGGTGACGCCTGAGGAGCTTGGATCGATCGCGCCCTTGGCCGACGGCGGCCCGGTCCACATCCATGTGGCCGAGCAGATCCGCGAAGTGGACGAGTGCCTGGCGTGGTCGGGCGCCCGGCCCGTGGACTGGCTCCTCGACCATGCGAAGGTCGAGGAGCGCTGGTGCTTGGTCCACGCCACCCACGCATCGGATAGCGAGTTGGACCGGATCGCCGCCGCCGGCGCGATCGTGGGGCTTTGCCCGATCACCGAAGCCAACCTCGGCGATGGGGTCTTTCCGGCGGCGCGGTTCCTCGCGGCCGGTGGCCGCTTCAGCGTCGGCACCGATTCGAACGTGATGATCGACGCCGCCGAGGAGCTGCGCCTGCTCGAATACGGCCAGCGCCTCGCCCGCCGGCGCCGCAACCTGCTGGCCGGCGCCGCGCGAGCGTCCACCGGCCGGGCCCTGTTCGACGCCGCCGTCGCCGGTGGGGCGCGCGCGCTCGGCGTTTCGGCCGTGGGGATCGCGGTGGGGGCGCCGGCGGACATCGTCGGCCTCGACGCAGGCCATCCCTCGCTGGCCGGCCGGAGCGGCGACGCCCTGCTGGACAGCTGGATCTTCGCGGCGCAAGGCGGCGCGGTGGACGCGGTCTGGCGCCGTGGCCGGAAGGTGGTGGTGGGAGGGCGCCATGTCAGCAAGGGCGCGATCCTCGCCGCCTATCGGCGCCGTCTCGAACCCTTGCTGACAGCATGAGCGCGGTCGACGCCATGGCCAAGACGGAGCCGGCGCTGCACCTGCGCATCGGTGCCGATCTGGCGGCCGAAATCCGTTCCGGCGCCTGGCCGCCGGGTTTCCGCATCCCGTTCGAGCACGAACTCGCCAGTCAATATCGCTGCGCGCGCGCCACCGTGAACAAGGCCGTGTCCGCCCTCGTCGCCACGGGCCTGGTCGAGCGCCGCCGCCGGGCCGGCTCCTTCGTCGCCCGGCCCCATGTCCAGTCGGCGGTGCTGGAGATCCCGGACATAGCCGCCGAGATCACCCGTCGAGGCCAAGCCTACGGCTATGAATTGCTGTCTTGTCGAGCGAGGGCGAGCGACCCTGGCAGCGCCGACGAAGCGGCCCTGGGGGTGGAAGGCCCGGTTCTGGACATCCGCTGCCGGCACCTCGCCAACGCCCGCCCGTTCGCCGTGGAAGAGCGCATCATCAACCTGGCCGCCGTGCCGGGCGCGGCCGACGTGGATTTCGCGATTCAGGCGCCGGGGACCTGGCTCCTGGCCCACGTCGCGTGGAGCGAGGCGCGCCACCTGATCGCGGCGGTCAATCCCGGCGCGTCACTCGCCGGGCGGCTCGGCGTGCGGCCGGCTCGCGCCTGTCTTTCCGTCAAACGATGGACCTGGCGGTTGGGCGCGGGGATCACCTATGTGCGCCAACTCTTTCCAGGGGACGCCTATGAGCTGGCGGCGAGATTTACGCCGGGATCCGGGTAAGCGTGAGCCTATGGGCGGCGGCTTCGAATCGAGCGGGGCCGCCAGGATTCGCGCACCGCTTGACGCGATTTCCCGGCAGTGCGCGGATAGGCGCGTGAACGGAAATCGGAGGGGGCCATGATCTTCGAGCAGGTGGCGACCGGCGGGTGCCAGTCGTATCTCATCGGCTGCGCCGACACCCTGGGCGCGGCGTTGATCGATCCGGAAATCAGCCAGGTCGACCGCTATCAGGCCCTCGCCTCGCGCGCCGGGCTGCGCATCCGCTATGTGATCGACACCCACACCCACGCCGACCACTTCTCCGGGGCCAAGCAGCTGGCCGAGACCCTGAAGATCCCGGTGGTGATGCACGCGGAGAGTCCGACGCCCTTCGCGACCCTGCGCCTGGACGACGACGACATGGTGCTGGTCGGCGCCATCCGCCTGCGCGCCATTCATACGCCCGGCCATACCCGGGATTCGATGTGCCTGGTGGCGGAGGACCGGGTGTTCACGGGCGATACGCTGCTGATCGGCGGCACGGGGCGGACCGATCTGCCGACCGGCGATGCCGATCAACTGTACGAAAGCCTGTTCGAGAAGCTGCTGACGCTCGACCCCAAGCTGAAGGTCTATCCGGCCCACGACTACAAAGGGCGCGGCTGTTCGACCATCGGCGAGGAGATCGCGGGCAACCCCCGGCTCCAGAAACGCGAGCGGGGCGCCTTCACCCGAATGATGCGCGAGCTGGATCTCGCCGCGCCCACCCACATGACCGAGGCCCTTCGCACCAACATGACCGGCGGCAAGACGGTCAGACAGTTGCTCGCCGAGGCCGCCGCGGAGGTGCCGTTCATCGCGCTCGGCGAGCTGAACCGGCGCATTGCCGGCCGGCCCAACGGTTTGCTGATCCTGGACGTCAGGGAGGAAGGGGCTTTCAAGGCCGGCCACATCCCCGGCGCGCGCCACCTGCCCCGCGGACAGCTCGAACTGCGGGTGAACGACGAGATTCCGGATCCCACCGTGCGCATCGTCACCTGCTGTGAGTTCGGCAAGATATCCACCCTCGCGGCGTCGACCTTGCGCCAGCTGGGCTACGTGCGGGCCGTGGCGCTCGACGGCGGACTCGAGGCCTGGCGCGAGCAAGGTTATCCGATCGAGAGGTAGGTCGGCGCTTACCGCCTTCCCATCGGATCGGGGATCGGCGCCATGGTGGCGCCTGGCGCGGAGCTTCCAGGCGGGTGGGGATAGGGCTCGTAGGCGCCGGGGGTGCGCATCGGGGCGTGGGCGGCGTATCCGCCGCCATAGCCGTAGGCGCCGCGTTTG
>JBBQGZ010000041.1:0-18679 GCA_038323535.1 Caulobacterales bacterium
GAGAGATACGTACCGGCTGGCCCTCCGTGGCCGCCGCCGCCGGCGCTGGCGCCCGTGATCGTGCCGGCGTTGTCGATCAGTCCTCCGCCGGCCAGGTCGACGCCCGCGCCGCCCGCGCCCCCGGCGCCGCCCACGCCGCCCACGCCGAAGGGGGAGCCGATGGCGTCGCCGCCCAGGCCGCCCGCGCCGCCGCCGATCGCGCCGCCGCCGACGTGGATGGTCCCGCCGGCCGCGGCCGCGACGCCGGCCCCGCCCGCGCCGCCGGCCCCGCCGTCGCCGCCCTTGTCGCCTTGCTGTGCGCCGCCGCCACGGAAGTGGTCGTTGCCGCCGTCGCCGCCGGCCCCGCCGGTGATGGCGCCCGCCGAGCTGCTCATCACGCCGGCGGCGGCGAGGGCGACCCCGGCCCCGCCGGCGCCGCCGACGCCGCCCTGTCCGCTACCCCCTTCGCCGTGGGTGACGACGCCCACGCCCTGGCCGCCGCGCCCCCCCTGGCCGCCGATGATCGTCGCGCTGTTGGTGACGGAAGCGGACGACGCGGCGAGGGTCGCCCCCGCTCCGCCGGCGCCGCCGGCTCCGCCCACGCCGGAGTAGAAGAAACGGTTGTAGCCGCCGCCGCCCTGGCCGCCGGCGACCAGGCCGGTGTTGGTCAAGGAGGCCGACGCCGAGGCCAAAGCGACGCCGGCGCCGCCGGCCCCTCCGAGACCGGGGCCCGAGCCATGGAACTCATAGCCGGCTCCGCCCTGGCCGCCCTGCAAGGCGCCGCCATTGGAGACGGCGCCGCCCGACGCCACGGTGACCGCGGTCTCCCCCGGTCCGCCCGGGGCGCTCTTGGTCCCGGTCGCGCCGACGCCGCCGGCGATCACGCCTTGATTGGCCAGCGATCCGGCCACGCTCAGGGTTCCGGCGTTGGTCAAGGTCTGCCCGGCCGCCAGGGTGTTCGCGCCGGTCAAGGTCCAGTCGCCGCCGGCGTCCAGCTGATAGGCGCCGAAGCCGCCGAAGGCGCCGCCGAGGCCGCCGAGGGTGCCGATCCCCGCCGCCAGCTCCAGGGTTCCCCCGCCGCCCTGGACCGAACCGGTGAAGCTCGCTCCGGCCTCGACGATCAGGCGGTCGCCGGACGACTGGAGGCGCACCGCGATCCCGCCCGTCCCCTCGATCACGCCGAAGTTGGTGACCGTCGCCGCCCCGCCGGGGCCGCTTTCGACGCCGACGACGCCCGAGATCCGCGCCGCCGCGTCGCCAGCCGAGCCGTTGGTCACCGATCCGCCGGACCCGAGTTCGACGCCGTTCGCGCCCGCGGCGACGAGCGTGCCAAGCACGGTCACGGCGCCCTCGTCGGCGAGACTCGCGCCGCTCGTCAGGGCGTTGGATCCGATGAGGGTCCAGGCTCCGCCGGCGTCCACCCCATAGGCGGCGAAACCGATGAAGGCGGCGCCCAGGCCGCTGATCGTCCCGCCCGCGCCGGCCAGTTCCAGAGTCCCGCCGCCGCCCTGGACGGCGCCCAAAAAGCTCGCGCCGGCCTCCACGATCAAGCGGTCGGCGGCCGATTGGAGCCGCACGGCGGTCCCGCCCGCCCCCTCGATGAGACCAAAGTTGACGACCGTCGCCGCGCCGGCGGAGCCGGCCTGGACGCCGAACTGGCCGGAGATCGCCGCTCCGGCGTTGCTCGCCGAGCCGTTGGTCACCGATCCGCCGTCGGCCACATAGAGGCCGCTCGCCCCGGCGCCGATGGCGCCCAGGTTGACGAACGATCCGGCCACGCTCAGCGCGCCGTTGTTGGTCAAGGTCTGGCCGCTGGCGAGGGTGTCGGTCCCGGTCAGGGTCCAGGCGCCGCCGGAGTCCACCATCACCGCGCCGAAGCCGCTGAACGCTGTTCCGAGACCCCCGACAGAGCCGGTCCCGGCGGCCAGCTCCAGGGTGCTCTGGGCTCCGTCGCCGATCGCCGCGCCCACCAGGCCGGCGCCGGCCTCCAGGATCAGGCGGCTCGTTCCTGAGGTGAAGGTCAGCGCCGTGGAGCCGACGCCCCCGTCGCTCAGCACTCCGGCCACGGTGACCGTCCCGCCGGCGGCGGAAAGCCCGCCCGAGACGGTGTCATAGCCATCGAACCGCCAGGCGCCGCCCGCCTGGAAGGTGACGGCGCCCATGCCGGCCAATCCATCGATGGTCCCTTCCGAGGCGCCGGCCAGCAGGTTGAGCGTTCCGCCCCCGCCCAGGATCTCGCCCACGAAGCGCGATCCGGCCTCGGCGTTGATCACATCGGCGGCGGACCTCAGCCACACCGAGAATCCGCTCGCGCCCTGGATGACGCCATAGTTAGTGAGGGTCGCCGCGCCGCTGGCGCCGGCATAGACCCCGACATAGCCATAGATCAGGGCCGCCCCATGGGTGGCGTCGCCGTTGACCACCACGCCGCTGGAGGCGAGGCTGACGCCGACCCCGTCGTAGCCGGTAGAGGCGCCCAGGCCGCCCAGGATCGAGCCGGTGTTGCGGACCGTTCCCCCGGCGGCGAGCTGGACCCCGTCGCCGGCATAGGCCGAAAGGAGCCCGCCGCCCGCCGCCCCGCCCGCGATCACCCCGGAATTGATCACCAGGCCTCCGGCCGCGAGGACGATCCCCGTCCCGCCGGCGCCGGCGGCAAAACCATTGATCCCCGCCGATCCGCCCACCCCTCCCGAGACCGTCCCGCCGTTGGTCAGCGTGCCGCCCACGGCGAGGCGCGCCCCGGCCCCGCCCGCGCCGCCCGCCCCGCCGTAGCCGAACTGCGAATAGCCGCCGATCCCGCCCTGGCCGCCGGCGAGCTGGCCGGTGTTGGAGAAGGCGCCGGCCGCGGTCATCGCCAGCCCGGTCCCTCCGGCGCCGCCGGCCCCGCCGGCGCCCGAATAGTAGGAGGCCTTGTAGCCCGCCCCGCCCGCGCCGCCGGCCCCCCCGGCGATGGTCCCGGCATTGGCCCCGCCGGCCCCGGCCGCGCCGAGGCTCACCCCCGCGCCTCCGGCCCCGCCCAGGCCGCCCTGTGTGTGGTGGACGCCGTCATAGGCCCCCGCGCCGCCCGCGCCGCCGGCGATCAGGCCGCCGGTGACGGTTAGGACGCCGATCCCCTGAAGGACGACTCCGGCGCCGCCGGCGCCGCCCGCGCCCGCGCCGAAGGCGTTGCCCAGTCCGGCCGCGCCGCCCGCGCCGCCGGTGATCGCGCCCGATCCGGCCAGGGTGGCGTTCCCCGCGTCGATGATCGCCGTCCCCCCGGCCCCGCCGTCGTTTCCGGAGGCCCCGGCCGGCCCCTGGGCGCCCACGAGCGCCCCCTGGACCGTCAGGGTTCCAGCAAGGGTGAGGGCGCCGTTGTTGGCGAGGGTGGCGCCGCCGGCCAGGGTCCCGGTCCCCGCCAGGGTCCAGGAGCCGCCGGCGTCGATGAGATAGGTCCCGAAGCCCGCGAAGGTCCCCACGACATTGGAAAGGGTGGTCGACGCGCCGAGGTTGGCGAGGGTCCCGCCGACCTTGACCAGCTCCAGGGTCCCGCCGCCGCCCTTGACCGCGCCGACGAAGGTCCCGCCGGAGACCGCTACCAGCCGGTCGCTCGCCGAGCCGAACTGCACCGAGGCGGCGGAGCCGCTGATCGTCGCATAGTTGGTCACGGTCACCGCCGCGGCGCCGCGCGCGTAGACGCCGATGGCGCCGGTGATCATGGCCTTGTTGACCACCGCCCCGCCGGCGGTCAGCACCACCCCATTGCCGGTGGCCCCGGCCGTCCCGCTGGGTGAGCCGACGCCGCCCGCGCCCCCGGCGCCGCCCGCGATCGTCCCGCCGGTATTGGTCACCGTGCCGGTGGCCGTCAGATAGACCCCGGCCCCGCCGGTTCCGCCGCGTCCGCCCTTGTACTTGGCGAAGCCGCCCGCGCCGCCGGTTCCGCCCAGGACCTTGCCGCCGGTGACGGTGACACTTCCCGCCGCGGAAAGCACGATCCCGGCGCCGCCGGTTCCGCCGTTTCCGCCGCTATAGCCGCTGTTGCTTCCCCCCAGGCCGCCGTGACCGCCGAGGATGGTCCCGGCGCTGTTGGTCACCGTCCCGCCGGCGGTGAGCGAGATCCCCGCGCCGCCGGCGCCGCCCGAACCGCCGGTGAAGAAGGTCGTCGAGGCGCCGCCCTGGCCGCCGTAGCCGCCGTAGAGGAAGCCGCTGTTGGTCACGGTCGCGCTCGCACCCGCCTTCAAGGCGGCCCCGCCCGCGCCGCCCGGCAGGCCCCGGCCGCCGCTGCTGGTCCCGTGGGCGCCCAGGCCCCCGCGCGCGCCGCCGCTGTTCATGACCATCCCGCCGAAGGCCAGGTTGATCGCCGCCCCGCCATAGCCGCCGGTCGCCCGAATCGAGCCGGCGTTGGTCACGGTGGCCAGGGCTTGGGTGATCAGGCCCGTCCCCTGGACATAGGCCGCGCTGGTCAGGCTGACGGCCGAATACTTCGTCGCGAGGGTATATCCCGAGGGGTAGTTCCCGCTGAGGGTTTTGGTGGTCATGACAAAGAGTCCGCCGCCGCCGCGTTGTCTATTTGGTGTAGTCGATGCCGGTGAAGAACTCATCCGACTCGAAGGTGCGGTACTTGTCGTAGCCGGCGGTGGCTTTGTCCTGCTGTTCCTTGCTGATCAGCGCCCGGCCTTCCTTGATCATCGCCACGTCCCGCGCCTTGTCGGGATCGAGGGCGCTCAAGGAGGGATAGTGCTGCAGGAGCAGGACGTTGCCGCCGGCGCCGGAGTTCAGTTTCACCATGATCGAGTATTGATCGATCACTCCGTGCCGCTTGGCGATTTCCTCGCCCGGGACCCAGCCGGTCTTGAGCGCGGTCACATAGTCGTCGATGTGATTGGGATCGACCTTGATGGTCTGCACCTCCCAGACGCCCTTCTGGGGCGTGTAGTCCACATAGGGTTCGGCGCCCGCCACGGCGGCCGACGCCAACCCCGCGCCCAGGCAGAGCGCGCCGATGAGACGTTTCATGAATAACCCCCGATTTCGGCCCGCGCCGAAGGGCGCCGCGGCGGAATGCGGCGGCGTGGCGGAGATGACCGGCAAAAGGAGCTTTGAGACAGGACGAAAACCTGATTTCTTGCCGATCGGAAGCTGATTTCCAAGGATGGGGCAGGCCATTGCAGCTCGCCGGCGCGGCGCGATACCGGCTCGGGGCGGTGGATGTCGACCCGTCGATGCTCGAGGCGGCGTGGCCCGGGGGCCGCGCGGCCGTACAGCCCCGCGCCATGCAGGTGCTGACCATGCTCGCCGAGGCGGAAGGCTCGGTGGTGTCGCGCGATCAGCTGGTCGCCGGCTGCTGGGACGGGCGCGCGGTCAGCGAGGATGCGATCAACCGGGTCATCCACCTGCTGCGGGCCCTGGCCGAAACCAGCGGAGGGCGCGGCTTCTCCATCCAGACCATCGCCAAGGTCGGCTACCGGCTGGTCCCCAGCGAGTCGGCGAAAAACGGCGCGGCGGCGCCGATGATGGCCGCCGAGCCCCGGCTGGCGGTGCTGGCCTTCGACAACCTGACCGGCGATCCGGATCTGGCCTATTTCACCGACGGCGTATCGGAGGAGATCCTGCACACCGTCCTGAAGACCACCGGGCTGAAGGTGGTCGGCCGCTCATCGAGTTTCGCCCTGCGCGGCGCCGAAAAATCGGCGTCGCGCGTGGCCGCGCAGCTCGGCGTCACCCATCTGCTCGACGGTTCGGTGCGGCGGGCGGGGGACCGGTTGCGGATCACGGCCGAGCTGGTGGAGTGCGCCACCCAGACCTCTCTGTGGTCGGACGGTTTCGACCGTCCGCTGACGGATGTCTTCGCCTTGCAGGACGAGATCGCGGCCGCCGTCGCGGGCGCCCTGAACGTCGCCTTCGCGCCGTCGCGGGATGTCGGCCCGATCGACCCGATCGCCTATGATCTCTACCTCAGGGCGCGCGATACCGGCGCCGATCGGTTCGTGCCCCACGCGACTTTGCTCGAACAGGCCACGGCCCGGGCGCCCGCCTTCGCCCAGGCCTGGGCGCTGCTCGCCTATTCGCGCGGGTTGATCCTTCGCTGGGGGTTCGGCGCCGGGCCGTTCGCCGCGCAGCGCGCCGGGGTCCTGGAGGCCGCCGAGAGGGCGCTGGCCCTGGATCCCGGCTCGGGCCTGGCCTTTCTCGCCCTGGCCACCACCGAGCCTGTCTGCGGGGGCCAGGAAGCGCATCGCGCCCTGATCGCCAAGGCCCTGGCGGCGGCGCCGAACGAGCCGCTCGTGCTGGCGCACGCGGCGGCGATCCACGATGTCGCCGGCTTCCAGCGCCGGGCGCTGCTCTACAGCGCGCGCGCCTATGAACTCGATCCGCGCTTCGCCGGATTCTACCATGGCTCGGTCATCGATGCGGCCGGGCGGGAGGAGGAGGCCCGCGCCCTGTTCGACCGCGACCTCGCCCGCTGGCCGGACGTCTTCCTGCTCAACACCACGGCGATGCGCGGGGCCTGTGACACCGGGGACTGGGAGCGATACGATGCGATCGCCGCGCTCCTGCCCGCGGCGATGCTCGGCAATCCGATCGTGACCGCGGTCATCGCCCTGGCCAAGCGGCTGCGGAACTGGTCGCCGGAAATGGCCGAGGCCATGCTGGGCGAACTGCGGCGGGAGGTGCGGGAGACCGGGACCGCCGGGCTCACGCCAGCCGGCATCCTGGGCGGGCGGGGCCTGGTCGACGACGCGTACGCCATCCTGGAGAGCGCCAGCTTCGCCCATCTGTTCACGCCGGAAGGCTGCCTGCCGCTCACCGAACTGGGCCTCAATGTCATCTTCACGCCGCTCTATCGGGCCATGCGCCGGGATGTCCGGTTCGTCGATCTGTGCGCCCGGCTCGGGCTCGCGGATTTCTGGGCCCGAAGCGGGGAGTGGCCCGATTTCGCCGAAGAGGTCGCCCCCTTCTACGATCTGAAGGCCGAGGTGGAGCGGGTGTTGGCGTCATCGGCGAGCCGCGACGCTTCGGAGCGCGGGTTTCCAGCCCGCGGCGGCGTTCCGATGCCTTCATGAATAAAGTCGCGGGCTAGAAGCCCGCGCTCCGGTGGCCGCCAAGCCACGTTTGATCGGGACGCGCGGGGGTCTATGAAGGCCTCCTCATCGCCATGAGACCAGGAAGCGAATCATGAACGCCCGCGCCCACGCGCCCGCCGACGCCGCCGATCCGTTTTTCGCCGCGAGCCTGGAGCGGGCGGATCCGGCCGTGGCGAAGGCGGTGGGCCAGGAGTTGGCCCGCCAGCGGGATCAGATCGAACTGATCGCCTCGGAGAACATCGTCTCGCGCGCCGTGCTGGAGGCCCAGGGGACGGTGCTGACCAACAAATACGCCGAGGGCTATCCGGGGCGGCGTTACTACGGCGGCTGCGAATATGTCGACGTGGTGGAAACCCTGGCGATCGACCGCGCCAAGGCCCTGTTCGGCTGCGCCTGGGCCAACGTCCAGCCCCATTCCGGCTCCCAGGCCAACCAGGCGGTGTTCATGGCCCTGATGAAGCCGGGCGACACCTTCATGGGGATGGATCTGGCGGCGGGCGGGCATCTCACCCACGGCAAGTCGGTCAACCAGTCGGGCAAGTGGTTCCACCCCGTGGCCTATGGGGTGCGGACGCAGGACCAGATCATCGACTACGACGCCCTGGGGGATATTGCCCGGGAGCATCGACCCAAGCTGATCATCGCCGGCGGCTCTGCCTACAGCCGGGTGATCGATTTCGCGCGCTTCCGCGACGTCGCCGACGAGGTGGGGGCCTGGCTGATGGTGGACATGGCGCATTTCGCGGGGCTGGTCGCGGGCGGCGCGTTCCCGAGCCCGTTGCCTCATGCCCATGTGGTGACCACCACCACCCACAAGACCCTGCGCGGGCCGCGGGGTGGGATGATCCTCGCCAACGACGCCAAGCTCGGCAAGAAGATCGACTCGGCGGTCTTTCCCGGCCTTCAGGGCGGGCCGCTGATGCATGTGATCGCGGCCAAGGCGGTGGCCCTGGGCGAAGCGCTGGCGCCGGAGTTCAAGCTCTATGCGCGCCAGGTGGTCGCCAACGCCCAGGCCCTGGCGGACGCCCTGGCGTCCCGGGGCCTCGATATCGTCTCGGGCGGCACCGACAGCCACCTCATCCTGGTCGATCTGCGGCCCAAGGGGGTGAGCGGCAAGGCGGCCGAGGCGAGCCTGGAGCGGGCCGACATCACCTGCAACAAGAACGGCATTCCCTTCGACCCGGCGCCGCCGGCGATCACCTCGGGCCTGAGGCTGGGCAGCCCAGCGGGGACCACCCGGGGCTTTGGCGCCGGGGAGTTTCGCCTCATCGGCCAATTGATCGCGCAGGTGGTCGACGGCCTGGCGGCGGACGGCGAGGACGGCAATCAGGGCGTCGAGGCGCGCGTCCGCGCCGAGGTGGCGGACTTGACCGCGCGGTTTCCGATCTACACTTGATGGCTTGATCACCGCATCGGAAGGGCCGGATCATGCGCTGCCCGTTCTGCGGGGAACTCGAAAGCCAGGTCAAGGACAGCCGCCCCTCGGATGACGGGGCGGCGATCCGTCGCCGGCGCCATTGCCCCGAATGCGGCGGCCGCTTCACCACCTTCGAGCGCGTCCAGCTGCGCGAGCTGACGATCCTCAAGCGGTCCGGGCGCCGCGCGCCGTTCGACCGGGAAAAGCTGGTGCGGTCGGTCTCCATCGCCACGCGTAAACGCCCGGTGGAGCCCGACCGGGTGGAGCGCATGGTCAGCGCCATCGTGCGCCAGCTCGAAAGCCGGGGCGAGACGGAACTGGCCTCCCATGTGGTCGGTGAGATGGTGATGAAGGCGCTCAAAGCGCTCGATGACGTGGCCTACGTCCGCTACGCCTCGGTCTATCGCGACTTTCGCCAGACCGAGGACTTCGCCCGTTTCCTGAGCGACGAGGGCCTGGCCGACGAGCCGGAGGGATGAAGGCGGCGGGAAAGCCGACGGGCCGCCCGGCCCGCCAGGCCCGTTCCGTCGCCCGCCTCGCCGCGGTCCAGGCCCTCTACCAGATGGAGGCGTCGGGGGTGGGGGCCGAGGCGGTGGTCCGGGAGTTCGTCGAGCACCGCTTCGACCATGACGTGGACGGCGCGCGCCTGGCCGCGGCCGACCAGGCGTTCTTCGCCTCGATAGTCGCCGGAGTCGTCGCCGCGCAAGGCGAGATCGACCGGGCCATCACGCGGCGCCTCGCCGGCGGGTGGCGGCTGGAGCGGATCGACGCCACCGCCCGGGCGATCCTGCGGGCCGGGGCGCTCGAACTGATGCGGTTTGCCGACATCCCCAAGGAGATCGCCATCGACGAATATGTCGAGATCGCCAAATCCTTTTTCGGCGGGGCCGAACCGGGCTTCATCAACGCCACCCTCGACCAGATCGCGCGCGATGAGCGACCCGCCTGACGAGTTCGCCTGGATTGCTTCCCTGCGCCCCCTGACCGGCGGCGACCCGGCGGCCCTGGATCTTCTCGACGACGCCGCCGTCCTGCCCGCGAGGCCCGGCTTCGATCTGGTGATCTCGAAAGACGCCATGGTCGAGGGCGTGCATTTCCTCGCCGGAGAGGCGCCCGACGTGATCGCCCGCCGGCTGGTCCGCGTCAGCCTCTCGGACCTCGCCGCCAAGGCCGCCGCGCCCTACGGCTATTTCCTGATGACCGCCTGGCCGCGCGACCGGGACGGGGCCTATCGCGCGGTGTTCGCCGCCGGCTTGGGCGAGGATGGGGCGGCGTTTGGGATCCGGCTCCTGGGCGGCGACACCGTTTCCATCAACGGGCCTCTGGTTCTGAGCGCCACCGTGCTCGGCTGGGTTCCGCAAGGCCGGGCCGTCCCGCGGTCGGGGGCGCGAGCGGGGGACGGGCTGATCGTGTGCGGCGCCGTCGGCGACGGCTGGCTCGGCTTGAAGGCGGCTCGGGGGGAAATTCCCGATCCGGGCGGCCGACTGGCGAATCGCTACCGTCTTCCGACGCCGCTCCTGTGCCTGCGAGACGCCTTGCGCGCGCACGCCCACGCCGCGGCGGACGTGTCTGACGGGCTCTTGGCGGACGCCGGACACATCGCCGAAGCGAGCGGGGTGGGCGTCGGCATCGACCTGGAGGCTCTCAACCTCTCGCCCGAGGCGGAGGCCTGGTTGGGCGATCAGCCCGACAAAGACGCCGCCCGCCTGGCGCTGGCCACGGGAGGCGACGACTACGCCATCGTCTGCGCGGTCGACCCGGCGGATGAAGCGGCCTTTTGCGCCGCCGTCCGCGCGACGGGGAGCGTCGCCGCTCGCGCCGGCCGCTTCATGGAGGGCGCGGGCGTGACGGTCAGCGCCGGCGGCGCCCCGATCCACGCCGAACGCCTAGGCTGGCGGCACTGACCGGCTATTCTGCATGGCTCGCGCGTGGCGCCGGCCCCCTCCACCACTTCGTGGTCCCCCTCCCCCAGAGGGGAGGAGAGAATGGGGAAGCGTTCTCTTCCCCCTCAGGGGGAAGTACCGGCGAAGCCGGGGAAGGGGGCTCCAGTGTGGCGCCGGCCAGCCCGCTTCCGACCGCCAAATTCATCCGCCGCTTGCGTCGGGCGGAGGGTTTTGGCACTTTCCGCCCGCTTTCGAGGGCCCGCTGGGCGCCTTCTCTGTTCGAATCGACACGTAAAGCGTGTGCTTGCCCGCGCCGTCGATGACGGTCGCGGCCGTCCGCGCAAGGAAAATGAGGGGCGTCCAAACCATGAGTTCCGTGCTTACCCTGGTCATCGTCGCGGGCCTGTTGGCGGTGCTGTACGGCGTCGCCCAGACGGCCTCGCTGATGCGCGCCTCGCCCGGCAACGCCAAGATGCAGGAGATCGCCGCGGCGATCCAGGAAGGGGCCCAGGCCTATCTGCGGCGCCAGTACACGACCATAGCCATCGTCGGGGTGGTGATCCTGATCGCCCTCTTTTTCCTGATCGGCTGGACCGAGGCCCTGGGGTTCCTGATCGGCGCGGTGTTGTCGGGCCTGGCCGGTTTCGCCGGCATGCTGATCTCGGTGCGCGCCAATGTCCGCACCGCCCAGGCCGCCTCCGAGAGCCTCGCCAAGGGCCTCTCCCTCGCCTTCCGCTCCGGGGCGGTGACCGGGATGCTGGTCGCGGGCTTCGCGCTCCTGGGCGTCGCCGGCTATTACGCCGTCCTCACCAACGGCCTTGGGCTGGCGAACACCAGCCGCGACGTGATCGATTCTCTGGTCTCCCTGGGTTTCGGCGCTTCCCTGATCTCCATCTTCGCCCGCCTGGGCGGCGGCATCTTCACCAAGGGCGCCGATGTCGGCGGTGACATGGTCGGCAAGGTCGAAGCCGGCATCCCCGAGGACGACCCCCGCAACGCCGCCACCATCGCCGACAACGTCGGCGACAACGTCGGAGACTGCGCGGGCATGGCCGCCGACCTCTTCGAGACCTATGCGGTGACCACCGTCGCCACCATGGTGCTGGCGGCGATCTTCTTCCGCGACCTGCCCGCGGCGGTGGTTGCCAACATGATGGTCCTGCCCCTGGCGATCTGCGGCGTCTGCATCGTCACCTCGATCATCGGCGCCTTCGCCGTGCGCCTGGGCAAGAGCCGCAACATCATGGGCGCCCTCTACCAGGGCCTGATCGTCACCGGTGTCCTTTCCATCGGGGCGGTATCGTGGGTGATCCACCGATTGGTTCCGGCCGAAGGCGTGCCGGTGCTGGGCCGGCAGATCGGCGTCGACGCCCTCTTCTACTGCGGCCTGGTCGGCCTGGCGGTGACCGCCGCCATCGTGGTGATCACCGAATTCTACACCGGCACCAATTTTCGCCCGGTCAAATCCATCGCCAGGGCCTCGGTCTCCGGCCACGGGACCAATGTCATCCAGGGCCTCGCCATGTCCCTGGAATCCACCGCCGCGCCGGCGCTGGTGATCGTGATCGGCATCGTCCTGACCTTCCAGTTCGCGGGCCTGTTCGGCATCGCCATCGCGACCACCACCATGCTCTCCCTGGCCGGCTTCATCGTGGCCCTGGACGCTTTCGGGCCGGTGACCGACAACGCGGGGGGGATCGCCGAAATGGCGGGCCTGCCGGCTGAGGTGCGCGTCGCCACCGACGCCCTGGACGCGGTGGGCAACACCACCAAGGCGGTGACCAAGGGCTATGCGATCGGCTCGGCGGGCCTGGGCGCCCTGGTCCTGTTCGCGGCCTATACCCAGGACCTGAAGTTCTTCGCCGCCAATTCGGACCGGTTCCCGTTCTTCGCCGGCATGGGGAACGTGGCCTTCGATCTTTCCAACCCCTACGTGGTGGTCGGCCTGCTGTTCGGCGGGCTGTTGCCCTTCCTGTTCGGCGGCCTCTCGATGACCGCCGTGGGCCGCGCGGCGGAGGCCGTGGTGGCCGAGGTGCGCCGGCAGTTCAAGGAAAACCCCGGCATCATGACCTATGAGGTGAAGCCGGAATACGGCCGGGCGGTGGACATCCTGACCAAGGCGGCGATCCGGGAGATGATCGTACCGTCCCTCCTGCCGGTGGCCTCTCCCATCGTCCTCTTCGTCGTCATCCGGCTGATCGCGGGGAAGTCCGAGGCCTTCTCCGCCCTGGGCGCGATGCTGATGGGCGTGATCGTCACCGGCCTGTTCGTCGCCATCTCCATGACCTCCGGCGGCGGGGCGTGGGACAACGCCAAGAAGCTGATCGAGGAAGGCAACTACGGAGGCAAGGGCTCGGAGGCCCACAAGGCCGCCGTCACCGGCGACACGGTGGGCGACCCCTACAAGGACACCGCCGGACCGGCCGTGAACCCGATGATCAAGATCACAAACATCGTCGCGCTGCTTCTCCTGGCGGTGCTGGCGCACGGGGTGGTGGGGTAGGTCGCGACGCGCGCGGCCTCCTGAGCCCGCCTATCGGCGATCGTCTGGGTGCGAGCCCGGAGTCTGGGTGTCGTCCGGGGGCAGGGCGCTGAGCGAACCGAGGTTGCCCAAAAGCTGTTCGAGGATGGTCATTTCGCGGCCGCGCGTCGGCGTCTCGCGGCCGTTGAAGGCGATCACCCGCCCGTCCCTGAGCGTGAAGGTGTCCACGGTGGCCACCTGGTCGGCGCCCTTCGCGAAGGCGATGGCGACGACGTCGCGCTTGGTCACCCGGGGGCGGTAGAAGGCCGTCTTGTTCGACACCTGGGAGATGTAGAACCAGGTATCCTTGTCGAAGGCCGAGGTCGCGGTGGGCGAGCCCAGCCGGGCCAGGACGGTGGAGCGGGTGTCCTCTCCCACCTTGACGTCCGCGGGCGCCTGTTCGACGGCCTGGAAACCCTGAAAACTGTTCGTCGGCGAGCAGGCCGCGGCGCCGGCCAGGGCGAGGGACAGAACGGCGAAGGTGACTTTGGGAAGCATGGCTTTTTGGACTCAAGTTCAACGGTCGGACGAACTTTGACCTAAAGCCGGCCGCCGTCTAGTTCAATGCGCCATGATATCCCTTCGCGCGGCGAAAACGAGGCAGGGCGGGATTCTCGGCAGCCTCCTCGGCAAAAAACCAGCGTGGAGCGCCCCGCGGGCGCTCCACGACGGCGCGGTGGCGCGGAGTCGCCAGGCGGCCCTCTATGCGCGGATGGGGGCTCCCGACACGGTCGAGGGGCGATTCGAAGTCCTCACCCTGCACCTGATCCTGCTCATCGATCGGCTGGGTCGGCGCGACCCCGCCGAGGCCGCCGCCCGGCAGGCGCTATTCGATGTCTACCTCGCCGACCTGGACGGCGCCTTGCGCGAGATGGGCGTGGGGGACCTGGCGGTGGGAAAGCGGATGCGCCGACTGGGTGAGGCCTTCTATGGCCGCGCCTCGGCCTATGAGACGGCCTTCGCGGCCCTGCCCGATACGGCCCCGCTCCAAGCCCTGATCGCGCGGACCGTGCTGCATGGCGCGCCCGAACCGGACCCGGCGCCTTTGGCGGACTATGTCGCCCGCTGCCGGGCGAGCCTGGCGCGGGGCGACTCTTCTTCGCTGCTGGCGGGCGCGGCGCGGTGGCCGGATCCATGATCGAAGCGGGGCCCTGGCCATACCGGCTCGCCTGGAGGGACGCCGCGAACGGGGTCGCGTCCCTGCGGCTGGTCGCCGATCCGCTCGCCTTGTCGCGCATCGCGGCCTTCCTTGATCTGGACTCGCTACAAGCTCTCGCCGCCGACCTCACCATCCGCCCGTGGCGGGACGGGATCGAAATCTCCGGCCGGATCGACGGCCGGGCGACCCGGATCTGCGGGTTGACCCTCGAGGCCTTCGACGCCGGCATCGCGGAGGACCTGAGGGTGCGGATCGTTCCGCCGGGAAGCCCGAACGCCGCGCGCGGCGCCGATCCAAGCCTGGATCCGGACACGCCCGACGAACGGGTCGGCGACGCCGTCGACGTCGGGGCCTATGTGGTGGAGCATTTGGCTCTCGCCCTCGACCCTTTCCCGCGCAAGCCCGGCGCCGTGTTCGAGCCGCCCGAGCCGACAGGCCCGGCGTCGCCGTTCGCGGCCCTCGCCGGCCGGGCGCGCCCGCCATCGGCGGACTGACCCGCCCCGCGATCCCTGGCGTCGCGGGTTGCATCGCGCGCCGGCGGTTGTATCGTCCGCCCGCCCTGAACCCGCTGGGACCTCGATAGGAGCTGAAAGCACCGCCTTGCCCGACCCTCTGGTGATCTCGATCGACGCCATGGGGGGTGACCATGGCCCCTCGGTGGTGGTTGCCGGGGTGGCGCGCGCGACGAAGTTCTTCGCCCCCGGCGCGGTGCGTTTCTTGCTCCACGGCAAGGCGGGCGAGGTGAACGCCGCGGTCGCGCGGGCGCGGGGCCTGGCCAGCCTCTGCGAGGTTCGCCACACCGATAGCGTCATCGCCATGGGCGCCAAGCCGGCTCACGCCATGCGTCGGGGCAAGGGAACCTCGATGTGGAACGCGGTGGAGAGCGTCAGGGCCGGCGAGGCCCGGGCCGCCGTCTCGGCCGGCAACACCGGCGCCCTGATGGCCATTTCCCGGCTGCTGCTGCGCATGACCGGCGATATGGACCGCCCCGCCCTGGTGGCCAATTGGCCCACCTTGCGCGGCGTCACCGCCGTCCTGGACGTCGGGGCCAATGTGGTCTGCGACGCCGAGCGCCTGGTCGAGTTCGCGATCATGGGGGCCGCCTACCATCGCGCGGTGCACGGCTCTTCGCGGCCGACCATCGGCCTGCTCAACGTCGGCACGGAGACCGAAAAAGGGCACGACGACGTGCGTGGGGCCGATCGCCTGTTGCGCCTGAACCCCTTGCCGGATCTCGACTATCGCGGGTTCGTGGAGGGCGACGACATCGCCAAGGGAGCGGTCGATGTCATCGTCACCGATGGCTTCACCGGCAATGTGGCGCTCAAGACCGCCGAAGGGCTGGCCCGATTCTTCCGCGCCGAACTTCGGCGGGCGTTCACGTCCGGCGCCCTGGCCAAGCTCGGCGCCCTGATCGCCCGGCGTTCGCTCAAGAAGATGGGCGAGCGGCTCGATCCCGGCTCGATCAACGGAGGGCCATTCCTGGGACTCAACGGAATCGTGGTCAAGAGTCACGGGTCGGCCGACATGCGGGGGTTCGCCACCGCCATCCGCTTGGCGGCCGACCTCGCCAGGAGCGATTTCGCCGCGGAGATCGACCGCGATCTCGAACGGCGCATGGCCGGCGACGAGGCTAAGGAAAGAGCGACGGCGTGACGCCTCTCCTTCGCAGCGCCGTCACCGGCGTCGGCAGCGCGCTGCCGGTCGAGGTGGTGACCAACGACGATCTGGCCAAGTTTGTCGAAACCAGCGACGCCTGGATCTTCGAGCGCACCGGCATCCGTTCGCGAAGGCGCGCGCCACCCAACCAGGCGACGTCCGATCTGGCGACCGAGGCGGCGAGGGGCGCCCTGGCCGCGGCCGGCCGCGACGCGGGCGACATCGACCTGATCGTGGTGGCCACGACGACCCCGGACCTCACCTTCCCGGCCACGGCGACCATCGTCCAGCGCAAGCTGGGCGCGCCGATCTGCATCGCCTTCGACGTCCAGGCGGTGTGTGCCGGCTTCGTTCACGCCCTGGCCGTGGCGGACGGGTTCGTCGCTCGCGGCCATGCCCGCCGCGCACTGGTCATCGGCGCCGAGACCATGACCCGCCTGATGGACTGGACCGATCGGGGGACCTGCGTGCTGTTCGGCGACGGGGCCGGGGCGGTGGTGCTCGAGCCGGCGCCAGGGGAGGGCGGAACCGCCGATCGCGGCATCCTGGGTTTCTGCCTGCGCGCCGACGGCTCCAAGCAAGATCTGTTGTTCGTGGACGGCGGCCCCTCGACCACCGGCACGGTCGGCAAGCTCCGCATGCAGGGCAATCAGGTCTTCCGTCACGCGGTGGTCAATATCGCCGAGGCGGTAACCGCCGCCGCCTCGGCCGCCGGCGTCGAGATGGCCGAGGTCGACTGGTTCATTCCCCACCAGGCCAACCAACGCATCCTGGAGGGCGTGGCGCGCCGCCTCGGGATCGACGGGTCGCGGGTGATCTCCACCGTCGCCGAGCACGCCAACACCTCCGCCGCCTCGATTCCGCTGGCCCTGGCCCAAGGCATCTCGGACGGGCGAATCAAACCTGGGCAGTTGCTGCTTCTGGAGGCCATGGGCGGCGGCCTGACCTGGGGCGCGGTGGTGCTGAGGCTCTAGGGCGGCACACCACCCTGACGCGCGAAGCCGCTGACTTGACGGGACAATCGGCGCCATGCACGGTGCCTCCAAGGATGGCCATGCGAGGACGCCGATGAACGACCGGACATTGACGCGGGCCGATCTGACCGTCGCCTTGCACGAGGAAGTTGGCTTGACCCGCCAGGACTGCGCCGGCCTGGTCGAACGCACTCTCGATCTGGTGGCCGAAGCGATGCAGCGCGGCGAGACCGTGAAAATCTCCGGGTTCGGCGTCTTCCAGGTGCGCGCCAAACGCGAACGGATGGGGCGCAATCCCAAGACCGGCGCGCCGGCGGCGATCGGTTCGAGGCGGGTGATCGGCTTTCGCGCCTCGCAGGTGATCAAGGCGCGAATCGATCGCGCCCTGGCGAAGTAGGGCCCGCGCGCTCATGGCCAAGGGCCCCGAGGCGTTCCGCACCATCTCGGAAGCCTCCCAGGAACTTGGCGTCGCCCAACAT
The DNA here is from genome assembly GCA_038323535.1 of Caulobacterales bacterium. Lineage (GTDB taxonomy): Bacteria > Pseudomonadota > Alphaproteobacteria > Caulobacterales > Caulobacteraceae > Acaudatibacter. Next base: position 17,130 of record JBBQGZ010000041.1, read on the forward strand.
GTGCTGCGGTTCTGGGAGACCCGCTTTTCCTTCATCCGCCCCCTGAAGCGGGCCGGGGGGCGCCGATTCTATCGCCCGCGGGACATCGCCATCCTGGCCACGGTCCGCCGCCTGCTGCACCAGGAGGGCTACTCCATCAAGGGCGTGCAGACGTTACATCGCCAGAAGGGCGTGAACCATCTCGCGGCGGGGAGCGCGGGCAAAGCCCAACCGGTCGAAGCGATTCCGGGGCCGGCCCTGGACGGGGATCGCGTTTCGCGCCTGAGGGCGTCGCTGGCGGCCCTCGAAGCCGCCAAGGCGCGCCTGGACAGCCTGCTCGCGAGCCGCTGACCGCGCCCGATTTGAGATTGCCGGGTCCGGGCGCCATCCCTATAAGGGCGCTCCTCCCTGCATCGGAGCGTGGCGCAGCCTGGTAGCGCACTTGACTGGGGGTCAAGGGGTCGCAGGTTCGAATCCTGTCGCTCCGACCATTTCCGCCTTGGGTTTTGGCGCAAGCAGGGACTTTGGTCGCGGGGCGCCGCGGCGCGGACGGCGGGGTCGTGAGTTTCAACGCTTCCATGAGCCCCCGTTCGAACGACGGCCGGTCGCGCGGCGTGGCCGCGTGGCTGTTCGCGGTCGCCCTGCTGGTGCTGGCGATGGTGGTGGTGGGCGGGGCGACCCGCCTGACCGGGTCCGGGCTTTCGATCACCCAGTGGAAGCCGGTCGCCGGCGCCCTCCCGCCGATGACGGGTGGGGCTTGGGCGCGGGATTTCGCCCTCTATCGCGCCACGCCGCAGTACCGCGTGGTCAACCGCGGCATGAGCCTCGGGGAGTTTAAGTCCATCTTCTGGTGGGAGTGGGCGCACCGTCTGCTCGGCCGCCTGGCAGGCGCGGCTTTCGTGGTTCCCTTCGTCGCGTTTCTGGTCACGCGACGACTGCCCAGGCGACTGGCCTGGCGGTGCGGCGCGTTGCTGGGCCTGGGGGGGCTGCAGGGCGCGGTCGGCTGGTGGATGGTGCAAAGCGGCCTGGAAGATCGTGTCGCCGTGGCGCCCGAGCGCCTGGCGACCCATCTGGGCCTCGCCCTCCTGCTTTTTTGCGCCTTGATCTGGGTGGGGCTGGAAGCCTGGGCGGGGAGGGGGCCCGCATCCGACCAGCGTCGGGACGGCTGGACCCTGGCGGCCGCGGCCCTCGCGGGCGGCGTCTTCGCGCAGTGCCTGATCGGCGCCCTGGTGGCTGGGAACAAGGCCGGGCTGATAGACAACGACTGGCCGCTGATGGCCGGCCGGCTGTTCCCGGTCGACTATTGGCAAGGCTCGGCCTGGGCGACCTTCGCCCATGGGCTGGCCGCGGTGCAGTTCAATCACCGCCTGGTGGCCTACGGCCTGGCCGCGGCGGGGGCGGCGCTGGCCGCGAGCGCGGCGCGGGCGCCGACTCTCCCGCCGGCGATCCGGCGACTTTGGTTCGCGGCGGTCGCGGTTCTGCTCCTCCAGGTGGCGATCGGTGTGGCGACCCTGATCACCGTCGCGCCCCTGGCGTTGGCCCTGATTCACCAGGCGAACGCGGCGCTGCTG
>JBBQGZ010000042.1:0-18448 GCA_038323535.1 Caulobacterales bacterium
TTCACCGGGGCGGCGTTCATCAGCGGGGTGTCGAAGATGCCGGGCAGGATGGTGTTGACCCGGATCCCCTCGCTCATCAGGTCGCGGGCGATGGGCAGGGTCATGCCGACCACCCCGCCCTTGGACGCCGAATAGGCGGCCTGGCCCATCTGGCCGTCCTCGGCCGCCACCGAGGCGGTGTTGACGATCGCCCCGCGCTCGCCGTCCTCCATCGGCTCGAGGCTCAGCATCCCCGCCGCGCTCTTGGCGATGCAGCGGAAGGTGCCGATGAGGTTGATCTGGATGATCAGGTTGAAGGCCGCCAGGGGGAAATGGCGGATCTCACCGGTGTTGCGGTCGCGACCGGCGGTCTTGGCGGCGTTGCCGGTCCCGGCGCAGTTGATCAGGATGCGCTCCTGGCCGTGGGCGGCCCGCGCCTTGGCGAAGGCGGCGTCCACCTCCTCGTCCGAGGTCACATTGCATGGGCAGAAGACCCCGCCGACATCCTTGGCCACGGCTTCCCCCTTGGCCTCGTTCATGTCGAAGACGGCGACCTTGACCCCGTGGGCGGCCAGGGCGCGCACCGTGGCCTCGCCCAGGCCCGAGGCGCCGCCGGTGACCACCGCGGCGATGGAGGCGTCGAGTTTCATCTAGGTCTGTTCCTTTTCCTTACCGCTGGAGGCGGCGTTTCGCGGGAGGGGTGTAGCCCGGCGAGGCCAAAGCCAAAAGCATCACCTGACGTCAGGTGCGGCGATCACCATCGCCAATGGCCCGCCACCAGGGCGGCGAACAGCAGCAACCCAGCGACCGTGTTGGACTTGAACAGGGCCAGGGCGCCGGCGGGATCAGCGAGCCTCAGGCGCAGGGGCTGGCGGATCAGCCAGACGGCTAGCAGGGCCGCCAGGGGTAGGAACGCCGGACCCAGATGGGCCGCCCGCCACGAGGCCAGCGCCAGGGCGAGGCTCGCGAGGTAGAAGGTCAGGATCGCCGCCGGCGCCGCGGTTCCGAGGCGCCGCGCGGACGACTTGACGCCGGCGAGCGCATCATCCTCCAGGTCCTGGACGGCGTAGATGGTGTCGTAGCCCAGGGTCCACAAAACGCCCGAGGCGTAGAGAAGCAGGGCGCAGAGCGGCAGCGGTGAGACCACCACCGCGAGGCTCTTGCCGGACGCCCAGGCGCCGGCCAGCAGGCTGAGGACGGTCGAGGCCGAAGGGCCTCCCTTGGCGGCGGCGAAGCCGACCAGGGCGCCCCAGTTGAAGGTCAGGCCCAGCCACGCCTGCGGCCACCAGGTGACGCGCTTCATGAACGGATAGGCCGCCACCAGGGCCAGGGACGCGACGCCGAGGAACAGGCTGAGGATGTTGAGGCTGGCGAGGATGGACAGCCCCGCCAGCGAACAGGCGACGACGAAGGCCCAGGCCGCGCGAACGCTGATCCGGCCGGACGCGACAGGCCGTCGCGCGGTGCGCGCCACCTTCGCGTCGATGTCGCGATCGACAATGTCGTTGAAGGCGCACCCCGCCGCCCGCATCGCCGCCGCCCCGAGGGCGAAGAGGGCGAGCAGGCGCGGGTCGGGCCATTCGCCGGCCAGCGCGGCCCCCAGCGCTATCCCCTGCCAGCCGGGGAGCATCAGCAGCCAGATCCCCGTGGGTCGGTCGAACCGGCCGAGCTTCAGCCACGGGCGCCACGGCGCCGGGGCGAAACGATCGACCCAGTTGGCGGGCGCGGCGTCGGGCAGGGGCGAAGTCAAGCGGCGCGGCGCTCCTGAACATCGGCGGCCAAGGCCTGTGGCTTTTGCGCCAGCCGGCCCGCGAAATGCAGGGCGCGCCCTCCACGCCCAAGCAAAACACGACTATGTGATCGGCCCACCCGAGGCGACCATGGATCAGTATGAGGACGACGACGAAAGCGCCCGCGACCGGGAGCTGTCGAACGGCCAGGTGTTGGCCTTCATCGCCGCGTACTGGCTACGCAGGCGCTGGCTGTTCGCGGCCACCGTCGGACTGACCCTCGTCGCCCTAGGCTTCGAGCTGCTGGTGCCCAGGGCCTCGCAGGGCCTGGTTGACGCGGCGGTTCTCGGTCCGGCCCACGCGGGCGGCGCCTGGCGCGCCTGGGGATTCTTCGTCGCCATCTATGTCGCCGCCGTGGTGATCCAGAATCTCGCCTTCCGGTTTTGGATTCCCCTGGCCGCCCACACCATGCAGGAGATGACCGACGAGGGGTTCGAGCGCGTGCAGACCTTTTCGGCCGACTGGCACGGCGCCACCTTCGCCGGGGCCACGGTGCGGCGCCTGTCCCGGGCCATGTGGGGCTATGACGTGGTGGCCGATTCGGTGGTCGCGTGGATCGCGCCGGCGATCCTCATCCTGGTCGGCCTTTCGGTGCAGATGATGCTGCGCTGGCCTCTGGTGGGGGCCTTCTCCCTGGGCATGGTGGCGCTCTACATCACCTCCAACATCCTGTTCTCGAACTTCTATGTCCGCGAGGCCAATCTGCGTTCGGTGGCGATGGATTCGCGCATCGGCGGCGCCCTGGCCGATTCGATCGCCTCCAATCCCACCGTCAAGGGCTTCGGGGCCGAGGCGCGCGAAGAGGCGCGGATCGGCATCGTCACCCGCGATTGGCGCGCCGCCACCATGATCACCTGGAACCGCTACATGAACGTGTGGCTGATCCATAATCTGCTCCTGGCCCTGCTCCAGGGGGGCTTGACCGGCCTGGTGGTCGTGCGGTGGGCCAAGGGCCAGGCCAGCGCCGGCGATGTCGCCTTCGTCATCGCCTCCTTCCTGGTGATGAGCGGCTATCTGCGCAACATCGGCGAGAACATCCGCATGGCGCAGAGGGGTCTGGCCGACGTCGAGGATGTGGCGCGCTACGCCCGCACGCATCCGCAGGTGGCCGACCGGCCGGGCGCGCCCGATTTTCACGGCCAGCGCGGCGAGATCGTGTTCGAGAACGTGACCTTCCGCTATCAGACCGCCGGCGCGCCGATCTACGACCACTTTTCCCTGCGCATCGCGCCGGGCGAACGGCTGGCCCTGGTCGGGCCGACGGGTTCGGGCAAGTCGACCTTCGTCAAGCTGGTCCAGCGCCTCTACGACCTGCAGGGCGGGCGGATCCTGATCGACGATGTGGACATCGCCACGGTGACCCAGGGCAGCCTGCGCCGCGGCATCGCCGTGGTGCCCCAGGATCCGGCTCTCTTCCACCGCACCATCGCCGAAAACATCGCCTATGCGAGGCCGGGCGCCACGGTCGAGGAGATCGCCCTGGCGGCCCGGCGCGCGCGGGCGCACGAGTTCATCCTCGCCCTGCCCATGGGCTATGACACCCTGGTGGGCGAACGCGGGGTCAAGCTTTCCGGGGGTGAACGCCAGCGCGTGGCGATCGCGCGGGCCTTCCTGGCCGACGCGCCGATCCTGGTTCTGGACGAGGCCACCTCGTCCCTGGACGTGGAGACCGAGGTCCGGGTGCAGGCGGCGACCGAGGAACTGATGGCCGGGCGCACCACCATCGTCATCGCCCACCGCCTCTCCACCATCCGCGGGGCCGACCGGATTCTCGTCTTCGAAGCCGGCCGGGTGGTCGAAGAGGGCCGCCACAAGGACTTGGTGGCGAGGGGTGGCCCCTATGCCCGGCTGCACGCGGTGACGCTGGGAGCGTGAGGGGTTTGCCTCCCTCCGTCGGCGCATGGGGAGGGGGACGATCGCGAAGCGATCTAAGGTGGGGAAGTGTGGTGACACCCGCGACGTCGGTGATGATCGAAACAGCCCCACCCGGCCCTTCGGGCCACCCTCCCCATGAAGGGGAGGGAGGGATCTATTGTTCGATTTTGCATTGTTCCAAGAGCGCCGCCGCGAGGCCGCCCCTGTCGACAACCACGACCCTGGTCATCCCAAGCCATCCGGCCATCAGCGTCAGTTCAGCCGCCAAGGCCGGCGCGGTCTCGCCCGCCGACGCGCCGGGTTCGAGATGGGCGGACTGGACGCGAAGCACGCCCGCCGCCCGATCGGTCTTGAGATCCACCCGGGCGGTGATCGCGTCGCCCTGGAGGAAGGGCAGGACGTAGTAGCCATGCTCGCGCTTGTGAGCCGGGGTGTAGATCTCCAGGCGGATGCGGGCGCCGAACAATCGCTCGGCGCGCTCGCGGCGCCAGATCAGATTGTCGAACGGCGACAGCAAGGCGCCGGCGCGGGAGCGGCGCGGGACGCGGGCGCCGGGCGCGAGGTAGGCGGGCTGGCGCCAGCCCTCCACGGTCGCCGGGACGAGATCGCCCGCCTCGACCAAGTCGGCGATCCGGGCCCGCGTCTGGGCAACGGGCATGCGGAAATAGTCGCGAAGGTCGCCTTCGGTGGCCATGCCCATGGCGGCGGCGGCGATGGTCAGGAGAGAGCGTTGTGCGTCCGCTTCGGTCGGCGTCGGCGCCGCCACGATCGCGCGGGGCAGGGCGCGTTCGGTGAGGTCATAGACGCGCTCGAAACCGCGCCGGGTGCGGGTGGTGATCAAGCCGGCCCAGAACAGCCATTCCAGCGCCCGCTTGCCGTCGCTCCAGTTCCACCAGCCGGCCGCGCGCGGGCCCTCGGCGAAATCGCCGCCGGTGAGAGGCCCTTCGCGCTCGATCCGCGCCAGCACGGCGTCGATGTAGCCCCGCCGTTCGGCGCCGAACCGCGCCAGCCCGCCCCAGGTTTCGCCCGCCCGCGCCCGCGCCATGCGCCAACGGAACAGGGGCTGGAGCGTCACCGGCATCAGGGAGGCTTCGTGCCCCCAGTATTCGAACAGGGACGGCGTGGCCCCCCAGGCTTCGCGCTCCAGCATCTCGCGCGGATAGGGGCCGAGCCGCGAGAAGGCCGGCAGATAGTGCGTACGGGTCAGAACATTGACCGAATCGATCTGGACCGCCCCCAGCAGCCCGATCATCCGGCGCAGATGGAGCGGGGTGGGCGCGCAGGCCGGGCGCCCGTCGGCGAGGCCCTGGGCGGCGATGGCGATCCGGCGGGCCTGGCGGGCCGAGAGCCGGACAAGTTCAGCCGCTTGGGTCACGCCGCCCGTTATAGGTGATCCAGCACGGGTTTGGGCTTGTACGGCTTTTCCAGCGCCTTCACCTCGTCGGCGGTGAGGGTGAGCGACAGGGCGGCGATCGCGTCGTCCAGGTGATGGGCCTTGGAGGTTCCGATGATGGGCGCGGTGATGGCGGGGTTCTTCAACACCCAGGCCAGGGCGACCTGCATGTTGGAGACGCCGCGCGCCTTGGCGATAGCCTCCACCGCCTCGACCACGGCGAAGTCGGGCTCGCGGTAGTAGAGGCGCGGGGCGAATTCGTCGGAGCGGGCGCGCTCGGTGTCGCCCTCGCCGGCCTTGGCCCGGCCCCCGGCCAGGAAGCCGCGCGCCAGGGGCGACCAGGGAATGACGCCGACGCCCTGGTCGCGGCACAGGCCCAGCATCTCCCGCTCCTCCTCGCGATAGACCAGGTTGTATTGCGGCTGCATCGAGACGAAAGCCGTCCAGCCCCGGGCGCGGGAGACGGCGAGCATCTTCATGAACTGCCAGGCGTACATCGAGGAGGCGCCGATGTAGCGGGCCTTGCCGGCGCGCACGACGTCGTCGAGGGCTTCGAGCGTCTCCTCGACCGGGGTTTCGGGATCGAACCGGTGAATCTGGTAGAGATCGACGTGATCGACCCCCAGCCGCTTCAGGCTGGCGTCGATGGCGTCCAGGATATGCTTGCGCGATAGCCCCCGGTCGTTGGGCCCTTCGCCCATCGGATTGTAAACCTTGGTCGCGATGACCACTTCGTCGCGTCGGGCGTATTGCTTCAACGCCTTGCCGGTGACCCGTTCGCTCTCGCCCACCGAATACATGTCGGCGGTGTCGAAGAAGTTGATCCCTTTTTCCAAGGCGTCCTTGAAGAACGGCAGGCTGGCCTCTTCGTCGAGCACCCAGGGGCGCCACTTCGAACTGCCGTAGGTCATGCAACCCAGGCAGAGGCGCGAGACCTTCAGCCCGGTGTTTCCTAGTCGAACGTACTCCATGGATCGAAGCTCCTTGCGCTAAGCGGCCAAGCGACCGTCGCGAAGCGCGCTCTGGTCGAAGCCGAACAGGATCTTGGGATCGGGCGGGTCGACGCCCGCCGTGACCTCCGCCGGCGCCAGGGTCTGCAGGAGATGGCGGATGACGGCGAGGCGCGCGGTCTTCTTGTGATCGGCGCGCACGCAGGTCCACGGCGCGATGGCCGTATGGGTGCGGGAGAGCATTTCGTTCCGCGCGGCCGAATAGTCCTTCCACTTCTTCTGCGCGACGCCGTCCAGGTCGCTCACCTTCAGCGTCTTGAGCGGATCGTCGCGGCGCGCGCCCAGTCTCGCGGCCTGCTCCTTTTTGGAGATGTCGAGCCACAGCTTCACCAGCCGGATGTCGGCCTCCTGCAGCATGCGTTCCAGCGCCGGGGCGTCGCGGAGGAACTCCTCGGCCTCCAGCGGCGTGCAATAGCCCATCACCGGCTCGACCCCGGCGCGATTGTACCAGGAGCGGTTGAACAGCACGATCTCCGAGGCCGAAGGCAGATGCCCCACGTAGCGCTGAAAATACCATTGCGAGCGTTCGCGGTCGGACGGCTTGGGCAGGGAGATCACCCGGGTGTTCCGCGGCGCCAGATGCTCGGTGATGCGGGCGATCGTGCCGTCCTTGCCGGCCCCGTCGCGGCCCTCGAAGATCACCAGGGCCTTGGCGCCGCTCTTGATCGCCCAGGCCTGATAGCGCACCAGACCGATCTGCAGGTCGCGCAGCTCGTCCTGATAGTCCTTTGTCTTGGTCATGGCCGCCAGCCTAAACGATCCGGAGGCGAGAGGTGATCCGTCTTTTCGTCGAAGGCGATCTGAGGGCCGGCGGCGAGGCCGTTCCGAGCCCCGATCAGGCCCACTACCTGGTCACGGTGATGCGCCTTGGCCTCGGCGATGAACTGCGGGTGTTCAACGGCCGTAACGGTGAGTGGCGCGCGCGTTTGGGGGAGATTGGCAAGCGGGGTTGCCGCCTTGCCGTCGAGGCGCCGACGCGCATCCAATCGGGGGGCCCCGACCTCGATCTCATCATCGCCCTGGTCAAGCGCGCCCGCCTCGAAACCATCGTCGAAAAGGCGGCGGAACTGGGCGTGCGCCGCGTCAGGCCCGTGGTCACCGAGCGCGCCAACGTCCAGCGACCCAACCTGGCGCGTTTGACCGCCATCGCGATCGAAGCGGCCGAACAGACCGGCCGGCTCGATGTTCCGCATATCCACGATCCTGAAAGGCTCGACCGCATCCTCGAGGGCTGGAACGGTGAGCGGCGGCTGATGTTCTGCGACGAGGCGGGCGAGGCCGCGCCGATTCTGAACATTCTCCGCGAAGCATCCGATGGGGCCTGGTCGATCCTGATCGGGCCCGAAGGCGGTTTCTCGCCCCAGGAGCGCGCGCTCATCCGGGGCCTCCCCGGCGCCGTGCCGGTATCCCTCGGCCCGCGCATCCTGAGGGCCGACACCGCCGCCATCTGCGCCATGGGCCTGTGGCAGGCGGTATTGGGCGATTGGCGGGGGGCTTGAGCTTGCGCCGCGAGGCGCCCACCTGACCTTATCGAGACACGGGGAATGGGAGAGTCTGGAGATTTTTCCGGGCATCCGCGCGAGGGGTTCTAAAATGGCCGAGACGCTCCGCGACGACCGGCCGCTGACCCTCGCGGACCTGACCGCCTGGTTCGCCCAAGGCGGCAAGGCGCCCGGCGACTTCCGCGTCGGCGCCGAGCATGAGAAATTCGTCTTTCGCACCCTCGATCATTCGCCCGTGCCCTATGAAGGCGAGGCCGGCATCCGCGCCCTGCTCGAGGGCCTGATGCGGTTCGGCTGGGCGGGCGTCTTCGAGGAGAACGCCTCGGGTGGCGAAACCCTGATCGGCCTTTCCCGCGGCATGGCCAATATCAGCCTGGAGCCCGGCGGGCAGTTCGAGCTTTCCGGCGCGCCGCTTCGGACTATGCACGACATCTGCGAGGAGACCGGCCAACACCTGGAAGAGGTGAAAGCCGTCGCCGGCGAGTTGGGCCTGGGCTTCCTGGGCCTAGGCTTCACGCCGGTGTGGCGGCGCGACGAAGTCCCGATCATGCCCAAGGGGCGCTACCGGATCATGCGCGACTACATGCCCAAGGTCGGGGTCCAGGGCCTGGACATGATGTTCCGCACCTGCACGGTGCAGGCCAACCTCGACTTCGCCGACGAGGCCGACATGGTGGCCAAGTTCCGCGTCAGCCTGGCCCTGCAGCCCATCGCCACCGCCCTCTTCGCCAATTCGCCGTTCACCGAAGGCAAGCCCAACGGCTTTTTGTCCGCCCGGGCCAACGTGTGGACCGACACCGACCCCGACCGCACCGGCATGTTGAACTTCGTCTTCGAGGACGGCTTCGGCTTCGAGGCCTATGCCCGCTACGCCCTGGACGTGCCGATGTATTTCATCAAGCGCGGCGGCCGCTACATCGACGTCGCCGGCCGCTCCTTCCGCGACTTCATGGACGGCAAATTGGCCGAGGCGCCCGGCGAGCGGGCGACGATTCGGGACTGGGTTGATCACACCAGCACCATCTTCCCCGAGGTGCGCCTCAAACAGTACCTGGAAATGCGCGGCGCCGACGCCGGCCCCTGGACGCGGCTGTGCGGCCTGCCGGCCCTATGGGCGGGCATCCTCTACGACCCGGCGGCCCAGGCGGCGGCCTGGGACCTCTGCAAGCATTGGACGGTCGACGACCGCGCCGCCCTGCGCGGCGACGCCGCCCGGCTGGGGCTGAAAAGCACGGTCGCCGGCCGCCCGGTGAAGGACGTGGCGCAGGACATGCTCGCCATCGCCCACCAGGGCCTGAAGCGGCGCGACCGCCTCTCCGCCGGCATGGTCGACGAAACCAACTACCTGGCCGAACTCGAGGAGATCGCCGAGACCGGCGTCACGGCCGCCGAACGCCTGCTGGAACTCTATCACGGGGCGTGGGAGGGGGACGCGTCGCGGGTGTTCGAGGCGTTCGCGTATTGAGGGAGCCCCCGTCGAGAGGCCGGTGGCCTGAGCAGGGTTGCCCGGGATCGCCAACGGGGCGCGCCCCCTCCGTCACGGCGCTGAAGAAGCGCCGCGCCACCTCCCCCGCTTCGCCGCGCTCGCATGGGAGAATTGAATAAATCCTCCCCCGTGCTTCTTCACGGGGGGAGGGGGACCACGAAGTGGTGGTGGGGGCGCAAGGCCGCGAGCACCGAACACCCGTCGGGATCGCGATTCAAACCATGAGCAACGATCGCGCCACGCCATAGAGCGCTCCGGCGCCGACCAGCCACAGCGGCCCGACCTTGAAGCGCCAGGCGGCCATGAAGGCCGCGACGGCGACGACGGCCGCGATGGCGTCAAACCGCCCCGACCGGAAGAAAGCCTCGCGGGCGATGGTGACCCCCAGGGTGGCGATCACGCCGACCACGGCGGCGGTCACGCCCGAAAGGGCCGCGTGGGCCCGCCGGTCCCGCGCCAGGCGGTCGACCACGGGGGCGCCGACGAGCACGAAGTAGAAACAGGGCAGGAAGGTCACCCAGGTGGTGAGCGCGGCGGCCAGGGCGCCGGCGGCCAGCGGAGAAAGGCCTCCGGCGTGGCCGGCGGCGGCTGCGTTCCAGCCGGCGAAGAAGCCGACATATTGAGTGACGAGAATCAGCGGCCCGGGGGTGGTTTCGGCGAGCGCCAAGCCATGGACCATCTCCGGGCGCGACAGCCAGCCGTAGTGGGCGACCGCGCCCTGAGCGACGAAGGGCAGGACGGCGTAGGCCCCGCCGAAGGTGACGAAGGCCGCCTGGGTGAAGAAGACGGCGACGTCGGCGAACGGCCTCTTTCCCGCCGTGGCGAGAACCAGCCCGACAGGCGCGGCCCAGAGCACGGCGAAGACCAGGGAATAGAGGGCGAATCGCCTCGCCAAGCGCCATTTGTCGGAACCCGGGACCTCGCCGGAGGCGGCGGCGACGGGGTGGTTGGGCGGCGCGATGGGCAAACCCAGCCGATCGGCTGTCAGGCCGATGGCCAGCGCCGCCCCGATGATCCACGGGAAGGCGATGCCGAGGAAACCCAGGCCGGCGAAGGCGCCGATCGCCAAAGCCCAGGCGGCCGGCGTCTTCAAGGTCCGGGCCCCGATCCGCCACACCGCGTGGCCAACAAGCGCGACGACGATGGGGAGCATGCCTGTGAACGCCGCCCGCAGCGGCGGCCAGGAACCCTGGGCGGCGGCGAGCCAGGCGAGCGCGAAGAGGATCCCGGCGCCCGGAAGCACGAAAAGCACGCCGGCGGCGAGGGCGCCACGCAAGCCATGCAACTTCAGGCCAAGGTAGGTCGCCAATTGCTGGGCTTCGGGACCCGGCAGCAGCATGCAGAAGTTGAGCGCGGTGAGGAAGGAGCGCTCATCCACCCATCGGCGCCGATCGACCAATTCCTCGTGCAGGATGGCGATCTGGCCGGCGGGGCCCCCGAAGGAGATCAGGCCCACCTTGAGCCAAAGGCCGACGGCCTCGCGGAAGGTCGGAGTGACGACAGCCGTCGCGGCATCGACGGCGGTCGGCGGCGCGCCCTGCGCGTCGGTGCTCATGCGGACGCCTTGGCGAAAATCGCGTCGGCGGACGACCAGTCCAGCGCGCCCATGACCGCATCGACATAGGCAGCGGCCTTGGCGCCGTAGTCGATGGCGTAGGCGTGTTCGTACATGTCGAGCGCCACAATGGGCGTCGCTCCCGCCAGGGTCATGGTGTGATCGGCGGCCCATTGGTTGACCAGGCGACGGTCGCGGTGGCTCCAGGTCAGCAGCACCCAGCCCGAGCCGCCGCCGAGCGCCTTGCCCATGCCGGTGAACTCGGCGCGCCAGCGCGCCTCGCCGCCGAAATCCCGTTCGATGGCGTGAGCCAGCGCCTCGCCCGGCCGGGTCGGCGCGCCGAGGCCGGCGAAATAAAGCTCGTGCAGGATCATCGAATTCCACGCGATCAGCTCTTCGCGCTTGAGGCCGTTGACGACGAACCCGGGAGCCGTGGCCGGATCGAGGGCGGCGAACTGGGCGGAGATGGCCCCAAGGCGCTTCACCGCGCCGGCGTAGTTGGCGCCATAGTGGCTGACGAGGAGCTTCTCGGAGAGCCCCGGCACGGCCTTCGGATCGAAGGCCATGGGCGCCGGCTTGGGCGTGAACGCCGAGCCGCTCGACGACGGCGTGGCGGCTCGCACGGATGCGCCAGGTGTCATGGCGACCGCGCCGATCAGGGCGCCCGCGCCCAGAACGCGGCGGCGGTCAGGGGTGGATTCGGTCATGGGTTGGGTCTCCTTTTCAATATGGCTGTCGTTGAAGGTGATCAGGGGTGCGCCGCTCCCGACGTGGCAAGGCGGCGCGCGACGCAGCGGGCGATTTCGGCCGGCGCCTGGTCGGGGATGGGAAAGACCGAGCTGACGTTGATTTCGCAGAGGACGTGGGTGTCCTCGCCGGAGGGAGTCTTGGGACCGTAGAGGAAGTCGGCGTCCCAGATCGCCGGCAGGGAGGCCGGGTCGATCTCCAGCAACCCGATCATCGCGGGGACCCATTCGTGCTCCATTCTGGATCGCAGCGCCTGGAACGGCGGGTAGCCGGCCCCCGACATGATCCGCGGGCCGGGCTCGCCGGCGCCCGGCGGTGCCAGGGCCTTGATCAACTGGCGGCCGAAGCCGACGACCCGATCCTGGACCAGGTAGCAGCGGATCATGCCCTCGGGCCGGCGGGGCTGGAAGGGCTGGTCGATGATCCGCCCCTCTCCCGCGAAGTAGGCCTGGCAGCGCTCCATGAATTCGCCGAGCCGCAGGCGTTCGACTTCGCTCTCCCGCACCGCGTGAAGCACGTCCACGGGCGTGTCGTCTCCCGACGCGCCGCGCCCGCCGGGCGCCAGTTCCACCTTCCAGACGCCGGCGCCGCCATTGCCGCGGTTCTGCTTGACAACGCGGGGGCCGGCCGAGGCGAGCCGCGCCGGGAACCGCGCCCGGAAATCCGCCGGCGTGGCGTAGAGATCGGTGTCGGCGCCCCAGCCGAGGTCGCGGGTGCGGTAGAGAACTTCCTTCACCCCCATCTCGAGGATCACGTCTGGATGGGCGCTGACCCACACGCCATGCGCGGACACATCCCTCAACAGCGCATCCAGCCTGGAGCGGTCCTGGCCCCCGGAAATCGGATCGACCCAGACCAGGACGCCATTCATCCCGAGCAACTGGTCGCGAACCTCGCCGATCGCCTCTTCGGAATAGACCGCCGGCTCGGCGGCGACGCCGGCGGCGGCCAGGGCCTCGAAAACCGCGCGCAGCCGGCTGTTCTCGGGCGTCGCCGCGGCGCGCGCCTCCCGGTCGCCCCGCCAAAGCAGCGCCACCCGCGGCCTGTACGCAATCGGAAGAGACGTTCCGCCCATGCGCGCACTCCTTCCCGCCGAGCGGCGGGGCGAGGAGCGGGTCTTGGACGGCGGGCCGTCTTGAGCCGGGCGCCCGCTTGAGGCCCGACGCGGTAAGGTTAGCGCGAGCCGCGAGGGTTGAACAGCCCCGCGCGAGGGATACGCTCCACCGTTCCGCGATGAAGAAGATCCCATGCCGGTTCCCCTTCGACTGCTGACCCAGTTGCTGGCCCTCATCCCCATCGTCGGATGCCACGCGCAACCGGCGGCCAAGGGACCGGGCGCGCCTCTGGCGCTGGAACGAACGATCCCGCTCGGAGCCGTCGCCGGCCGCATCGACCATCTGGCGATCGATGTGGCCCATCATCGCCTGTTCATCGCGGAGCTTGGCGCGGGATCGGTGGAAGCGGTCGACATCAGCGGCGGGGCGCCGCTGGGCCGAATCGGCGGGCTGAAGGAGCCCCAGGGCCTGGCCTATCTGCCGGGTCGCGACGCGCTGGTGGTCGCCAGCGGCGGGGACGGTACGGTGCGGTTCTATCGCGCCGGCGATCTGGCGCCGGCGGGCGTGCTGGCCCTGGGAAAAGACGCGGACAACGTCCACTTCGACCCTCACACCGGCAACGTCGTCATCGGCTATGGATCGGGCGCCCTGGCGGCGGTCGACCCGGCGAGCCGCGGGGTGGTCGCCAGGCTGGCGCTCCCGGCTCACCCGGAAGGGTTTGCGATTCAGGCTGGCCGGGTCTTCGTCAACGTTCCGGATGCCCGGCGGATCCTGGCCGGTGGCCTGGCGGGCCGGGGGCCAATGGCAAGTTGGATCGCCGCTTTCCGCGGGAACTTCCCGATGGCTTTGGCGCCGGCTTCAAACACCCTGGCCGTCGTCTTCCGCTCCCCGCCGAGATTGCAGGTGCTCGACGCGGCGTCGGGCGCGGTGAAGGCCGACAAGCCGACGTGCGGCGACGCGGACGACGTCTTTTTCGATTCCCCGCGCCATCGGCTCTATGTAGTCTGCGGCGTCGGCGCGATCGATGTGTTCGAAACGGTCGGCTACGCGAGGACGGCGCGGATCGCGACCCGGGCCGGCGCGCGAACCGGCCTCTTCGTCCCGGAGCTGGACCGATTGTTCGTCGCCGCACGCGCGGACGCCGGCGAAGGCGCCGCCATTTTCGTCTTTCGGCCGCGCCCGTAGGAGTCCGGTCGGCGCGCGAGAACCCCCAAGGATATCGAGGCGTCGGGATTTTCGAGCGCTCCGCATAAACCGCTTGAGTCCATAGCCGCTGGAGACGCAAACACCCGACCCGGCCCATTCCGGGGTGTTCCCATGTCAACCTCGCCCGTCCTTGAGTCCACGATTACCTGCCCGGAGTGCGGCGCGGCGAAGACCGAGACCATGCCGGTCGACGCCTGTCAGTTCTTCTACGACTGCACCGGCTGCGGCGCGCTACTTCGCCCCAAGCTTGGCCATTGCTGCGTCTATTGCTCCTACGGGAGCGTACCTTGCCCCCCCATCCAGGAGCGGGGCGGTAGGGCGTGCGGGTGCTAGGATTGGACAAATCCGACGAGACTTGAGGGCCGAAACGTGAATGCCTCCCTCCTCTGGCCCGGCGCGGCGCTGGCCATGGCCTCGGCCGCCCTGTTCGGCGCCAGCACGCCCCTGGCCAAAGGGCTGCTGGGGGGCGGGGTGGATCCGTGGCTGCTGGCGGGGCTGCTCTATCTGGGTT
Organism: Caulobacterales bacterium; assembly: GCA_038323535.1. Lineage (GTDB taxonomy): Bacteria > Pseudomonadota > Alphaproteobacteria > Caulobacterales > Caulobacteraceae > Acaudatibacter. Next base: position 14,110 of record JBBQGZ010000042.1, read on the forward strand.
CGGGCCTGGGGCTGGGGCTCGTCCATGCGGGCCGCGGCCTGCTCCGCATCCCCGCTCCCGAAGCGCCCCTCAGGCGGATCGATCTGCCGTGGCTCGGCCTGGTGGTGTTGGCCGGCGGGGTGGTCGGGCCGGTGCTGCTGATGGTGGGCCTCGCGCGGACGCCCGCCTCGTCGGCGGCCTTGCTGCTCAACCTGGAGGGCCTGACGACCATGGCCATCGCCTGGGTGGGGTTCAAGGAGAACGTGGATCGGCGGCTGCTCTTCGGCGCCGCGGCGATCTTGGCCGGGGCGGCGCTGCTGTCATGGCGTGGCGGCCCGGCGGGCGTGGGCCTGGGCGCCTTGGCCATCGCGGGCGCGTGCCTCGCTTGGGGGGTGGACAACAACCTGACCCGCAAGCTCTCTGCCGCCGACCCGGTCCAGATCGCCGCGATCAAGGGTCTGGCGGCCGGCGCGGTCAATCTGGCCCTGGCCCTGGGGAGGGGCGCGCCTTTCCCGGCGGCGGGCGAGATCGGCGCCGCCGCGGTGGTGGGCTTTTTCGGCTACGGGGTGAGCCTGGTGCTGTTCGTGCTCGCCCTGCGCCATCTTGGCGCGGCCCGGACGGGCGCCTATTTCTCGACCGCCCCGTTCCTGGGCGCGGCCCTGGCGCTGGCCCTGTTTCGAGAGCCGGTGACCCTCCAGCTCGCCGGCGCCGCGGTGCTGATGGCGATCGGCGTCTGGCTCCACCTCTCCGAGCGGCACGAACATGGGCACCTCCACGCCGCCCTCGACCACGAGCACGGCCACGTCCACGACGCGCATCACCGGCACGCCCACGCACCCGGCGACCCGCCGGGCGAGCCGCATGCCCACTGGCATCACCATGCGCCGATGCGCCACAAGCATCCCCACTACCCGGACCTGCATCATCGCCACGGGCACCCGCACTGAGGGCCGGCCGGAAACCTTGAAAGCCGCGACCGCGTGACGGCGGCCTCGCTTGGGCGTATCATCGCCGCCGATGCATTCCTTGATCGCCCTCTTCGTCGGCTTGGCCCTTCTCTTCGGGGGTCCCGCGACGGCCTCGGCCGCAACGGCCTGCGAACTGCATCCGATTCCCGCGGTCCCGACCATGACGATGAGCGGTGTGGCCCATACGGCCCCCGACAAGGCGCACAAGAGTTGCGCCCAGGCCTGCGCCATGGCCTGCTGTATCGGGGGTGCGCTCCCGAGCGCCTGGGCCGGTTCCCGGCCCTTCGTCCAGCGGACCCGCACGACCGCTGATCCGGTCATCGCCTTGCGGTCATACGACCCGACCGGTCTCGACCCGCCTCCAAAATCGATCGCCTGAACGCGGCGGCCTGACGGCCGGCCGCTGATCGGCCTTTGGCACGCGCCTTCACCAGCGCCCGCGCCGGGGAACGGCAATCGATTTTCGAGGATGAACCTGGATGTCTCCCCATGGATCCATGGCGCGCGCCGCCGCCCTGCTCGCGGCGCTGTCGGTCGCCCGCGTCGCGCCCGCCGCTCCTCTCACCTACGACGCGGCGCTGAAGCTCGCCGACCAGATGGCGCCTGGCCTGGAAGCGAGGGCCCTGGAGGTGAAGGCGGCCAGCACGGCCGCCGTCGCGGCCGGCCGCCTGCCCGATCCCAAGGTTTCCTTCGGGATCAACGATTTTCCGATCTCGGGGCCGCTGGCCGGACGGCCCGACCTCGACAATTTCAGCATGTTGACCCTGGGCCTTTCCCAGGACGTGCCGAACGCCGCCAAGCGGCGCGCGCGCGGCGCACGAGCGCGGGCGGACATCACGCAAACGCAAGCCGCGCAAATGCTCGAGCGGCGCAAGGTGCGCGTCGCCGCCGGCCTGGCGTGGATCGACCTCTATTACGCCGAGCGGCGCCTCGCCGCGCTGGGCGGGATCGAGCGGGCGTTGGCGCCCCTGCGAGGCGCCGCGCTGGCGGAGCTGGCTTCGGGCGCCGAGCGGCCGGCCCAGACCGTCGAGCCCGAGCAGCTCACCGCCACCCTGGCCGACCGCCGCGCCGGACTGGTCGCCGCCGTCGCCAAGGCGCGCGCCCAACTGGGCCGCTGGGTCGAAGGCGGGGAGGCCGCCGAGCCCGCCGGCGATCCGCCGAGCCGAGGCGTCGATCCCGCCGGCCTGAGGGCGGGCCTCGACGATCTCCCCGATCTGAGGGTGAAGGCGGCCGCCATCGGCCAGGCGGAAGCGGACGCCGATGTCGCCAAGGCCGAGAAACGGCCCGATTGGGGCTATGAGGTCGGCTACAGCCACCGCGACCCCCGCTTCGGCGACTATCTGTCGGCCAAGGTCACCGTCAGCCTGCCCATCTTCGGGGCGCGCCGTCAGGACCCGACGATCGCCGCCAAGCTGGCCGAGGCCGACCGGGCGGCCGTCGAGCGGGTCCAGACGCGCCGTGATCTCGCCGCGGCGCTGGAATCCGCGCTTGCCGACCACGCCGAGCACGACGACCGCCTGAAGCGCGAGCGCGACGTCTTTACGCCCCTGGCCGAGCGAAGGGCGAAGCTGGAAACCGCGAGCTATGCGGCTGGGAACGCCAGCCTGTCGGACGTGCTGCGCGCCTTCCTCGCCCTGGCCGAAGCCCGCATCGACGCCGTCGATCGCGAGGCGGACGTCGCCCGGGACGACGCCCTTATCACCCTGACCTACGGAAGCGATTCCCAATGAGCGGCTCGTCATCGTCGTCCAAGACCCGACTGGCCCTGGCCGCGGGCGCGCTCGTCCTGGCGGGCGGGCTCGCGGGCTACGGCCTGGCCCATCTGGGGGCGGCCAAGCCGGCCGCGACCGCATCGGGCTCGCCGATCCCGGGCGCGCGCAAGCCGCTCTATTACTACGACCCCATGGTCCCGGCCGAGCGTTACGATCATCCGGGCGTCTCGTCGATGGGCATGCGGACGATTCCGAAATACGCCGACGCCGGCGACGCGGGGGGTTCTTCGGCCCCCGGGGTTCGCATCGACCCGGCCGCGATGCAGGCTCTGGGCGTCAGGCTCGCGACCGTTAAGCGCGGCGACCTGGCGTCCTCCCTGGACGCGACCGGCGCCGTCGATTTCAACCAGCGCGACGTGGCCGTCATCCAGGCCCGATCCGCCGGCTTCGTCCAGCGAACCTATGCCCGCGCGCCCGGCGACGTGTTGCGCGCCGGGGCGCCCATTGCCGATCTGCTGGTCCCCGCGTGGGCGGGCGCCCAGGGCGAATTCCTGGCCGTGCGGGGCACGGGCGACCGGGCCCTGATCGGCGCGGCGCGGCAGCGCCTGCGGCTGCTGGGGATGCCCGAAGGACTGATCGATCAGGTCGCCCGCACCGGCCGGACCCACGGGGTGGTCACGGTCACCACGCCCGCGGGCGGAGCGATCCAGACGTTGGACGTACGAGCGGGGATGACGGTGAGCGCCGGCCAGACCCTGGCCCAGGTCGCCGGCCTGGCGACCGTGTGGCTGAACGCGGCGACGCCCGAAGCGCTGGCCGGCAGGGTTCGCGTGGGGCAGCCCGCGCGCGCCGAGCTGGCGGCGTTTCCGGGCGAAACCTTCACGGGCAAGGTGGCGGCGATCCTGCCCACCGCCCAGGCGGACAGCCGCACCCTGCAGGTCCGGATCGAGCTGAAGAACCCCGGCGGCCGGCTGAAGCCCGGCATGTTCGCGACCGTGCATCTGGCCGGTGAATCGACGCCAGCCCTTCTCGTACCCTCCGAAGCGGTGATCCGCACCGGCAAGCGCGACCTGGTGATGCTGGCCGGTGCCTCCGGCCGCTACCAGCCGGTCGAGGTTCGGATCGGCCGGGAGGACGCGGGGCGGACCGAGATCCTGGCCGGCCTGAGCGAAGGCGACCGGGTGGTGGCGTCCGGCCAGTTCCTGATTGATTCCGAAGCGAGCCTGGGCGACCTCCAGGCCCGGCCGCTCGGTCCGGCCACGCACGCCGGTGATCCGCGATGATCGCCGCCGTCATCCGCTGGTCGGTGGTCAATCGCGTCTTCGTCATCCTGGGGGCGGTGGCGGCCCTGGCGGCGGGCGTGTTGTCGGTAAGCCACACGCCCATCGACGCCCTGCCGGATCTCTCCGACGTCCAGGTCATCATCCGAACCTCCTATCCCGGCCAGGCGCCGCGGCTGGTGGAGGATCAGGTTACCTATCCCCTGGCCTCGACCATGCTGTCGGTGCCCGGGGCGATGATCGTGCGCGGCTATTCGTTCTTCGGCGACAGCTTCGTCTATGTGCTGTTCAAGGAGGGGACCGATTTCTACTGGGCCCGCTCGCGGGTGCTGGAATACCTGAGCCAGGTCCAGAGCCGGCTCCCCGAGGGGGTGCGGCCCGCGCTCGGCCCCGACGCGAC
>JBBQGZ010000043.1:0-17911 GCA_038323535.1 Caulobacterales bacterium
CCACGCCTGGGCCCGCCAGCCGGGCCCGGCGGGGCTCGGCGCGGAGGCCGCCGTCGCGCTCGCGCTCGCCCCCCGCTCGCGCGAGCCGGCCCCCGCCAGGCCCGCCGAGCGATCCTCCTTATAGGCCGAAACCCGCAGCGCGCCGGTCGCCGCGCCGAGGGCCGTGTCGAACCGCGCCGCGACCGTGCGGTCGTCGAGGGTCAGCGGTTCGTCCGCGGCTCCCCGCCCCTGGCGCACGGGAGTCCAGCCGTCGCTGTGCTCGGCCGCCCCGGATACGAACAGGGCGCCGGGGCCGGCCGGGAATTCCCCGGCGAACGCGCCGCGCGCCTGGCCCAGGGTCGCAAAGGTCGCCCCACCGGTCCAGTGGCCCCGCGGGAAAGCGGCCTCGTCCAGCGCCACCACCCCGGTCAGGGCGCCGGCGCCATAGGGCCCGGCCCCGGCGCCGCGAACGATGACCACCCCCGCGATCGTCTCCGGCGGCAGGCGGGTCCAGGTCACCCAGCCGCCGAACGGGTCGTTCTGGGGGACGCCGTCCAGGGTCACCAGGGCGCGGCTCGCGCCCGAACCGGCGATGCCTCGCAAGGAGACTCCCTGGGTGGTCGGATTGGCGCCCAGGCTGGAGGTGCGGCGGAACAGGGAGACGCCGGGGACGCCGGTCAGGGCCCCGTCGAGCCTGGGCGCCCGCTCGAGCGCTTCGGGGCCCAGTCGGATGATCGAGAACGCGGCGTCGGCGGGGCTAGGCGGCAGGCGCGCGCCGCGCACCACCACCACCTCGACGCTGGGAGGCTGATCCGCGGGCGCCATCGCGGCCCAGCCATGCGCCCCTGGCGGCGGGACGGCAATGGCTGGACGCGACGGTCGCGGGAACTTCTAGAAGGAGCGGGACAGAAGGCCGACGGCGACGAGCGGCAGGCCGGCGAGGACCACGGTGTTCATCAGGCTCAGGGCGAAGCGGTCGAAGAGGGTGATCATACGGGTGGCGGTCATGGTTCGGTCCTTTTTTGAGGCCCTCGTGGCGTCGAAGGCTGGCGATCGGCGGGTCGGCGTGGCGCCGTCCCTGATGGGCTGATCGATAGGCCCGTATCGTTTTTCAATCAAATTAAATATCGTTTATCGATATTACATTTTCGCAATGGACATCGATTTTCCGACCCGGGCGCGAACGCTCCTAACCAGGGGTCATTGTCTTACCGACGGGGGCCAGGGCGATGATGGCGAGCTTGAAGTGCTGGATGGCGAAGGGGATGCCGATGAGGGTCACGAAGAGGCCGGCGCCGATGACCACATGGGCCAAGGCGATGTACCAGCCGGCGGCCAGGAACCAGACGATGTTGAGGACCAGGCCCAGGGCGCCGGTGCCGAGATCCTCGCGCCCGGTCAGCAGCCGCCGGTCGGCGACGTGACGGCCGAAGGGCGCGAAGGCGAAGAGGCCGATGCGCCAAGCCGCCGCCGCCCACGGAAGGCCGACGATGGTGATCGCCAGGATGAGAGCGCCCAGGAGCCAGGCGAGGCCGGAAACGAAGCCGCCAAGCACGAACCACAGGATGTTCAAGAGGAGGGTCAGGGGCGCGGCCTCGGGTTCATGGCGTCGACCATGGCGGTGGGCATCAGGATCGTCGCGCCGCGCTCCTTGGTGGTCTCGTAGATGATGTTCATGGCCCGCAGCTGCAAAGCGGCGGGGTGGTCGGCGTAGGCCTGGGCCGCCTGGACGAACTGGGCGGCCACCTCGACCTCGGCGGACCCCAGGATGATCCGCGCCTGTTTTTCGCGCTCCGCCTGAGCCTGGCGGGACATGGCGTCCTGCAGGGCCTCGGGGATGGAGACGTCGCGGATTTCCACCGCGCTCACCGATATCCCCCAGACCTCGGTCTTACGGCCGATCTCCTTGCGCAGCCGTTCATCGGCGGACTTGAGTTCCGACAGCAGGGCCGAGAGCATGGACGCGCCGATCATTTCGCGCAGGGAGGTCTGGGCGACCCGGTCGATGGCGGTGCGGTAGTCGGTGATCTCCAGCGCCGCCGCCCGGGCGTCGTGGACATGCCAGAAGATGATGGCGTCGACATTGACCGGGACGGTGTCGCGGGTGAGGGCCTGTTCGGCGTTGAAGGCGGTGGTCTGGATGCGCTCGTCGATGACGGCGACGACGTTGTCGAGGATCGGCAGAATCCAGAACAGGCCCGGGCCCTTGACGCCCTGCAGCTTGCCCGCGCGCAGGACCACGAACTTCTGCCAGGTGTTGGCCATCTTCAGCGACAGCGCCGTCAGCACCGCGGCCACGGCGAACGGCGCGCCGAGGGCGGGGCCGGCGATCTTGCCGACCAGGCCACCGGCCAGAAGCAGGAGCAGAGTGAGAAAGAGGGTGATCGGGTTCATCGGCCAGGAACCTTTCGGCGGCGGCGCCGACCAGTGAAGCGCGGCATCGCGCCCGAGGTCAACGCCGGATGGCCCCGTGCGGCCATCGCCGCTCTCACCAGCGCAGCAGCCAGCGCCCGGCCGCCGCGCCCAGGGCGGCGCAGGCGGCGATGCCGAGGGTGTACCAGGTGGCGACGAAGGCGGCGGTGGTCTCCTGGCAATAGAGCCCGTAGACCGTGGCCCCCGCGGCGCCCGCCAGCAGGCCCGCGGCGGCGCCGGCCAGGGCGAGCCGGGTGGGGGCCAACCCTCGCAAGACCCAGATGACGCCGACGAAGACCGGGACGGCCAGGGCGACGATCCTGAACGGGCACTGGTCCCAGGTCTGGCCCAGCCACAGGGCGGGAATCTCGCCGGGCCGGGCGTGGGAAAGCTCGAGAGCGGCGAGGGCGACCATCACGGCGACCGCGGCGGTCGCCACGGCGGGCCAGGCGCCCGGCCTGGCCCCCGGCCGCGCCAGCCGGCCCACCAGCAACAGGCCCGCCAGGGCAAGCGTGGCGGTATAGGCGCCCTTCATCCAGAAGGACGCGCTCATCACGGCGTCTCCCAATGGCCGCAGGCCGAGCCAGACGAGCAGGACGGCGAAGGCGGCCGCCGCGCCGCCCAGGACGGCCCAGGCGACCCGCCGGCCCGCGGCGATCGGCGGCGTGGGGGCGGCGTCGCCGGCCAGGGCCTCGATCAGGTCAGCGGTCGTCATCGCTCACCTCCCTTTGCAGGCGCTTCATGCCGCGGTGGACGCTGACCTTCACCGCCGTGGTCGACATGCCGCTCCTCAGCGCCGCTTCCTCCATGGAAAGGCCAGTCAGCTTGACGTCGCGCAGCAGCGCCCGCTGGCGGGCCGGGAGCTTGGCCAGCAGCGTGCCGACATCCCGGCGGACCGCCCCTTCCTCGGGATTTTCCACCGCGAAGAGGTCGCCGGCGTCTTCCAGCGGCATGGAGGCGCGCGACCCGGATCGGCGGAAATGGTCGAGGAGTTTGTAGCGCGCGATGGCGTAGGCCCAGGGGGTGAAGGGCAGGGTGCGATCATAGGTCCCGCGTTTGAGGTGGACGGCCAGCAGAGTTTCCTGCACCAGATCCTCCACGTCGGCCGCCCCCGGTCCGATCCGCTTGCGAAAATGGCCGCGCAGATAGCCCCCCAAGGCGGCGAGCAACCGGCCATGGGCCGCGCCGTCGCCATCCAGGCCGCTCACCATCAGCGCCTTGAGCCGAGCCTCTACGCCAGTCACGCCTGATCCATGATCCGTCCCCGCGGCTATAATGGTTACACCGCCTAGGCGCCGCGTGTAACCAGCCGCGTCGCGGCGGCGAACCTACGGGTGAAACCCAACAAGGAAATTACCATGGCCGTCCGCTCCGCTCCCCCCTCCCCGGCGCGCCTCACCCTGACCGTCGGCGCCGTCGCCGCCGCCCTGGTGGGCCTGCCGTTCCTCGGCGCCGCCTTTGGCGCCGGGGCCGCGGCGGTGCGCCTGCCGGCCCCGGCGGCCGATCCCGCCCCGGCGGGCGCGGGGATGCAGACCGCGGTCCTGGCGGGCGGCTGCTTCTGGGGCGTGCAGGGCGTGTTCGAGCATGTCCGCGGGGTCAAACGGGTCGTCGCCGGCTACGCGGGCGGCAAGCGCGGCGGGGCAAACTACGAACTGGTGAGCACCGGGACCACCGGCCACGCCGAATCGGTCGAAATAACTTATGATCCGAAGCAGATTTCTTACGGCGAGATCCTGAGGATCTTCTTCTCGGTCGCCACCGACCCGACCCAGGTCGATCGCCAGTACCCCGACGAAGGGCCGCAGTACCGCTCGGAAATCTTCTACCGCAACCTTGGCCAGAAGACCGTCGCCGAACGCTACATCGCCCAGCTGAACGCCGCCAAGGCCTTCCGCCGGCCGATCGCCACCCGGGTCGATCCCGACACCGGCTTCTTCCGGGCCGAGGCCTATCACCAGGACTATCTCGTCCGCCACCCCGCCGCTCCCTATATCGCCGCCTACGACATGCCCAAGGTCGCGGCTCTCAAGGCGATGTTCCCCGCCGCCTACCGCGCGGCGCCGGTGACGCTGCTGTAGGGAGGTTACCGGGTTAGCGGCGGCCTTCTTCAGAACACCCCCTCCCTTGACGCCGCCGCGTTTGCGACGCCCTATCGGCGCCGGGAACAAAGGGAGTGGCCCATGAGCGTCTATCGCGTTACCGAAATCATCGGCACGAGCCCGACCAGCTGGGACGACGCCGCCAAGCAGGCCCTGGCCGCGGCGGCCGGGTCGTTGCGCGACCTGCGCGTCGCCGAGGTGGTCGAGCTGGACATCACCCTGGGACCCAAGGGCGAGATCGAAGCCTATCGCAGTCGCCTTCGGGTCAGCTTCAAGTACGAGACGGAATAGGGGCCTTGGCGGCGGCGGGAGACCAGCGCGCCGCCGAGGCGCTGAACAAGCGGGTCGTCGCCGTCCTCAACAGCGGCAGCGGCAGCGGGACCGCCGAATCCGAGGCGCGGGTGAAGGTGATTTTCGCCGACGCCGGCCTTGATCATGCGGTGGTGACCCGGGTCGGGCCGGCGAAGATCGGCGCCGCCCTCGACGAAGCGCTCGCCCACGCCGATGTCGTGGTGGTGCTGGGCGGCGACGGCACCATCCGCACGGCGGCCGACAAGTGCCGCGCCTCGGCGGTCTTCCTCCTTCCGTTGCCCGGGGGCACCATGAACATGCTGCCCAAGGCCCTCTATGGGCACAGGGCCTGGCCCGAGGCGCTCGCCGACACCCTGGCCGACCCGGAGGTCCACGAGGTCAGTGGGGGCAAGGCCGGGGACCATGGGTTCTTCGTGGCGGCGATGCTGGGCGCTCCCACCTTGTGGGCCGACGCCCGCGAAGCGGTGCGAGGCGGGCGCCTGGTCGAGGCGGTCAAGCGATCGGTCACCGCCGCCCGGCGCGGCATGTCCGAGCCCCTGGATTACGAATTCGGCGAGACGCTGCGCGGTTCGGCCGAGGCGGTGGTGGTGGTCTGCCCGTTGATTTCCAAGGTGATGGACGAACACGAGCGTTCCTTGGAGGCCGCCGCCCTTGACCCCGACGCGGCCGGCCTCTTCCGCCTGGGGTTCCACGCCCTGTTCGACGATTGGCGAACCGACGAGTCGGTCTCCAGGGCCAAGGTCCGCACCGTCAGGGTGACGGCCCACGGCCGGGTCCCGATGATTCTGGACGGCGAAAAGATGCGCATGGGCCGCCGGGTCGAGATCACCTTCACCCCTCTGGCCTTCCGGGCCCTGGTTCCCGGGCAGGCCGCGCGGGAGGCTGGCGAGGCGGCGGAGAGTGTGCTTGAGATGGCCGGCGACCCGACGCGCGAACGAGGCCAAAGTGCTGGATAAAACGTCTCCCGCGGCCCTCTCGACATCCGCGCCCGCATTCCGCCCCCTGATCCCGGCCTTCGCGACCCTGCGCGAACTGACGCCTGTTCCCCTGATCGTGGGCATGCTGCTGGGGATCGTGTTCGGCGCCTCGTCGCTCTATCTGGTGCTGAAGGTCGGGCTGACGGTGAGCGCCTCGATCCCGGTGGCGGTGATCTCCATCACCCTGTTCCGCCTGGCCGGGCGGCTGGGCTTTAGGCCAGTCAGCGTGCTGGAGCACAACATCGTCCAGACCGCCGGTTCGGCGGGCGAATCGATCGCCTTCGGCATCGGGGTGACCATGCCGGCGATCATGATCCTGGGCTTCGACCTGGAGATCACTCGGGTGATGCTGGTGGCGATCCTGGGCGGGCTCCTGGGCATACTGATGATGATCCCGTTGCGCCGGGCCCTGATCGTGCAGCAGCACGGGGTGCTCAAATACCCCGAGGGCACGGCCTGCGCCGAGGTGCTCAAGGCCGGCGCGACACCCGAGGAGCGGGCGCTCGGCCGCGCCGAGACCGAGAGCGCCGCGGACGAGGGCGCGGCCCGGTCCGGGGCTGTCGCCATCTTCGCCGGCTTCGGCGCCGGGGTGGTCTACAAGCTGGCCATGGAAGCCTTCAAGCTGTGGAAGGACATTCCCGAGAAGGTCTTCGGCGCGCCGCTGGCGGCGGGTTCGGTCGCCGCCGAGATCTCCCCCGAACTGCTGGGCGTCGGCTACATCATCGGCCCCAAGATCGCCTCGACCATGGCCGCTGGCGGGGTGCTGGCCTCTCTGGTCCTGATCCCCGCGATCCGGTTCTTCGGCGGGACGGCCACCGGGATCATTCCTCCGGGAACCATGCCGATCTCGGCCATGGGGCCGGACGACATCCGCGGCGCCTATGTCCTCTACATCGGGGCCGGGGCGGTGGCGACGGGCGGGATCATCAGCCTCTTCCGCTCCCTGCCGATGATCGGGCGCGGGATCGCCGGGGGCCTGAGCGACTGGCGCGCCCGGCGGAGCGAGACGACGGCCCGGGAGGCGACGCCCCGCACCGACCGCGATCTTTCGCCCCGGTTCGTGGCCCTGGGCCTCGTCGCCCTGGTGGCCGCGATCCTGATCGCCCGCTCCCTGCACATGAACATCCTGGGCGCCCTCTTGATCGTGATGTTCGGATTCCTGTTCGTCACCGTCTCCTCGCGCCTGACCGGCGAGATCGGCTCCTCGTCCAACCCCATTTCGGGGATGACGGTGGCGACGCTGCTGCTGACCTGCCTGGTCTTTCTGGCGCTAGGGTGGACCGGGCCGACCTATTACGTCACCGCTCTCTCCGTAGGCGGCATCGTCTGCGTCGCCGCCTCCAATGGCGGCACCACCTCCCAGGACCTGAAGACGGGGTTCCTGATCGGCTCGACGCCCCGGTCCCAGCAGATCGCCATCCTCTGCGGCGCGCTGGCCTCGGCGGTGGTGCTGGGGCCGATCCTGCTCTCGCTCAACGACGCCTCGACCGTCTATGTGCCGCTCTCCGGCCCCGCGGCGGCCTCCGCCCCGGCCTGGCGGGTGCCGGCCGCGACCCTCGCCACCCTTCCGACCGACCAGATCAAGGGGCCGCAGCGCCAGAGCGACGCGGGCGTCTACCGGGTGTTCCAGAAGACCGACGAGATCGGCGGGCCGGCCGGCCGTTATCTGATCAACGCCGCCGGGGCGCCGGCCTATCTGGTCGACCCGGGGATCAACGGCACCCATCGCGTGCGCCCGGACGGCACCTCGGTGAACAAGTTCGCCGCGCCCAAGGCGACCTTGATGAGCTACATCATCAAGGGGATCTTGAACCAGCAGCTTCCCTGGACCCTGGTGATCCTGGGGGGGATGATCGCGGTCATCCTGGAGATGTGCGGCATCGGCTCCCTGGCCTTCGCGGTGGGGGTCTATCTGCCGCTGTCGTCGTCCTCGCCGATCTTCATCGGTGGGGCGGTGCGCTGGCTGGTGGATCGGCATTTAAAGCGGCGGTTCTCCGGAGCGGGCCTCACGCCCACGCAGCTGATCGCGGAATCCGACAAGAGCCCGGGCGTGCTGGTGGCTTCGGGCTACATCGCCGGCGGCGCCATCGCCGGCATCGGCATCGCCTTCATGGCCGGGGCCTTGACCGGGTTCAACCAGCGCATCGCCGACACCATGACGGCGCACAACCCGTTTTTCGCCGGTCCCTGGGCGGACGCCCTCTCCCTCCTCCCCTTCGCCGTTCTGATCGCCGGCCTCTACCTCGCCGGGCGGCTGGCGAGGGGACCCGAAGCAGGCACATCGTCCATTCGGCGGTGAGATGGACGGGACGCGACCGCAACAACCCTCCCCCACTTCCGTCATCACCGGGCGTAAGTCCCGGTGATCCATGAACACCTCCCGTGGAGTGGCCACGCGCCAGCGCGGCCATGGCGCGCCTCCGGGTCATGGATGGCCGGGACTGGCGCCCGGCCATGACGGTTTTAAAAGAGGATGCGGGCCGTGAAAACGAGCGCCGTGCCGCCCTCGCCCGGATGATCGCCGAGGCCCGCAATGTCACGATCTTTACCGGCGCGGGAATGTCCACCGAATCCGGCGTGCCGGACTTCCGCAGCCCCGGCGGGGTGTGGAGCCGGATGAAGCCGATCTATTTCCAGGATTTCGTCGCCAGCGAAGCGGCGCGGCGTGAAGCCTGGACGCGGGTCTTCTCCGGCGCCGCGGGGTGGACGGGGGCGGCGCCCAACAGCGGCCACCACGCCGTGGCGCGCCTCATCGCCCGGGGCAAGGCCGGCGCCGTGATCACCCAGAACGTCGACAACCTCCACCAGGATTCGGGGATCGCGGAGGATCGGGTGATCGAACTGCACGGCAACGCCAGCTACGCGACATGCCTGACCTGCAGCTTGCGCCACGAACTGACGGCTCTTCGCGCGCCCTTCCTCGAACGCGGCGAGATCCCCGCCTGCCGCGCCTGCCGCGGCCTGGTCAAGACCGCCACCATCTCCTTCGGCCAGCCCATGCCGGAGGAACCCATGGCCCGCGCCGAGGCGGCGACGGCGGCCTGTGACCTCTTCCTGGTTCTGGGCTCGTCCCTGGTGGTCTTCCCCGCGGCCGGTTTTCCCCTGGCGGCCAAGCGCGGCGGCGCGAAGCTCGCCATCGTCAACCGCGATCCCACCGACCAGGACCCCTTCGCCGACCTCGTCGTCAACGACGAGATCGGAGCGGTGATGGCGGCGGTGGAGGCGGCGCTGGCTTAGGGCCGCCACTCGCCCCGTCAGCCGCACGCCCCCACGCCGGCCTCGGCCAGCAACCGCGCCCTTCCCTCGCGCAGGTCCCGCCCGTCCCGGCGCGCCGGATAAGGCGCGGCGCCCTTGAGGCCGCGCCACAGGGCGAGGTTGAAGGCGGGGGTGTCGAGGTGGTCTTCGCGGGAGAAGTCCTGGCCGGCCATGGCGGCGGCCCACCAGGCGGAGGAGCGGGCCCGCGACGGGCACGCCGCCTCGGCTTTCAAGGCGGGAGGCAGCGGTAGGGCGGTGGAGCGCAGGGCCGAGGGCACGATGGCGTCGAAGGTCCAGGCCGCCGAACGGGTGTCGAACACCTCGCTCATCGACTCGGCGCGGGCGTCCTCGAGGCCCATGGGATCCAGGCCCAGGATCACCTCGATCGTGCGCACCAGATCGACCGTGGCGTAGCGGTGGGAGACCACCGCGCCCTGTTTCACATAAGGCCCGGCCACGAAGGCGATGGAGCGGTGGGCGTCGACGTGGTCGGGGCCGTCCTGGGCGTCGTCCTCGATGACGAAGACCAGGGTGTCCTTGGCCAAGGGGCTGTGCGCGACCTTTTCGATGAGGAGGCCCACAGCGTAGTCGTTGTCGGCGAGTTGGGCCTCCACCGTGTTCACCTTGTCGATGGCCTCGTCGAAGTCGCCGGTGTGGTCATGCGGCAGGCGCACCATCATCAGACTGGGGGCGGCGCCGGCGGCGACGAAGCCGTCGAACTCGCGCTCCCATTCCTTGAACCGCCAATAGTCGGGGAAGGCCTGGTCGAAGCCGCGGTAGTAGAGGTCGGTGACCGCCATCAGGGACGCCTTGTCCGGAGCGAAGACCTTCATTCCTTTTTTCCAGGGCTCGCGTTCGAGGGGAACGCGCAAGGGACCGACCCTGCGGTCGTAGAGGGTCAGATCGCCGTAGAAGCCCCAGTTGCGCACCGTGAGCCCCGCCCGAAGCGCGGCGTCCCAAACGTAGCCTCGGCCCTCCTCGCCGCCTGGCCCGTCCGGCGCGGCGACGTCGCGAGCCCCGGGGAGCATGTCGGGATCCTTCGGCCCCAGGGGGTTGGCCGCCCGGCGCGCGGCCGTGTCGGCCAGGCCCATGTTCAGGTTCCGGTTGTCTCCCTCCTGGTCGTACTGCAGGCCCCGGTCGGCGTAGTTCACCGGCGCCTCGCGTTCGGTGAAATCGTTGGTGCGCGCCGCCGCCGTCCAGTTCCAGCCGGTGTTGCTGCTCTCGCCGCTGTCGAAGAAGGCGTCCAGGTCGACGAACCGGCGCGCCAGGGCGTGCTGGTTGGGGGTCATGGCCGCGGGGAAGACGGTCAGGCGCGGATCGCCGTCGCCGACCTCCAGGTCGCCCAGCACCTGGTCATAGGTGCGATTCTCCTTCACCACATAGATGACGTGATGGATGTGGGCCCTCAGGAAGGCCACCTTGGCGGCGTCGACCGCCGGGGGCGCCGCGCTCACGCGGTTGTTCGCCGCCACTTGGCGGGTCAGGCGGGCGAGCTGCGCCGGAGTGGGGGTGGCGAGGGTCAGGAACCCGGCCTTCTGGCGCTGCCAGACATATTGGTTGGCGCCCTGGCAGGCGGCCTGGCTGGCGTCGGTGGCGAGAAGATTGGTCCGGCAGGTCAGCGGGACCGGCCCGGTGTTGCTCTTGGCGTTGACCACGAAGATCCGGCGCCCGTCCGGCCGGATGGCCACGGCGGTGGGATACCAGCCGGTGGGAACGAAGCCCGTGACAGCCGAGGCCGCGCCGCCACCCGGCTCGCCGGCGGCCAGGGCGCCCAGCCGAATGAAGGCCAGGGCGTTCTCGCCGCCGTTGGTCACCAGCAAAGTCCGCCCGTCGGGCGACAGGGCCAGGGCGTTGGACCCCGCGCCGCCGAGGGCCTTGGCCGCCGCTGTCGGCGGCCCGGCGGTGGGAATGTCCTCGATTACCCGATCGGCGGTGGTGTCGATCACGGCGACGCTGTCGGTATTGTCCAGGGCGGCGTAGAGCCGGCCGGGCCGGCCAGGAAGCAGGGCCACGGGCTGGCCTCGGGTCTTGATCCGGCCGGTGACCCGCGCGGCGCGGGGCCCGATCTCCAGGGCAATGATCTCGCGGTCCCGTTGGCTGGCGACATAGGCCTTGGCGTTTGAGACCCAGGCCACGGCCCGGGGGAAGGTCCCTCCCGGCTGGCCCGAGCGGGCCTTGTCGATCACGCCGGGACGCAGATCCTGGTCGACGACCGCGCCGGTTTGAAGATCAACGAGGCTGATCGAGTCGTTCTGCAGATTGGCCACGATCAGCCGGCGGCCGTCGGGGCTCACCGCCAGGCCCGCGGCCTCGGGTTTCACCGCCAGGCCGAGACCGCCCTTGTGCCCGAGCGGCAAGGTGCGCGCGAGCCTGAAGGAACCGGGAGCGCCGGCGAACTCCAGCACGTCGTCGTCCACCCCGCCCGAGACATAGAACCGCCCGCCGCCGGGCGCCCAGGCCAGCCCCAGGAAACTGTTGGGGACGGTGAGAATTTGGCGCTTCACGGGCGCGGGTCCGGAGACGTCATAGGCGAAGACATATTCCATCGACCGGTCGGCGATGAGCTTGCCATCGGCCCCGAAGGTCCGGTTGAAGCCGCTGGTGAGGATGAGGAGGGTCTTGCCGTCCGGCGAGAGGGCCACCGCCGCGGCCTGGCCGGCGGTGAAGGCGGGGTCGCCGGGTAGATCGGGATTGAGTGGCTGGAAGAGGGCCCCGGGCGCGGCGGTCGGGGTGATCGCCTGGCCGGTCGGGGTCAGTTCGGCGGCGAAGGTGGGCGCGGCGGCGAGCGCGGCGAGAAGGGGAAGAACCCGAAGGCGCATGGTCAAGGTGTGGGTCTCCTTGCACGCACACATTAGACCACCGCGCGAACGCTAATCACCCCCCAAGACCGTCATGGCCGGGCGTCAGTCTCGGCCATCCATGATCCGGGCGCCCGCCATGGCCGCGCCGGCGCGGCCAAACATGGAAGGTGTTCATGGATCATCGGGACTTACGCCCGGTGATGACGGATAGGGAGGAGTTGGCGGGCGCCCTCACGTCTCCACGAACGCCCGTTCCAGGACAAAGTCGCCGGGGGTGGCGACGGAGCCTTCTTCATAGCCTCGGGCGAGGAGGAGGGCCTTGAGGTCGGCCAGGACCGAGGGGCCGCCGCACAGCATCAGGCGGTCGCGGGCCGGGTCGAGATCGGGAAGGCCGATGTCGGCGAAGAGCTTGCCAGACGCGATGAGGTCGGTGATCCGGACCTGCGTGACGAAGGGCTCGCGGGTGACGGTGGGATAGTAGATCAGCTTGGGCGCGATGAGGTCGCCCAGGTCAGGGTCGTTGGGCAGGCCGTGGGAGAGCAGGTCCCGATAGTTGAGGTCGGCGACCTCGCGCACGGTGTGGGTGACGATCACCTTGTCGAACCGCTCATAGACCTCCGGGTCGCGGGCGAGGCCGAGAAACGGCGCGAGGCCGGTGCCGGTTCCCAGCAGATAGAGGTTGCGGCCTGGGCGCAGGCCGTCCAGCACCAGGGTGCCGGTGGGTTTCTTGCCGATCAGGATCTCGTCGCCCTCGCGGATCAACTGCAGGCGCGAGGTGAGCGGGCCGTCGGGAACCTTGATCGAATAGAACTCCAGCTCGTCGGCCCAGGGGGCGCTGGCGATGGAATAGGCCCGAAGCAGGGGTTTGCCGTCCACCTCCAGCCCCAGCATCAGGAACTGGCCGCTGGTGAAGCGCAGGCTGGGGTCCCGGGTCGTGCGCAGGGAAAACAGCGACGGGGTCCAGTGCCGGACCCAGGTCACCGTCTCGACATGGAACGCGCCGCGCGCCTTGGCGGGAGGGGCGGTAATGGTGGCGGTGTCGAGCATGTCTTAAAGGAACCTAGGGCCTTGATCGTCAGATGTCGCCGCCGACGAACGGCGCGGCGCCGGGGGCGCGGGCGGTATGTATGCCGCATTCGGTCTTTTGCGAGCCCGCCCAGCGCCCCGACCTGAGATCAGTCCCCTCGTCGACCGCCTCGGTGCACGGCCAGCAGCCGATCGAGGGGAAGCCGGCGGCGACCAGGGGGTGGGCCGGCAGGTCGAACCGGGCCGCATAGGCGTCGAGATCGGCCTTCGTCCAGTTGGCCAGGGGGTTGATCTTGATCCGGCCCTCCGCCTGCTCGACGACCGGCAGGCGGGAACGGCCGGCGCCGTGGAAGCGCTTGCGGCCGCTGATCCAGGCGTCGAACCCGGCCAGGGCCCGGTCCAAGGGCAAGACCTTGCGGATATGGCAGCAGGCGTCGGTGTCGCTCTTCCACAGCTCGGCGTCGGGATCGCCCATGGCCAGATCCTGGAAGCGCGGGCGCAGGTCGCGCACCCCGGTGAGGCCCAGCTGGGCGGCGAGATTGCGGCGGTAGTCCAGGGTCTGGCCGAACAGCATGCCGGTGTCGAGGAAGAGGATCGCCATCCCGGGATCGACCTGGGCGGCCATGTGCAGCAGCACCGCCGATTCGGCCCCGAAGGACGAAATCAGGGCCAGGCGGTCGCCGAAGGTTTCGGCCGCCCCGGCGATGATGTCGGCAGGGTGGGCGTGGCGCCACCGGGCGTCGAGGCCCTGGGCTTCAAGGGTTCGCGGCTCGAGACTCCGGGCGAGGGCGCGCGGCCGCTCGATCTGATCGAACGCCAGGCTCACGCCCGCCCCCGTTCGGCGAACGCCGGTTGGCGGCCATCGGCGGCGCGCTGATAGACGTGGTGGAAGCGCGTCGCCACCGCGGCCCATTGCTGGGGCGTGGCGCCGTCGGCCGCCTCGAAGGCGTCGAAGCCGCAGCGGACCATGAATCTCGCCTGTTCCAGGAGGACGTCGCCCACCGCCCTCACCTCCCCGGCGAATTTCAAGCGTTCGCGCAGGACCCGCGCGGCGCTGAAGGCGCGGCCGTCGCGGAACTTGGGGAAGGCGAGCGCCACGACGGCGATCCTCGGCAGATCATAGGCCAGGGCTTCGACGGCTTCGTCCGGTTCGACCCGCACGCCCACCTGGTGGCCTTGGCCCAGCAGGTGCTCGCCTTCCGCCTGGAACCGGGTCAGGGAAATGATCACGTCGCCCGGGGGCACGGTCTGATCGTCGTCCACGAAAGTGAACGGATCCTCCGCCGCTTCGGCCCGGCCGTCCTTCCACCTAATGAGCATCGGCATAGACGGCCTCCTTGAACGGGGCGAGCCCGGCCCGACGGTAGGTGTCCAGGAAGCGCTCGCCGCCTTGCCGTTCGCGCAGATAGACCGCGACGAGGTCGTCGATGGCGCCGGTCACCTTGTCGGCTGGCAGGGCGGGGCCGAGGATCTGGCCGATGGACGCATCGTCCGCGCCCGAGCCGCCCAGGGTGAGCTGGTAGTATTCCTCGCCCTTCTTATCGACCCCCAGGATGCCGATGTGGCCGACGTGGTGGTGGCCGCAGGCGTTGATGCAGCCGCTGATCTTGATCTTCAGCTCGCCGATCTTTTCGGCTAGGTCAGGGTCCTGGAACTTGCGGGCGATGTCCTGGGCGATCGGGATGGCCCGGGCATTGGCCAGGGCGCAATAGTCGAGGCCCGGGCAGGCGATGATGTCGCTGATCAGGCCGATGTTGGGGGTGGCCAGGCCCGCTTCCGCCAGGGACCGCCAGACCGCCGGCGCGTCTTCCAGCCTGACATGGGGCAGGATCAAATTCTGTTCATAGGCGACGCGGACCTCGCCCAGGGAATAGCGCTCGGCGAGGCCGGCGATCAGGTCCATCTGGTCCGCGGAACAATCGCCGGGCGTCTCGCCGGGCGCCTTGAGCGACACGTCGATGATGGCGTATCCGGCCATCTTGTGCGGCTTGACGTTGTGGCGGGCGAAGCGGGCGAAGGCGCGGTCTTCGGCCTTAAGGATCTCGAACGCGGCGGAGACGCGCGGCAGGGTGTCGAAGCCCCGGGGCGCGAAGGCGGCCCGGATGCGGGCGAGTTCCGTATCGGGCAGATCCGCCGCCGCCTTGTCGGACGCTTCCCATTCCTCGTCGACCTGGCGGCCGAACTCCTCCGCCCCCAGGGAGGCGACCAGGACCTTGATCCGCGCCTTCCACAGATTGTCCCGCCGCCCATGGCGATTGTAGACCCGCAAGATCGCCTGCAGATAAGAGAGCAGATGGCGCACCGGCAGGCGCTCGCGGATCGTCGGGCCCAGATAGGGCGTGCGGCCAAGCCCCCCGCCCGCCAGAACCTCGAAGGCCAGCGCGCCGTCCATGTCGCGGTGCAGGCGAAGGCCGATGTCATAGACCCGGATCGCCGCCCGATCCTGCTTGGCCGCCGTCACCGCGATCTTGAACTTGCGCGGCAGAAACGAGAATTCGGGGTGGAAGGTCGACCATTGGCGGATCGCCTCGGCCCAGATGCGCGGATCGTCGACCTCGTCGGCCGTCGCCCCGGCGTGGGGGTCGGCGGTGAGGTTGCGGATGCAGTTGCCCGAGGTCTGGATCGCGTGCAGCCCGACCTTGGCCAGATCGTCGAGAATGTCCGGCGCGTCCTTCAGCTTGATCCAGTGCAGCTGGAGGTTGGTGCGGGTGGTGAAGTGGCCGTAGCCCCGGTCATAGGTCCGCGCCACATGGGCCAGGGCGCGCAGCTTAGCGCCGTCCAGGGTCCCATAGGGGATGGCGATGCGCAGCATATAGGCGTGGAGCTGCAGATAGAGCCCGTTCATCAGCCGGATCGGCTTGAACTGGTCCTCGGTGATCTCTCCGGCCAGGCGCCGGCGGCACTGTTCGCGAAATTCCGCCGCTCGGTCGGCCAGCATCCGCTCGTCGATCTGATCGTAAGCATAGACCATCGCCGCGCCCTCTACTTGCGCTTGATGAGGTTGACGCGGCCGGTGGAGCGGGCCGATCCCCGGGCATGGGCGAGGATCTCGACGCCGTCCCCGCCGGCCGCCTGCTTGCCGTGATCCGGTTTGTTGGTCGGCCCCAGGGCGCGCAGGCGTTCGCGGTAGCTGACCGGGGCCAAGCCGCCGTCCACCGGGGCCACATCGATGAGATAGGGCTCGACCGCCACCGTGATCTGGCCCTTGGCCCGGGCCTCGGCGGCCTCGGCGGCCTCCTCGCCCTCGAAGATCTCGGCCTCTACGAACGCCTCGCGCCAGACGCCATCGGTCCAGAACACCACCTCGCCGTCGGTGAGCCGGTTGGCCGTGAGCGCTTTCATCGGCCTCCCTCCCCGTTGTGGGGAGGGTGGCGCGGACCACCGATCCAGTCGGGGGCGGGTGGGGAATTCTGAGGTCCCCCCAACGCTGCCGATGATCCTGACTGCCCCACCCTGGCCGCTTGCGCGGCCTGTCCCTCCCCATGAAGGGGAGGGAGGATTGCTGAAGACTCCACCGCCATCTCCATCGCTTCGCCGACGATCAGCAGGGCCGGGCCGGAGAGGCCGGCGGCGGCCGCGCCCAGCTCGCCGAGAGTCGTGACCACGCGCCGTTCCTCCGGCAGGCTGGCGTTCTCGACGATCAGGGCGGGGGTCGAGGGCGCCCGGCCGGCCTCGATCAGGCGCTCGGCGATGGCCGAGGCGTTGGCGAGGCCCATGTAGACCACCACCGTCTGATTGGCCTTGGCCAGGGCCGGCCAGTCCAGATCGGGCGCCGCGCCGCCGGCGGCGTGGCCGGTGACGAAGGTGACCGCCTGGGCCGCGCCGCGATGGGTGAGGGCCGCGCCGGCCGCGGTGGCGGCGGCGAGAGCGGCCGTTACCCCGGGCACGACCTGGCAGTCGACGCCGGCGGCCCGGCAGGCTTCCAGTTCCTCGCCGCCCCGGCCGAAAATGAAGGGGTCCCCGCCCTTGAGCCGGACCACGGTCAGGCCCTCGCGCGCGAAGGCTGTGAGCAGGCGGTTGATGTCCTCCTGGGCGTAGGAACGATGCGAGCGGCGTTTGGCCACCGAAATCCGGCGCGCCTTGGCCGGCGTCAGGTCGAGGATGGCCGGCGAGACCAGGCCGTCATGGACGACGACGTCGGCGACGCGCAGCACCTTGAGGGCCTTGAGCGTCAACAGGTCGGGATCGCCGGGCCCCGCCCCGACCAGCCAGACGGTTCCGGCGCCCCGCGCGCTCGCGCCGCCGAGCAGAACCAGGCGCCGGGGGCTTGTCGTCCTGGAGCGATCGGAGGACATGGTCTTGATCGGTCTTTGCTTGAAGGAACTCTATCAGGGGTTACGGGGCGATGACGGGACGGACCAGATCGGCCCGCCCCGTCGGCATCCGAAGGCGAAAAGGGCCATTGCGCCCTCGGACGGTTGAAAACTGGGGGCCGCGGGGCCATTTCGCAACCCGAGGACTTCTGCCGGGGATATCAGCAAAACTATGGAGACCAGGCGGCGCCTTCCCCCGCTCAACGCCCTGCGCGCCTTCGAGGCCGCGGCGCGTCACCTCAATTTCAGCCGCGCGGCGGACGAGC
Source organism: Caulobacterales bacterium (assembly GCA_038323535.1). Taxonomy (GTDB): domain Bacteria; phylum Pseudomonadota; class Alphaproteobacteria; order Caulobacterales; family Caulobacteraceae; genus Acaudatibacter. Next base: position 17,441 of record JBBQGZ010000043.1, read on the forward strand.
TTTCGGTGACGCCGGGGGCGGTGTCCCAACAGATCCAGAACCTGGAAGACTATGTCGGCGCCTCCCTGTTCAAGCGCACGCCCCGGGGGCTGCTGCTGACCGACGCCGCCCAGACCGCCCTTCCCGCCCTGCGCGAGGCCTTCGATCGTCTGGCCGAGGCCGCCTCCTTGCTGACCGCGGCGGTGGACGGTCGGCGCCTGACCCTCACCGCCGCCCCCTCCTTCGCCGCCAAATGGCTGGTCCCGCGCCTGGGCCGCTTCGAGGAGGCCCATCCCCAGGTCGACGTGTGGCTTTCGGCCGGCATGGATCTGGTGGACTTCGGCGCCGGCGAGGTGGATCTGGCCATCCGCTACGGCGCGGGCCCCTACGCCGGCCTGGAATCCGTGCGCTTGATGAGCGAGACGGTGACCCCGGTGATGAGTCCCGACCTGATGGCCGCCAACCCGGTCAACGAACCGCGCGATCTGGCCC
>JBBQGZ010000044.1:0-17359 GCA_038323535.1 Caulobacterales bacterium
GATGCCGGCCTTGATCAGGCGCTGGATCTTGTCCCACTGGGTCCGGTTGACCACCGGCCCGATCTGGGCGTTGCCGTTGGGGTCGCCCACGGTGGTGGATTCGGCGGCTTCCTTGGCGATGCCGATGGCCTCCCCCATCTTTCCCGCCGGCACGAGCATGCGCGTGGGGGCGTTGCAGGACTGGCCGGAGTTCTGCATCACGTGCTTGACCCCGCCGCCCACGGCGCTGGCCATGTCGGCGTCCTCGAGGATGATGTTGGGGCTCTTGCCGCCCAGTTCCTGGGCCACGCGCTTGACGGTGGGGGCGGCGGCCCTGGCCACCTCGATCCCTGCCCGGGTGGAGCCGGTGAAGGAGACCATGTCGATCCCCGGATGGCTGGCAATGGCCGCGCCGACCTCCGCGCCCGTGCCGTTGATCATGTTGAACACCCCCGCCGGGACGCCGGCGGCGTGCAGGATCTCGGTCCAGATATAGGCCGAAAACGGCGCCTCCTCGGAGGGTTTCAGCACCATGGTGCAGCCGGTCGCCAGGGCCGGCACGACCTTGCACGCGATCTGGTTTATCGGCCAGTTCCACGGCGTGATCATGCCGCAAACCCCGATCGGCTCCTTGACGATCCGGGTCGCTCCGCGATCCTCGACGAACTGGAAGGATTTGAGGACGGCGATGCCGGTGGCGATGTGTCCCAGGCCGATCGGGGCCTGGGCCCGCTGCGCGAGGCTGGCCGGGGCGCCCATTTCCTCGGTGATGGCCTTGGCCATGTCTCCGAAACGCTTCTGATATTCGGCCTGGATGCGCTCGAGAAGGTCGATGCGCTCCTCGCGGCTGGTCTGGGAATAGGTCTCGAAGGCCTTGCGCGCGGCCTTGACCGCCCTGTCCACGTCCGCCGCCGATCCGGCCGAGACGTGGCCGCAGACGCCTTCCGTGGCGGGGTTGATCACCTCCAGGCTCCTGGGAGCGGCCGGGTCGACCCACTGGCCGTCGATGTAGAATTTCATGTATTCGCGCATAGGGTTCTCCCGTGGGGCAAGGCGCCCGGAGTTGAGGTGTCGGCGGGCCCGGCGTTCGACGGCGAGGCCTCTTGCGCCGCCATATTAGTGATCATGGTTAATACGGAAAGGGGCTTGGCGCATAATACCTCTCCCGTCGGGAGAGGGAGGGGCCCGCGCGCCCTCTTGCGCGTGGGAAGGTGAGGGGTTACCGGCTCGCAAATACGGGCGCGACCGCGCAATTGGCGGCGCCGTAGCCCCTCACCCTCCCATGGCTCCGCCATGGGCCCCTCCCTCTCCCTGTGGGAGAGGTGTTTTAAGGAGAAACGCCGGCATGGTCGCCATCGGGGTCATCCTCCTCTTCGTCATCGCCCTTGGGGCGTTGAACGCCTATGAGTTCGGCCGCATCGATTGAGCGATCGCGGCTGGGCCCTGGTGACGGGCGCCGCCCGGCGCATCGGCCGGGCGCTAGCCCTGTCGGCCGCCGAGGCGGGTTTCGATGTCATCGTCCACACCCACTCGGCTGGCCCGGAAGCCGCGGAGACGGCGGAGCAGATCCGTTCTCTCGGGCGCCGCGCCAGGATCGAGGCCTTCGACCTGACCGAGACCGGCGCCCTGGCCGGCGCGTTCGCGCGGCTCGCGGACGACCCTGGCGGGGCGGTGACACTCCTGGTCAACTGCGCCTCCCTGTTCGAGGATGATCGGATCGATACCCTGACCCCGGACCGCCTGGATCGCCATTTCGCGGTCAATCTGCGCGCGCCGGTCCTTCTGGCCCAGGCGTTCGCCACCGCCCTTCCCGCCAGCCGCGACGGCCTGATCGTCAACATCACCGACCAGAGGGTCATGCGCCTCACCCCGCGGTTCTTCAGCTACACGCTCAGCAAGGCCGCCTTGTGGACGGCGACCTGGACTTTGGCCCAGGCCCTGGCCCCGCGCATCAGGGTCAACGCCATCGCGCCGGGCCCGACCCTGGCCTCCGTGCACCAGGCGCCGGGCGAATTCGACGCCGAGGCCGCCGCCGTCCCCCTGGGCCACGGAGCCACGCCGGAGGAGATCGGCGCCGCCCTGCGCTATCTGATTGACGCCCCCTCGGTGACCGGGCAGATGATCGCGGTCGATGGCGGCCAGCACCTGGCCTGGCGAACGCCCGACGTCATCGGTGACTGACATGCCCCTCGCCAAGGCGGCGCCCGCCGATACCGCCCCCGCCGCCCGGATACTGGTCACCAAGGTGTTCGTGCGCGGCCTGGCCGTCGAAGCCGAGATCGGGGTCCATGCTCACGAACAGGGCCGCCGCCAGCCCCTGATCGTGGACGTCGAGCTCGACGACGCCGCCGCCGGCTGGCGAGCCCTGGCCGACACCGTCGACTATGAAACCATCGCGCGGCGCGCGCGCGCGATCGCGGCCGCCGGCCACATCGGCCTGGTGGAGTCCTTCGCCGAGCGCCTGGCGCGGGCGTGTTTCGAAGAACCTCGGGTCCTGCGCGCCCGGGTGCGGGTGGAAAAGCCCCTGGCCCTGGCTCCCCACGCCGCCGCCGCCGGGGTGGAGATCACCGCCGTCCGGGGCTAAGCTGGGTCAAAAGGGGAGCCTCATCATGACCGACACCGTCACGCCTTCGCCAAGCCCGATCCCGCCGGCCGGTCCGCCCGCCGCCGCCGTCCATGACGAGCGGCAGATGGCGCTGATCATCTACATCCTCTACCTGTTGCCGTTCGGGGTGACCCACATCGCGGGACTCGTGCTCGCCTATGTCAGTCGCGACACCGCTCCCGACTGGCTCAGGAGCCACTACACCTTTCAGATCCGCACGTTCTGGATCGGGCTGCTCTACTTCGCCATCGCCTGTGTCTGTGTGGTGGTCCTGATCGGTATTCCGATGATTCTGGCGGTGTTGGTCTGGTTCATCGTCCGGTGCGCCCTGGGCCTGAGCCGCCTGCTACGCAACGAAGCCTATCCCACGCCCCAAAGCTGGATGGTGTAAGGCGCGCTGCGAGCGGAAAGGATGCCCTCATGAGCCAGGCCGAGGCCCGTTCGGAAGCCATCCTCGAACCCGATCTGCCGATCATCGACCCGCATCATCACCTGTGGGACCGGCCGGCGGCCCTGATCGCCGCCTTGCCGCCGCCCAGGCACGGCTTCGATCATCTGCTGCGGCGGGTCCCCAGGTATCTGCTGGACGAACTGCTGGCCGATCTGACCAGCGGCCACAAGGTCGTCGCCACGGTCTATCTGGAGTGCGGCTCGATGTACCGGGCGGCGGGCCCGGCGGCCCTGCGGCCGGTGGGCGAGACCGAGTTCGTGGCCGGGGTGGCGGCGATGACCGAGAGCGGCGTCTATGGCGAGGTCCGCGCCTGCGCCGGCATCGTCGGCCACGCCGACCTCACTCTGGGCGACGCCGCGGCCGAGGTGCTGGAGGCGCACCTTGTGGCCGCCGGAGGCCGGTTCCGCGGCATCCGCCAGAGCGCCTCCTTCGATGCCGACCCGGAGGTTCTGGGCCCCCTGGCCCGCATCGGCGCCGGCCTCTACGCCTCGGCGCGGTTCCGCGAGGGCTTCGCGCGGCTCGCCCGCCTGGGCCTCTCCTTCGACGCCTGGATGCTGGAGCCGCAGCTCCGCGACCTGGCGGACCTGGCCAGGGCCTTCCCCGACACCTCCATCGTGCTGGACCATGTGGGAACGCCGCTCGGCATCGGGGCCTACGCCGGCCGGCGCCAGGAGCGCTTCGGGATCTGGCGCGAGAGCATCGGCGCCCTGGCGGCCCTGCCCAATGTGACGGTGAAGCTGGGCGGCCTGGCCATGGTCTTCGCCGGCTTTCCTTCCTTCATGGCCGACCCGCCGGCGCCCTCGGCCCAGCTGGCGGCGGAGTGGAAGCCCTATGTCGAGGCCTGCATCGAGGCCTTTGGCGTCGAGCGCTGCATGTTCGAAAGCAACTTCCCGGTGGACCTCGGCAGTTGCGGCTACGCGGTGCTGTGGAACGCCTTCAAGCGCCTCGCCGAGCATTATTCCGCCGACGAAAAGGCCGCCCTGTTCAGCGACACCGCCCGGCGCGTCTATCGGCTGGATGTGTAGGGCGGCGAACACAACCTCCCTCCCCTTCATGGGGAGGGACGATCGCGAAGCGATCCGGGTGGGGCTGTCTGGGTCATCGCCGACCTTGCGGGTTTCATCACTTTTCCCCACCCTGACGGCTTCGCCGTCTGTCCCTCCCCACAAGGGGGAGGGAGGAAACTCATATGCACTACGCTGAACTGAAACAGGCCTGGGCCGAACTCACCGCGCCCGGCGCGCCGTTCGAGATCGCCACCGTCGAGGTGGGCGGGATTCCCCTGCGCGCCTACAAGAACGCCCCGCCCAACATCCGCGCCCTGTGGCTCTCCACCGCCGCCTTCGCGGAACGCGACTATCTGGTCTATCAGGGCGAGCGCCTGACCTATGGCCAGGCCCACGAACAGGTGAACGCCGTCGCCGGCTGGCTGGCGGCGCGGGGGGTGGTAAGCGGCGATCGGGTGGCGATCGCCATGCGCAACTATCCCGAGTGGCTGATCGTCTATTGGGCGTGCGCGTGCCTGGGCGTGGCGGTGGTGGGCATGAACGCCTGGTGGGTGGCCGAGGAGATCGACTATGCGATCCGCGACTGCGCCCCCAGGGCCATCTTCTGCGACGCCGAGCGCCTGGCGCGGATCGCCGAACGCCCCGGCCTGACCGACGGCGTCGCCCTGGTCGCCGCCCGGATGGACGAGACGCCGCCGGGTGCAACCGCCTGGCCCGAGGTCATCGGCTCGGGGGGCGCCATGCCCGCCGCCGACATCGACCCGGACGCCGACGCCTGCATCTTCTACACCTCCGGCACCACCGGCTTTCCCAAGGGCGCCCAGCTCACCCATCGCGGCTGCCTGGCGAACCTGATGAGCATGGCCTTTTCCGCCCAGGTCCAGGCCCTGGCGACCCTGCGCGCCACCGGCTCGGAGGCCGATCCCGACGCGCCCTTGCCGATCCCGGTCGCCCTCATTCCCACCCCCCTATTCCACGTCACCGCCAACAACTGCGCCGCCTACGCGGTCACCGCCGCCGGCGGGACCCTGGTCATGATGTACCGATGGGACGCGGGCGAGGCCCTGGAGCTCATCGAGCGCGAGCGGGTGACCGCTTTCGCCGGCGTGCCGGTGATGGCCCGCGAGCTGCTCGGCCATGCCGATTTCCACCGCCGGGACACCTCCAGCCTGCTCACCCTGGGCGGAGGTGGGGCCCAGCTGCAGCCCGATCTGGTGGGCAAGATCGATGCGCAGGTGAAGACCGCGCGGCCCAACACCGGCTACGGCATGACCGAGACCTGCGGCATCATCACCGCCGTCGCCGCCGACTTCTTCGTCGACAAACCCGAGAGCTGCGGCCCGGCCATGCCCTGCTATCAATACAAATGCGTCGATGACGACGGAAAGGCCGTCGCGCCCGGGGAGATCGGCGAGCTGTGGGTGCGCGGCGCCCAGGTGATCAAGGGCTATCTGAACCGGCCCAAGGAGACGGCGGAGGCGATCACCGACGGCTGGCTCCATACCGGCGACGTGGCGCGCATCGACGCGGACGGCTTCATCTTCATCGTCGACCGCAAGAAGGACATGGTGCTGCGCGGGGGCGAAAACATCTATTGCGCCGAGGTCGAAGCCTCGATCCATCGTCATCCGGCGGTGGCCGAATGCTGCGTGTTCGGGGTCGCGGACGAGCGGCTGGGCGAGGAAGTCGGCGCCGCGATCGTGCTGCGCGCCGGCGAGAGCCTCGCCGCCGCCGATCTGCGCGCCCACTGCGGGGGGATCATGGCCAGGCACAAGATCCCCCGCTATTTGTGGTTCCTCACCGATCCCATCCCCCGCAACGCCAGCGGCAAGTTCCTCAAGCGGCCCTTGCGCGAGAGCCTGTCCCTGGCCGAGGCGGGGTAAGGCGCCTCCTCACCCGCCTCGCTTTCGCCGCCCCTTGGAGACTGCGGATGACCGACCAGCTGATCGAGACCGTGGCCCAGGGTGTCGCCACCTTGACCATGAACCGTCCCGAGGCGCGCAACGCGCTCACCGGCGAGATGCAGGCGGCGCTCTTCGAAGCCATCCCCAGGCTGGCGGCCGATCCGGCGGTGCGCGTGGTGGTGCTCACCGGGGCGGGGGGCGCCTTCTGCGCCGGGGGCGACGTCAAGGGATTCGCCGCCGCCGCCGGTCGGGCCGAAACGGACAAGAACGGCGAGGGGTTCAACGTCGAGGCGCGCGTTCACGGCCTGCGCCGGGCCATGGAGGTTTGCCGCTGGCTGCACGAAATGCCCAAGCCCACCCTGGCGGTGATCCCGGGGGCGGCGGCCGGGGCGGGGCTTTCCCTAGCCCTGGCCTGCGACGCGCGCATCGCCGCCGAGGACGCCAAGTTGACCACGGCGTTTTCCAAGGTCGGCCTGGCGGGGGACTATGGCGGCTCCTACTTCCTCACCCATCTGGTCGGCGCCGCCAAGGCGCGGGAGCTCTATTTCACCGCCGCCGTCATTCTGGGGGCCGAGGCGGCGGCTCTGGGCATCGTCAACAAGGCCGTTCCGGCCGATGAACTGGCGGCGGCGGCCGGCGACTATGCGCGCCGTCTGGCCGGCCTGCCCACGGTGGCGATCGGCTATATGAAGCGCAACCTCAACGCCGCCCAGCACGCCACCCTGGCCGAGGTGCTCGACCTGGAAGCCATGAACATGGTCCGCACCCTGATGACGCGGGACCATAAGGCGGCCTCCGTGGCTTTCGTCGAGAAGAGGAAGCCCGTCTTCCACGGGCGGTGAGGCTCCGCGGGCGATGGAGCAAAGCCTCGCCCATCGGCGCGGGCGCGGCCCCTTCCCCTTCCATCACCCCCGGGGCTACAGCCGAGATGACCCACCTTCCGTCCCGCCAACCATCATCGTCATCCCGGCCGCCGCGGAGCGAAGCGCAGCAGAGAGCTAAGGACCCAGGTGGCTGGTCGACGCGCCCGCCACGGCAGACAGCTCGCCCGGTCCCCTAGGCCCCGGATCGTCGCTGCGCTTCGCTTCGCTGCCGTCCGGGGTGACGGTGAGGGGAGATCGAGCAAAGTGATTCAACCGTGGCGACCCATGCTCTAGTGGTGCGATTCAGACGGACGGCGCCTGGCCACCCTGTTCTGGCTGACGGGGCCGGGTCCGCTTTCGGACAGGCCGCGTTTGGGCAGCCCGCTCTCAGCGAGCGCTTCCGTGTGCTCCCGCCTAAGGCTTTGTCGGGTCGTCCGCCGGGTTGACGTAGATCATGGCGAATGGCCCCTCGGCGGAGACCTGGATCACCGCGCCGGCCTTGGACCAGGCATAGTGGTTCATGTTGGCGGGGGCCATGGCGAACCCGCCCGACGCGAGCGAGGCGCCTTTGGTCCCATCGAGTTTGTCGCCCATGCCCAAGGACATGTCGCCTTCGATCACCGTCACATATTCGTCGGTGGGGTGGTGATGGGCGGCGACCTTGTAGCCGGCGGGAATCTTCAGTCGGATCACGAACTGGCCAGGCTTCGACGGGTCACCGGAAAGCACGGCCATCCGGGCGCCCTTTGCGAAGATGGGCGGCGCGGGGCCCCATTTCAGATCTTGCGAATTGACCTGGGCCCGGGCCCCGCCCGCGACGCAGAACAAAATACCAATTCCAAGCGCGATCGACTTCATGGCTTCCTCCCGCCTGGGGCGCACGGGCGCGGACCCCGCGGCGCCCGACCATAACGCAGCTAATCGCACCTAGCGACCCAAGTCGAGCAGGTTTCGGCGGTGTCTCGGGAGACACTTCCTCGGCTCCGCGAAGCGCTGAATGCAGTCGCGTCGGCGAACATGACGACTTCCAGAGCGCCGCCTTGGCCGGTAGGATCGAGACTTGGGCCGGAGGGCGCATGGCGAACGACTATCAACCAGAGGTCTGGCGCGACCTGTTTGTGATGATCGGCGGGGCCGCGGCTTCGCTCGTCGGGCTGCTGTTCGTGGTGATGTCGCTGCACGTCAACGCGATCCGGGACCGTCCGGACTACAATATGGGCGCGACCATTCATGCGGCGCGCAACAACACCTATCACCTTCTGACCGCACTGATCACGGCGGCGTTGGTTCTCACACCGCAGCCACCGCCCGTCCTTGGCGCCGAGCTGGTGGCCATTCATCTATTCGGGCTGCGGCTACCGATTGTCTTTACTCGCAGGCACTTCATTCAAAATCGCGGCGGCTTCCCGATCAGCATGATCGTCACGATCAGCACCGGCTATCTGCTCGGCGCCGCCGGTGGCGCCGCCCTGATCGGACACACCGGCTGGGGCCTCTATCTGGTGGCCGCCTCCTGCGTCATCATTCTGGTGCGATCCGTACTGACCGCTTGGATGCTCATGTTCGGAAGCGGCGAGGGGATGCGGCTGGCGAAGGCGAACTGAGAGCTCGAGGGAACCCGTCTTGCGGGGCGATACCAAAGGCCGCTCGCCACCGAGGCTGTGTAAAAACTCAGATTTTCGTGCCCACCACGAAAGATTCTTGCGGAGAACCTTTTTTCTCGGCCGAGTAATTAGGCAAACATGAGGTGCCCAACAGTTTTCCTTGGTAGGATCTTGCCTCAGATTGTGGCGGGATTGTGTTTTACACAGCCTCGACCCATTGCGGACATTAGCGATTGGACTTCGACGTGCTAAGCTCACCTGATGGGGGCTTCGCCGATGCGCCTTACGGTCGTCGTATTCGCGCTGCTCGCCGCTAGCGCGTGCCAGCGAGCGCCATCGCAATTGACTTACGAAGGCGCCAATGCCGCGACGCAAGCGGCTAAGATCGCGCACGGAAAGAGGTTGGCCGACGTCCTCGATTGCACCGGTTGCCATGGCGCCAATCTTCAGGGCGAGAACATGGCTGACAAGCCCGAGGACGGCGCGATGTACTCGCCCAACGTCACGCTCGTAGTTCCGGCCTACAGCGACGCCCAGCTCGATCGTCTGATCCGCCATGGCGTTCCGAAAGACGGCCGCCAGTTCTGGTTCATGCAAGTGGAATGCTACCAGTTCCTGAGCGATGCCGATTTCGCTGCGCTGGTCTCCTATCTACGGACACTCAAGCCGGCCGGGAAGCCGCTGCCGGCGTTCAAGTTCAACAAGGTGGAGTATAAGGACGTCGAACAAGGGATCATGGGCGATGCCCAAGCTCAAATCCCCAAGTTTCGCGACAATGAGCCGGTCGATATGGGTCCACAGCACGCTTGGGGACGCTACATGGTGAAGACGACTTGCACAGGGTGCCACAATAATGCGCTGCAAGGCTGGCCGAACTTCACGCCCAACCTCGACATTGCCGGTACCTATTCAAAGGCCGAGCTGACGCGGCTGCTGACGACCGGCGAAGGCAAGACGAAGAAGGACCTCGGCGCCATGTCCAAAATGGGCCGCGAACATTTATCGCATCTCACGCCGCGAGAGCGCGAAGCGATCGTCGATTACATCCTAGCTCGCGCCAATCGCCCGCAGTCGGCCAGCTCGAACTAGCCTAGCGCCTCCGCCGACGTTCACCGTCCACACAAATGTGATGAAATGGCAAAGTTCACTTTACGACGATATTGTAACAGTAATACCATCCGTCCGAGAGAATCCGAGAACGGGGGAGAGGCTTTAAGAAAGATCGACGTCGGAATTGAGCAGGCGGGGCGTCATGACACAATAAGACTACCCCGCCGCGCGCAGGGCCTGGGAGATGGCGTCAAGGCCGCCGTCCAGTTCGGCCGGCGTCGGCCAGCCGTAGCCGATGCGGAAGGATCGGTCGGACTGTTCGAACCAGTGTCCGGGCCCGACGAAGGTCCCGTGCTCATCGTCAAGAACGCGGTAGAAGGCGTCGGTGTCGATGGAAACCTCCGGGCGGAGGCGCGGAAAGCACACGCAGCCGCCGCCGGGGGGCGCCCACTCCAGCATCGCCTCGCCCGCCATCCACGCCGCCACCCGCGCCAGGGCGGCGCGCAGGCGCTCGTTGCTCTGCGCCAGCCAGGCGTCGGCGCGGGCCAAGGCGTGGGCGGCGATGGCCTCGTCCACCACGCTGCCGCAGATGCCGATCTGTTCCTTGGCGCACAGGAAGCGATGCATCAGCGAAGGCGAGCGCGAGGCGATCCACCCCACCCGGATGCCCGGGACGCCGAAGCTCTTGGACAGCGAACCGACGCTGATCGCCCGATCGCTCACGGTCGCGACCGGCGGCGGCTTCGGCGTGAAGGACATCTCGCGGTAGGTCTCGTCCACCAGGACGTGAGCGCCGCCGGGTTCGGCCAGCGCGATCACCTGTAGCAGGGACTCGGCGTCCAGCGCCACCCCGGTGGGATTGTGCGGTGTGGTCAAGCTGATCAGCCTGGTCTCCGGCCTGATCATGCCGGCCAGGGCGTCGAGGTCCAATGCGAATCCGCGATCGAAATCCAGGTCCAGGCAGTCCACCGCGCAACCCAGGACGCGCGGCGTCACGATATTGGTGGCGTAGTTGGGCCGCTCGACAACGACGTGGTCGCCCGGTTGGAGCAGTGAGATCGCCACGATGAACAGAGCCGCCGAGGCGCCGGCGGTGATCAGCACATCGTCCGGCGTCAGGCCGCCGCCCGTCCGCGCGGCGATCAACGACCGCAAGGTCGGATCACCCCGGTGATCGCCATAGCAGAGGGTCAGGGCGCTCAGCTCGACCCCAAGATCGCCCAGGGACCGGTCGCGCACCGACGATTCCGCCAGGTTGAAGCGAACCCGATCATAGCTCCGCTGCTCGGGCGACTCCGCTTCGATCGGCATGCGGGGAAAATGCATTCGAAATGGGTTCCTTGAGATGATGCGTGAGCGTCGCACAAAGTCCCCTGATCGGCCATGTCCGGCCGGCCGCCCCGATGAACCGCGCCTGTCGCGAGGTTTCAGACTTCCTTCAGAGACCCTGGGCTAAGCCGTCGACAGGTAAATCGGAGACGTGAGATGAGCGGCAAGGCCCGCGCCATCGACTGGCAGTACCTGGACCGCCCGCGCGGCGAGGCGGTGGGCGTCGGCGACCTCGTCTCCGCCGCCGCCGGCGGCCTGCCTATCTACGCCGTCGTGGCCCTGGCGGATGGGCGGGCGCGGCTTCGCGACCAGCAGGATGGCTCCGACCGGGTCGCGCCGCTCAGCGACTTTCACTGGAAAGCCTGCGAGGCGGCGGGCTAGGCGCCCCGAGCCGGCTCGGGGCGCGTTTACAGGACCGGGCCGAAAGCCTACGTCCAGCAATCCGCACCCATCGGATTGGTGAAATGATCATCCGCTGGAAATTGGCCGTCATGGCTATCGCCGCCGGTGGCTCGACCTGCGCCGCCCCGCTCGGCGATTGGCGCGCCGACGCCCCCGGGACGGTCCACCGGATCACCGTCGCCGACCTGCCGAAGGCCTTCGCCACGCCTCCGGCCGGCGCGCCGCCCGCCGTCGTGCCGCGGCCGGCGGGGGCAAAGCTTTCGACCCTGCCGGGCTATTCGGTGCGCCTCTTCGCCAAGCTGGACGGCCCCCGCCAGATCCGCGTCACTCCAGGTGGCGACATCTTCGTGGCCGAGACCGACCAGGGTCGCATCCGCGTCCTGCGCGCGGCCGACGGGGCGCCGGCGGCGGCGGCTGCCTCGACCTTTGCGGAGGGGCTGGACCGGCCCTTCGGGATCGCCTTTTACCCACCCGGGCCCGATCCCCGCTGGGTCTATGTCGCCGCTGCCAATTCCGTGGTGCGCTATCCCTACCGCGCTGGCGATCTGAAGGCCTCAGGGCCGGCTCAGACCGTCGTAGCCAAGCTCGCGGCCACGACGCGAGGCCATTCCACCCGGGACGTGGCCTTTTCGGCGGACGGCAAGCGAATGTTCGTCTCGGTCGGCTCGGCCTCCAACGTGGCCGAATCCATGCCGGCCAAGACGTCCGAAGAGGCGAAGGCCTGGGACGCCGGGCATGGCCGGGGCGCGGCCTGGGGAGACGAGACCGATCGCGCCGATGTGCTGGTGATGGAACCGGAGGGGGCGGGCAGGCGGGTGTTCGCCGCCGGCCTGCGCAACTGCGTCTCCCTGGCCATTCAGCCGATGACCGGCGCCCCGTGGTGCGTGGTCAACGAGCGCGATGACCTCGGCGACGATCTGCCGCCCGACTATGTCACCGCCGTGCGCGAGGGCGGCTTCTATGGCTGGCCGTGGTTCTATATCGGCGGCCACCTCGATCCACGCCTGAAGGGCGCCCGTGCCGATCTCGCCGGCAAGGTGCTGACGCCGGACGTCCTTCTGGCCGCCCATTCGGCCCCGCTCGGCCTGACCTTCTACACGGCTCGCGCCGGCCCCGCCGCCTTCCCGGCCGACACGGTGGGCGACGCCTTCGTCGCCCTGCACGGTTCGTGGAACCGCGGCGCGCGCACCGGTTACAAGGTGGTGCGGGTTCGCCTGAGGCACGGCGTTCCCACCGGCGGGTACGAGGACGTCCTCACCGGCTTCGTGGTCGGCGAAGGCAGCGTCTGGGGCCGCCCGGTGGGCGTGGCGACAGCCCACGACGGCGCCCTTCTGGTCACCGATGACGCCGGCGGAGCCGTCTGGCGGATCGCCTACGATCGCAAAGCCCTGGCCCGCCGATGAGACGGCCGCGGGTCCCCGGCGCCATGCCGCTGACGGTCCTCGGCTTGGCGGGCGCCGCTCTCGCCCAGGCGCCCGGCGGAGACGCCGGCCGGGGCGCGGCGCTGTTCGAGGACCGCTGCGCCATGTGCCACGTCGGGGCGGGCGGCGGCCAGGGACCCAGCCTCAAGGGCGTCTATGCGCGCAAGGCCGGAGCCGCGCCGGGATTCCACTATTCGGCCGCCCTCGCCGGGTCGGGCCTGACCTGGACCGGCGCGCAACTCGACCGCTTCCTCGCCGGGCCCTCCAAGGCGGTTCCCGGCACGGCGATGGCGGTCGTGATCTCCGATCCCGCCCAGCGCCGCGACCTGATCGCCTACCTTCGCGCCGGATCGCGCTGAATAGGCTTAGGCGGCATCGGGATGAAACCCGACGTCCGGCGCACATAGGCCTCATACTCGGGCCGCTTGCGCCGCATCCGGCCCTCCACGGTGGGGACGCCGCTCCAGCGGGTGAGGAGGACGGTGATCAGCACCGGGCCGGGCAGGGACCAGGCGCCAAGTCCGGTTTCGGCGGCGATCAGCCACAGGCCCCACCAGACGCAGGCGTCGCCGAAATAGTTGGGGTGGCGGGTGTAGCGCCACAGGCCGCTTTGCAGCACCTTGCCGGCGTTGGCGCCGTTGGCCTTGAAGGCGACGAGCTGGAAGTCGCCGATGCTCTCGAAGAGGATGCCGGCCACCGCCAGCGCCGCGCCGATCCACGCCGCCCGCCCCAGGGCGGGCGGGCCGGAAAGCTGGCCGAGCTGGATCGGCAGGCTGACGACGAACTGCAGGGGCGCCTGCAAGGCGAAGACCAGGAGGAGAGACGCCTTGGCGTAGCCCCAGCCCCGCTCGCGTTGGGCCTTGGCCATCATGGTCGAATAGCGCCGGTCGGGCCCCTGCCTGCGCCAGCGCCAGAGCAGATAGACCCCCAGTCGCAGGCCCCAGGCCGTGCTGAGCGCGGTCAGCAGGGTGGCGTGCGCTCCGCGCCCCGAGGCCAGGAGAAAGGTGGCCCACCCCGTCAGCACCATTCCCAGGGCCCACCAGCTGTCGATGAAGCTGGGGTCCTTGATCCGCAGATTGATCAGCCACAGGATCGCGAAGGCGGCCAGCGAGAGGATCAGATTCTGGATGAGGAGGTGGGTGATTTCCATCGGTCGGCTCCTTCACGCCCGGGCTCGCCTCTCCGCTACACCACAAGAGGCGCCAAGCTGAAACGTGATCCCACCCCGCCCTCGGCGCCCCCGGTCTGGCTGATCGCCGGACCCACCGGGAGCGGCAAGTCGGCCCTGGCCCTGCGGATGGCCGAAGCGGTGGGGGGCGAGATCGTCAATGCCGATTCCATGCAGCTCTACCGCGACCTTCGCGTCCTCACCGCGCGACCAACACTTGGCGATGAGGCTCGCGTTCCCCATCACCTCTATGGAGTCGCCGACGCCACGGACGCCTGGTCGGCGGGTCGCTGGTTGACGGCCGCGCGGGAAGCCCTGGAGCGAATTTCGGGGCGTGGCGCCCCCGCCATCGTGGCGGGCGGCACGGGCCTCTATTTTCACGCCCTCACCGAGGGCCTGGCGGACATTCCCCCGGTCGCCGCCCTGATGGCGGCGGCGGCCGAGGCCGCGTTCGACGAGCAGGGTGAGACGGTGTTTCGCCGGCGCCTCGCCGAAGGCGACCCGAGAGCGGCCGCCCGGATCATGTCCGGGGACCGTCAGCGACTGGTTCGCGCCTGGGCGGTTTTCACCGCCACCGGCCGCGCCTTGAGCGACTGGCAGGCGGAGACGGCGCCGGCGCTGCCCGCCGCCGGCTGGCGGGGCGTCGTCCTCGCGCCGCCGCGCGCGGAACTCTATCGACGCTGCGACGCGCGGCTGGCTTCGATGGCGAGGGCCGGGGCCCTGGACGAGGTCGCCGCCCTCCTGGCCCGGGACCTGGCCCCCGGACTGCCGGCCATGAAGGCGCTGGGCGTCGCCGCCTTCGCCGACCAGCTCACCGGGCGCCTGTCGCCCGCCGAAGCGCTCGCGCGCGCGCAGCGTGAGACCCGCCACTACGTCAAGCGCCAGCTCACTTGGCTGCGCCACCGGATGAAGTCGTGGCCTCGCGTGGAAGCGTGCGACCCTGACACCCAGTGGGGACAATTCCTGGCGCTCGCGTAGCCTCGACGCCTAGGACAGGGCGAGCAGCCGGTTGTGGATGTCGGTCGCGGCGATGGCGCCTTCGGCCTGGGCGATGCTGATCTGGTTGAGTCCCCTGACCACGTCGCCGGCCGCGTAGAGCCCGTGCACCGTGGTATGCTGGTGCTGGTCGACGATCAGGCAGCCGGCGTCGTTGACCTTGGCCCCCAGGCCGGTCGCCAGCCGCGCGCGGGAGGTCAGGCCGAAAGCGAGATAGGCGGTGTCGAACACCGCCTCGCCACCCGCGACCACCCTTGGGCCGT
Source organism: Caulobacterales bacterium (assembly GCA_038323535.1). Taxonomy (GTDB): domain Bacteria; phylum Pseudomonadota; class Alphaproteobacteria; order Caulobacterales; family Caulobacteraceae; genus Acaudatibacter. Next base: position 15,043 of record JBBQGZ010000044.1, read on the forward strand.
CGATTCCGATTTGCGCCATCGCGACCTCGATCACCGGGACGGCCGCCTCGGCCAGTTCACCCCGCCCTTTTTCATCCAACCGTGAACCGGGCGCCAGAAGCAGGGTCACCCGCTCGCTGTAGCGGCGCAGGAAGAGCGCCTCGCGCACGGCATGCTCGCCGGCGCCGATCACCGCCACCGCCTTGTCGATCACCTCATAGGCGTCGCAGATCGGGCACATCCGGATCAGGCCGCGCTGCACGGCCTCGAAGAGATCGGGGAACGGCGGGGCGCGGTCCTCGACGCCGGTCGCGAGGATGACGAACCGGGCGCGCGCCGCGCCCTCTTCCAGTTCGACGGTGAAGGCGTCGCCCTCCCGCGCGATCGCGCGCACGGTGGAGCTGGCGAGCGTCGCGCCAAAATCCCTTGCCTGGCGCTTCATCCGCGAAAGCAGGGTCGCGCCGGCGACACCGCCGGGAAATCCGGGGTGGTTGTGGCTGGTCGGTATCCAGCCGAGCCGGCTTTCCCCGGAGTCGAGCACCAGCGCCGGGCGACGGAACCGGCCAAGATAGATCGCCGCGGTGAGTCCCGCGGGGCCCGCGCCTACGATCAGAGCATCGTGACAGCCTTGAATCGTCGAGTTCGCCCGTCTCGCCATTGTCGCTTTCACCGGGGCCGTCGACCGCTCGTCGACATACCCGGGCGAAGAACCGTCCGCCAAGCCGATCGTTCCGTCGCCCCGGCGGGGATCGGAGCCTTGCCAACTCCCGCCCGGAGGCGCCACTTTCCACGGTCGTTGTTGCCTGGACTTAAGGAGCCGAACCTATGAACACCTTGGGGCCTCTCGCGGCGATCGCAGGCGTTCTTTGCCTGGGCATCCCCCCGGCGAGGGCGCGGGACGCCGCGGCGGAGACGGCGGCGGCGGTGCGCGCCGCCGACGTCGCCTTCGAGAAACGCGCCCAGGCCGTAAGCGTCGCCCAGGCTTTCCGCGAAACCATGGACGAGGCTGACGGCCTGCAGTTCGGCTCGGGCGCCCCCACCCGCGGTGCCGCCGCCATTTACCAGGCGATGGGTGGCGACGCGCCCTCCAAGACCCGGCTCGAATGGACCCCGGTGGACGCCTGGGGATCCAAGGGCGGCGACATGGGCGTGACCACGGGGACCTTCAAATTCACCAATCTGGGCGCGGCCTCGTTCACCGGCCGCTATGTCACCGTCTGGCGCAAGAACGCCGCCGGGGCTTGGAAGGGTTTGATCGACATCGGCGCCCCCGACCCGAAGTAGGCGCTCACGCCGCCGCCGCGACCGCCGCTTCGCCCGTCGCCGCCGACTGGGCGCGATGGTTGCGGATGGCGATGAAGCGGAAGCTCAAATAGTGGACGGCGAACAGGCCGAGCTTGGAGGCGAGCGGGAAGACGGCCAGAAACGCCGTCCACGCCTTTACGCCCAAGGTTAGGGCGACGACGAGGTTGGCGACGGCGGTGACGAACATCAGGGCCGCCCAGACATAGCCCCAGGCCACGATCAGGCTCGGCGGCAGATAAGCCTTGGCCTCAGGCGGCATGTAGCGCTCCATCCAGCCGCGCCGCATCATCACCCCGCCGATGGTCAGATAAATCACCGTCGGCTTGATCATGACAAACCGCGGATCGCCGGTGAGCAGGCTTGCCGAACCCATCACGGTCACCAGGCCCAGACTCGCCCACTGCATGCCGGCCACCTGCTTGCCGCGCGCCTTCTGCCAGGCAGCCTGCAGGGCGCCCATGGCGATGGCCGCGCCCGTGGACAGATAGACGTTGTGAGTCGCCGCCATCAGGACGGCGAAGAGGATCGTCGAGAACATGTCGAGGGCCAAGGGGCGGATGGCGTAGGCGAGGTTTTTCATTGGTCGGCGGCTCCAGGGGCGAAGGCGCGGAACCTAGTCGCCCCGGGGCTCGCGCGACAAACCCACGCACGAAGGCCGGGCGTCGTTTCACGAAGTTCAGGCCCCCGTTCACGCTTCGCCGTCCGCCCACCCTTCACCTCGCCGGCGATCACGCCTATATCACGGGGGTTCGGATCACTCTGGACTATGGAGATAAACGCGCGCGCAATAAGCGGACTGGACCCGGGTGCGATTCCCGGCGGCTCCACCAAACTCTTTTTCTCCGCGTTATCGGCGGGGCTTTTAGGGGCCGATCAGCATCGACAGACGTCCAAAGGCGTTGCTTTCTCCCGGCGTGGCTCACCGTTTCGGGCCTTAAACTAAATGCGAACGATAACTTCGCTCAAGAATACGCCCTCGCCGCGTAAGCGGTGCGGTCGGATTCGACCTGAAGCCCTGGTGTCTTAGCAGCGC
>JBBQGZ010000045.1:0-16927 GCA_038323535.1 Caulobacterales bacterium
CGGCCGCGCATGAAGGCGATCGGCGCCACTTCGATTTCGCCCCGGTCACGACGGCGGCGCAGGGACTCGGCGCCGAGGATATCGTTCATCGCCTCCCAGACCGGGGCCATGTAGGGATCGAACTTTTCGCCAAGGTCGCCCGGCAGGAAACCCAGGCGCTCCCCCGCCTCCACCGCCGGGCGGGTCACCACCAGACGCTCCACCGCGCCCGAACGCAGCAGGCCGGCGCCATGGGCGACGGCCAGGAAGGTCTTGCCGGTGCCCGCCGGGCCCAACCCGAACACCAGGTCGTCCCTCGCCAGGGCTTCGAGGTAGCGCGCCTGGGCCACGGTCTTGGCCGCCACCCTTCCGCGGCGTGCGGCGAGCCCCGCGCCGGCGACGCCCGAGCGGGCCTGATCGATGGCCACGCGCATGTCCGCCGGGGTGATCTCCAGGCTGGTGGCGACGCGCCCGGCCAGGGTCTCGATGGTCTGACGAGCGTCGCGCCGGGCCTTGGCTTCGCCGTTCAGGGAAACGCCCCCGCCGGGCGTCTCGACCAGGACGTGAAAGGCGTCTTCGATCATCGCCGCGTGACGCCCGCCGGGGCCGGCCACGGCGCGCACGGCCTCGTCGGTGAGCGGCAGAAACTCGGAGGGCATTCGGCTCAAACGGGCGCCGGCGCGCGTCGGCCGGCCAGACTGTTCTGGCCCGCCGAGACGATGGCGACCGGCGCGATGCGGCCGATAAGGTCCGGCCGCCCCTCGCAGTGTACGGCCTGCAGATAGGGGCTGCGCCCCACGATCTGGCCCGCGCGCCGGCCCGGCTTTTCGAACAGGACCGGCAACGTGCGCCCGACCAGGTCGGCGTTGAACGCACGCTGTTGCGCTTCGAGCAGAGCTTGCAGGCGGGCCAGGCGATCCCGTTTCGCCGCCTCGTCCACTTGCCCGGCCATCGCGGCGGCCGGCGTCCCGGGTCGGCGGGAATATTTGAACGAATAGGCGCCGGCGTAGCCCACCTCGCGGACGAGGGCCAAGGTCGCCTTGAAATCGACCTCCCTCTCGCCGGGAAAACCGACGATGAAATCCCCCGAGAGGGCGATGTCGGGTCGCGCGGCGCGGATTCGCTCGATGAGGCGCAGGTAGCTCTCGGCGGTGTGCGACCGGTTCATGGCTTTGAGGACCCGGTCCGAACCGCATTGGACCGGCAGGTGCAGATAGGGCATCAGGGCGCCGACCTCGCCGTGGGCGTCGATCAGGGTCTGGTCCATGTCCCGCGGATGGCTGGTGGTGTAGCGGATGCGGTCAAGCCCCTCGATCCGCGCCAGGCGGCGGATCAGAGCCGCGAGCCCGCCGCCCAGATCGTTCCGATAGGCATTGACGTTCTGACCCAGGAGGGTGATCTCGCGCACCCCGCCCGCCACCAGCGCGCGGGCTTCGGCTTCGATGGCGCCGGCCGGCCGCGAAAATTCCGCGCCACGCGTGTACGGCACCACGCAGAAGGTGCAGAACTTGTCGCAGCCCTCCTGGATGGTCACGAAGGCGGTGACGCCGCTCGCCCGGCGCTGGCTCGGCAGAGAGTCAAATTTCTCCTGCGGCGTGAAATCGGCGGCCAGGCGCTCCCCCGTAGCGCGATGGCTCAGCGCGATCAGTTCGGGAAGCCGGTGATAGGCCTGGGGACCGACCACCAAGTCGACGGCGGGCTGGCGAGCCATGATCTCCGCGCCTTGCGCCTGGGCCACGCAGCCGGCCACGGCCAGGATCATCGCGCCGCCGGCCTCGGCCTTGCGCGCTTTGAGGCCCTTGAGCCGCCCAAGCTCGGAATAGACCTTCTCGGTGGCCTTTTCCCGGATGTGGCAGGTGTTGAGCACCACCAGATCCGCGTCGTCCGGCGTGTCGGTGAGCCCATAGCCCAAGGGCGCCAGGACATCGGCCATGCGCTCGCTGTCATAGACGTTCATCTGACAGCCGTAGGTTTTGATATAGAGGCGTTTTCGCGCGGCGAGCCCCGTCATCGGGCGGTTATGGTGGGTGGGGGGTTCGCGCGCAAGCGCCGCTCACTCATCGGCGGGGACGCCGTAGAGCTCCAGCCGGTGATCCACCAGCCGATAGCCGAGCCGCTTGGCGATAGCCTTCTGCAGGGCCTCGATCTCCTCGTCCACGAACTCCACCACCGCCCCGCTCTTCATGTCGATCAGGTGGTCGTGGTGCATCTCGCTGGTCTCCTCGTATCGGGAGCGGCCATCGCGAAATTCATGGCGGGTGAGGATGCCGGATTCCTCGAACAGGCGAACGGTCCGGTAGACGGTGGCGATGGAGATGTGAGGATCAATGCCATGCGCGCGGCGGTGAAGTTCTTCGACGTCGGGATGATCGCTGGCCAGCGACAGGACGCGCGCGATCACGCGGCGCTGCTCGGTCATCCGCATGCCCTTGTCGATGCACAGTTTCTCCAGCCGATCCAAGAGGCCGCTCCGCTTGTCCCCACCGGCGCGAGCATAGAGCCCGGCGGGTCATCTGTTAAGGTCACGCCGCAAGACCAGGGCTTCCATGGGGCCGTCCCCCCGCGCGTAGTAGCCGGCGCGCCGGCCGACACAGTCCCAGTCGGCCGCCGCGTAGAGCGCCCGGGCGGCCAGATTGTCCTGGGCGACCTCGAGGAAGAGGGCGGCGGCGCCCCTCGCGCGCGCCACGCCGGCCGCCGCCTCCAACAGCGCCGCGGCGATCCCGCGCCGCCGCAGCGCCGGCGCCGTGACCAGGGTCAACACCTCCGCCTCGTCCGCCGCGATCCGGCAAAGCACGAAGCCCGCGACGACGGCGCTCGACCGCGCCAGCATGGCGAAGACCCCCGGGCTCGAGAGCAGGCTCTCGAACTCCGAGATGCTCCAGGGCCGATCGAACCCGCCGGAATGGACCTCCGCCAGGGCCTTCGCGTCCCCGCCGGTCGCCAGACGCAAGATCATGGCGTCCTGGGCCGGGCGTCCGGCGCGCGCAGGTAGAGGGGTCGAGGCGGCGAGGGCGAAACGTGGGCAGCCAGGCGCGCGACAGCCGTGGGCGAGGGCGCGGAGAGGCCGACGACCTCGGCGCCGGGGAACAGGGGCGCCAATAGCATGGCTCCGGAACCTACAAGGCGGGCGTCGCGCCGACCGACGGCTCGAGCCAGTCGCTCAGCCGCCACCGCTACTGGCAAGCTGTCGGGCGCGCTCAGTGGTAAACCGGCCTCGAACAGCTGGAGATAGACGTGGCCACGCCCAGCGTCGATCACCGCGGCGCAAAACCCCGGCGACCCGGCGCTCGCCGCCAGCGCCTCCAGCGAGCCGACGCCGACGCAGGGCCGATCCAAGGCCAGGGCCAAGCCCTTGGCGAAGGCCAAGCCAACCCGCAGGCCCGTAAAGGACCCCGGGCCCACCGTGACGCCGATGCGGTCCAGGGCGCCAAACGCCAGCCGCGCCTCTCCCATCAGGTCGCGCACCATGGGCGCCAGCCGTTCCTGATGGCCACGCGCCATTGGTTCGGAGCGCCAAGTGGCGGGACGGTCTCCATCGGTGAGAGCCGCCGAACAGGCGCCCAGGCAGGTGTCGAGGGCCAGCACGATCATCGCCGAGCCCCTAGACGATCTTGCAGGCCTCTTCGAAAGCGTGCCGCGGCAAGCGGCCGAAGAGGTTGTGGTCGGTCCCGTGGACCAGGGAACAGAGAAAATTCGATTTGATTTTGGTTCCGGCGAAGAACAGGGCATCGACCTTGGCGTTGTCGAAACCCGACATGGGGCCGCAATCGAGACCCAGGGATCGGTCGGTGCGCGAGCCGTTGCGGGTCCGGGCGGCGCGAAAGAGCTGGTCCAAGGCAGGGTCTTCGAGGCGGGCTGGCATGGGGGTTCCGGGTCGGGATGCGGGCGCGACTCCCCTGCGACGGCGAGGCGGCGGCTAGAGGGTCTGCTCGACCCGGGTGACTTCGGGCACGTAGTGGCGCAGCATGTTTTCCACCCCCGCTTTGAGGGTGGCGGCCGAGGACGGGCAGCCGGCGCAGGCGCCGCGCATGTGCAGCCACACCACCCCAGTATCCGGCTCGAAGCGCGAGAACAGGATGTCGCCGCCGTCCTGGGCCACGGCCGGGCGGATGCGCGAATCCAGCAAGTCCTTGATCTCGGCCACGATCTGGGCGCTTTCGCCTTCGTAGATTGCTTCCGCCGGCGCTTGCGCGTCGCCATCGGTGAGCAAGGGCCCGTCGCCGGTGAAGTGGTCCATGATCGCCGCCAGGATCGGGGCCTTGAGATGCGCCCAGTCGCGATCAACGTCCTTGGTCACGGTCAGGAAGTCCGCGCCGAAGAAGACCCGGCTCACGCCGGTCAGATCGAACAGGTCCGTGGCCAGGGGCGAGGCCCGCGCCTCGTCCGCGTCGCGAAACTCCCGAGTCCCTGCGCCCAGCACTTCGCGGCCGGGCAGAAATTTCAGGACGGCGGGGTTGGGCGTGGCTTCGGTCTGGATGAACATTGGGCGGTCTCCGTCGAACGCTAGATGGCGTGGTGATCGGGCCGGCGCAACCTCATGGCTTTGGCCAGAAGCCGACAATCCGCCTTGTCTCCTCGAGGACCGGCGCGGCAAGGGCGCGCGCCCGCTGGGCCCCCGCCGCGAGGATGCGATCGATTTCTCCCGGGTCGGCCATCAGGCGGCGCATCGCCCGGGAGACCGGGGCCAGCCGTTGCACCATCAGCTCCGCCAGGGCCGGCTTGAAGGCTTGACCGAAGCCTTGACCGCCAAAGGTCGCCAGCACCTCGGCCGGGGTCTGGTCCGTCAGCGCGGCGTAGAGCCCCACCAGATTGTCGGCCTCCGGGCGCTCCTTCAGGCCTTCGGGCGTTTCGGGTAGAGGGGCGGCGTCGGTTCGAGCCTTGCGGATTTTGGCCACGATCACGTCGGTCTCGTCCATCAGGTTGATCCGAGACTGGTCGGAGGGATCCGACTTCGACATCTTGGCCCGCCCGTCGCGCAGGGACATGACCCGCGCGCCCGGCCCCTCGATCAGAGGTTCGGCCAGGGGAAAGAACCCGGGCGCGTCGAAGTCGTGGTTAAACTTGGTGGCTATGTCGCGGGTTAGCTCCAGGTGCTGCTTCTGATCCTCGCCCACCGGAACATGGGTCGCCTTGTAGATCAGGATATCGGCAGCCTGCAGCACCGGGTAGGTGTAGAGCCCGACGCTGGCGCGCTCCTTGTGCTTGCCCGATTTTTCCTTGAACTGGGTCATGCGGTCGAGCCAGCCGAGGCGCGCGACGCAGTTGAAGATCCAGGCGAGTTCGGCGTGCTCACCGACGGCCGACTGGGGAAAGATGATCGCTCGGCCGGGGTCGACCCCGGCGGCGATATAGGCGGCGGCGATCTCGCGGGTCTGGGCCGCGAGCAGCCGCGGATCCTGCCAGGCGGTGATGGCATGCAGATCCACCACGCAGAAGAGGCACTCCATCTTGCGCTGCAGGGCGACGAACTTCACCAGGGCGCCCAAATAATTGCCAAGGTGGAGCGCGCCCGAGGGCTGCACGCCGGAGAGCACGCGCATGGGGCCGGCGTAGAGCGTGGGATTCTGGTCGGTCATGGCGTGTTTCTAGCCCATCGCACGACTCACCGCGCCGAACTCGCGCGCGCCTTGGGGAGGCGGCGGTCGGCGGGCGAGGCTTCTGGGGCGTCCAGCACTTCAGCGAGGCGCGCGCACACCGCGGCGCCTCGCGCCGCGTCGGTCAGTTTGCCACCGTCGGCGGCGACCACATAGAAGACGTCCACCGCCCGCTCGCCATAGCTGTCGATGTGGGCCGACTGGATGGAAAGCTCCGACTCCGACAAGGCGCGGGCCAAGGCTTCCAGCAGGCCGGGCCGGTCGCGGCCGGAAGCCTCGATGACCGTGGCGCCATGCGAGGCGCCGTTGTCGATGGCCACCGACGGCGAGAGGGTGAAGGGAAAGGCGCGGCCGAAATCGACGGCGCTCCGGGCCTCGTGGGCCAGGGGCTCGCCGCGGCCCGCGCTTTCCAGCCCCTGGACGAGGCGCGAAAGCCGGCGGGGATCGTCGCCGCCGAAGGGCCCGCCGGCGGCGTCCTGGACGTGGAAGATATCCAGGGCCTCGCCGCCCGCCGAGGTGAAGATCCGCGCGCCCAGCACATTGCCCCCGTGGCTGGAGATGGCCAGGGCCAGGTCGGCGAAAAGGCCGCGCCGATCCTGCGCGCTGACGACGATCTCCGCCGCATGGCGGTCCGCGCGGATCCTGGCCTCGGCCGCCGCCCCGCCGGCGGCGCGCGCGCGCCGCGAAAGGGCCAGGTGCGCCCGTTGCTCGTCGATCGAAAAAGCCGCGAAATAGGCGCCCTCCATGGCGCTGGCCCAATCGCTGGCGTCGGGATCACGGATAACGAGGGCTAGTCGGGCGTCGTGGGCGATGGCTTCGCCTCGACCATGCGCCGCACTCGCTTCATCTAGGATTTGGCCGTCCCGCAAGAGCGTGTCGGCGGCGCCATAGAGTTCGCGCAGGAGCTGGCCTTTCCAGCCGTTCCACACGCCCGGGCCCACGGCGCGGATGTCGGCGACGGTCAGCACCAGGAGCAGGCGCAGGCGTTCGGGGGTTTGCACGACCCGGGTGAAGGACGCCACGGTGGCCGGATCGGCGATATCGCGCTTTTGGGCGTAGTCGCTCATCATCAAGTGGTGTTCGACCAGCCAGGCGATGAGTGCGATCTGGCTTTGGCCCAGGCCCAGGCGCTCACAGGCCGCCCGCGCCGCGCGCGCGCCCGCCTTCTCCTGCCCGCCGACGCCGCCCTTTCCGGTGTCGTGCAACAGCATGGCCAGGAACAGCGCCTCGCGGTCCTCGATCAGAGGCATGACGGACGTGGCCAGGGGGTGGTCGCCGGCCAGCCGCCCGGCGGCGATGTCGGAGATGATCCCGACCGCGCGCAGGCTGTGCTCATCGACGGTGTAGGAGTGGTACATGTTGAACTGCATCCGGGCGACGATGTGGCCGAATTCCGGAATGAAACGGCCTAGAACACGGGCTTCGTTCATCAATTCCAGCGTCCGGCGCGGTGACCGGCCGCGCGCCAGGATGTCGAGGAAGACCCGGGACGCCGCCGGGTCGCTCCGGACCTTGGAGGTGATCAAGGACAGATGGCGTGTCACGGCGGTGAAGGCGTCAGGGTGCAGGTCGAGATCGCGGGCGTCGGCGATCTTGAACAGGCGAAGATGGTTGACCGGATCGCGATCGAAGGTTTCCGGCCCGGCCACGGTCAGGCGCCCGCCCTCCAGCTGGAACCCGGCCTCGGCCAGCGGCTTGCGCGCCGATCGCCCCGGCAGGAGGCGCGAAAGGCCGCGCGGCGCTGCCTTCATCCGCTCCGCCTCGAGCTTGGCGGCGAAGGCGCGGGTCAGGGCGCCCACCTGCTTGGCGACGAGAAAGTAGCGGCGCATGAAGCGCTCGACCGCGGGCGTGTTGTCACCGTCCCCGCGGGGTCGGTCATGGTAGCCCATCCGCCGCGCCACTTCGGGCTGCACGTCGAAGGTGAGCCGTTCCTCGGGCCGGCCGGCGGCGAAGTGAAGATGGGCGCGCACGGCCTCCAGGAAGTCGAAGGCGCCCATGAAGGCGCGCACTTCGCGCGGTTCGAACATGTCCAGCCGCATGGCCGCGTCGACGCCCTCGGCGGGATGCAGATACTGGGCGATCCAGAAGAGGGTGTGCAGGTCGCGCAGGCCCCCTTTTCCTTCCTTTACGTTGGGCTCGACCAGGAAGCGGCTGGCGCCGGCTCGGGCGTGGCGCTCATCGCGTTCCCTGAGCTTGGCGGCGACGAATTCGGCGCCCGTTCCCTTGACCACGTCCTCGCGGAAACGCCGCCGCAAAGTCTGGGCCAGAATCGCGTCGCCCGTCAGCCGCCGGGCCTCCAGAAGGGAGGTCCGGATGGTCATGTCCTGGCGGGAGAGCTTGACGCATTCGGCGATGTTGCGCGACGCGTGGCCGACCTTGAAGCCCAGGTCCCACAGGGCGTAGAGCATGAACTCGATCACGCTCTCGGTGTGAGCGGTTTCCTTGTAGGGGCGCACGAACAGTAGGTCGATGTCCGAAAAGGGCGCCAGGGCGCCGCGGCCATACCCGCCCACGGCCATCAGGGCGAGCCGCTCCCCCTCGGTCGGATTGCGGGCGCGAAAGACGTGGACGGTGGTGAAATCATAGAGCGCGGCGATGACCTCGTCGGTCACCCCGCAGATCAACCGCGCCGTCTCCACCCCGCCGGCGCCGTCCTCCAACCGCTCCTTGGCGATCATCCGGCCGCGGAAGAGGGCGCCCTTGAGAATCTCGAGGGCGCGCCGGCGCTGCTCGGGCTCGTCGCCGATGGCGTCCAAGGCGGCGGTGGAGAGCAGGGCGCGCAGTCGATGCCCGTCGACGACATGCTCCAGGCGGGTCGGGCGTAGGCGGCGGGGCATGGGGCGCTTATAGCGGCGGTCGCGCGCCGCGGTCGATGGCGCGCCTAACCAAGCTCCAACCGCGGCGGCAGGTGACGGGCCAAATCCATTGCGTCATGCAAGGGCCTGAGGATCAGCAGCCGGTCCGCGGTCGGCTGCACATAGGCGATCAGATGGCGAGGGGTTCCAACTCTGCCGCCGCGGCGGTGAGCGCGCGCCCGGCTATGACGAAGATGGTAGGTGTGCACGCCCGCGCCGAATTCGGGCCACTCGCGGCTTCCGTTGCGCAGCGGGTCAAAACGTAGGTCTTCCAAGGCCGTTTCGAGGAGAATTTCGTAGCGCCGCCGGGCCGGTGAGCCGAATTGCTCGACGCTTTGGTCCAAGATGTCTGCAATGTCGTCATTCGCGGACCGGGTTAGATCGATCGCGAGCCGACCGCTCAAAGCGTCTTGACGCCTGTCTTGCCGAGGCTCGATAGCTGGCGCCGCAGGCCACCGTCCGGCGCCCGCACGACTCTGCTGTTTCTCATATCGTCCAGGCCGATCTGGATGGCGGCCTTCAGTTGCTCCAACCTGAGGCTATCCTCGCACTGCCGCTGCTCCAGAAGGCGCAGACTGTCACGGACGACTTCACTCGCGTTCTGATAGCGGCCGGACGAAACGCTTTCGTCAATGAAGGCCTCGAGGCGGGTGGTCAGATTGACGTTGCGAGCGGGCATCGAAGCGCTCCCTGCTTTCGGGTGAACAATAGGCGCCTTGTCAATGATTGACAAGCGCCCACCTGCTAGGCCAACCCCTTCAACCGATAGAGCGCGTCCATGGCTTCGCGCGGGCTCATGCCGTCGAGGTCGAGGGCGGCGAGGGCGCTCTCGAGCGGCGAAGGGTCTCGCGCCGGCGCCGCCGGCGGCGCGGCGAAAGCGAACAGAGGCAATTCCTGGAGGCCGGCGTGGGACGACGCCTCGCTTTCCAGCCGGTCCAGCACCTCGCGGGCGCGGGCGACCACGGCCGGTGGAACCCCGGCGAGCTTGGCGACCTGGACGCCATAGGAGCGGTCCGCGCAACCGGGGCCTGCCTCGTGGAGGAACACCAGATCGCCGTTCCACTCCCTGGCCTTGAGGCAGAGGTTGGAGACGTGGGCGAGGCGCCCTTCCAGGGCGGCCAGCTCGTGATAGTGGGTGGCGAAGAGGGCGCGGCTGTGGTTGGCGTCGTGCAGGGCCTCGGCGCAGGCCCAGGCTATGGCCAGGCCGTCCCAGGTGGCGGTTCCACGGCCGATCTCGTCCAGGATCACGAAGGATCGCGCCGTGGCCTGGGTGAGGATGGCGGCCGTCTCCACCATTTCGGCCATGAAGGTCGAGCGGCCGCGCGCCAGATCATCGCCCGCGCCCACCCGGCTGAACAGGCGGTCCACGACCCCCAGCCTCAGGGCCTGGGCCGGGACGAAGCATCCCGACTGGGCGAGGACGGCCAGCAGGGCGTTCTGGCGCAAGAAGGTGGACTTGCCCGCCATGTTCGGCCCGGTGACGATCGACAGCCGCGCCGCCGTTTCGCCCGACCCGTCCAGGCGGCAGTCGTTGGGCGTATAGGGCTCTCCCGCCGACCGAACCGCCGCCTCCACCACCGGGTGACGCGCCCCCTTGGCGTCAAAGGCGAGCGATAGATCCACGATCGGGCGAACCGCGGCGGCGTCCTTGGCCCATTCGGCCAGCCCGGCGGCGACGTCGAGCCGGGCCAGCCCTTCCGCGGCGGCCTGGATCTCGGCGGCCAGCGCCCGGGCGCCCTCGCGCCAGGCCTCGAACACCGCCAACTCCAGGGCCAAGGCCCGCTCGCCGGCGCGCGCGATCTGGGCGTCCAGGTCGGCCAGTTCGAGGGTGGTGAAGCGCACCTGATTGACCAGGGTCTGACGATGGATGAAGAGTCCCGAGAGCGGCGGTTGGAACAGGGGTGCGGCCTGTCTGGCCGTCGCTTCGACGAAATAGCCGAGCACCGCGTTGTGGCGGATCTTCAAGGCGACGCCGCTGTCGGCGGCGAGCCGGGCTTCGAGGGCGGCGACGACCCGGCGGCTGTCGTCCCGCAAGGCGCGGGCCTGATCGAGTTCGGCCGACACCCCCGGGGCGACGAAGCCGCCGTCGCGCGCCAAGGCCGGCAGGTCGGGGGCCAGGCCCTGGCCGAGGCTCTCGAGAAAGGCGGCCAGGCCCGATCCCGGCGCCGGGGCCAGAGCGGCCAGGGCCCCGCCGACCTCCGCCGGCTCGGGCCGGAGGGGATTGGCCTCGGCCTTGAACAAGGCGCCGATGCCGGTCCCGGCGCCCAGCCCCTGCTTCAGGCATCCCAGGTCGCGCGGGCCCCCGCGGCCTAGGGCCAGCCGGGAGAGGGCGCGGGCCATGTCGCCGGCGCCCTTCAGACGGGCGCGCAGCGCCTCGCGCAGGTCACGGCGTTCCAGGAGCCAGGCGATGGCGTCCAGCCGCGCCTCGATCGCCGGAGGCGACAGCAGCGGGCGGGACAGGCGGGCGGCGAGCAGGCGCGCGCCCGCCGCGCTGACGGTGCGGTCGATCGCGTCCAGGAGCGAGCCGCCGCGCGCCCCGCCAAGCGCGCGTTCGATCTCCAGGCTGGCGCGGGTGGCCGGATCGATGGCCATGACGTCGGCCTCGCCGGCGCGCCTGGGCGGGCGCAGAACGGGCCGGGCGCCGGGCTGGGTGGTCTCCAAATGGGCGGCGATGAGGCCCAGGGCGGCGATTTCCGCGCCGGCCAGGGCGCCGAAGCCGTCGAGGGTGTCGACGCCATAGAGGCGCTCGAGCCTGGCTCTCGACGCGGCCGGTTCGGCCAGGGCGCCGGCCATGGGCTGAACCACGCCGCCCGCCGCCTTGAGGGCGGCGCTTATCCCCGGTTCGGCGAAGAGCCGGTCGGGAACCAGGATCTCGGAGGGTTGCAGGGCCGCCAGCGCGGAAGCCAGGCCTTCGACGGCCACGACCAGGCAATCCACCTCGCCGGTGCAAAGCTCGACGCTCGCGACGGCGGCCTGGCCGCCGCGCAGGGCCACCGCGGCCAAGCGATTGGCGCCGCGCGCATCCAGGAGGCCGTCCTCGGTCAAGGTGCCGGGGGTCACCACCCGGACGACGTCGCGCCGGACGACGGCCCTGGCCCCGCGCCCGCGGGCCTGGGCGGGATCTTCAATCTGCTCGCAGACGGCGACCTTGAACCCGGCCCGGATCAGCTTGGCGAGATAGGCCTCCGCGGCGTGGGCGGGCACCCCGGCCATGGGGATCGGCTTTCCCGCGTGGGTCCCGCGATGGGTCAGCGCGATGCCGATCGCCGCCGCCGCCCTGGCCGCGTCCTCGAAGAACAGTTCGTAGAAATCGCCCATGCGGAAGAAGACCAGGGCGTCCGGCTGGCGGGCCTTGGCCTCGAAATACTGGGCCATGACCGGCGTCGCGCCCGCGGCGTCCGGCGGCGGCGGGGGGTTGGGCGGAACGGGCGCGTTCATCGCCCGATAGGCTATAGCGGCGGCGGGTCCGCGTCAGCCCTTGACCGCGCCGCCCCGGGCGCCAAGTTGCCGCCAGAATGGAGCGCCTCGCCGACACCGCGATCTTCCCCCCGGGGCCGGGCGACGCCGCCGGCCTCGCCAGGGTGCACGTCCAGTCGTGGCGCGAGACCTATCGGGGCCTGTTGCCGGGAGCCTATCTCGCCGCCATGGACGCTCGGATTCACGCCCGGCGCTGGCGCCTGCAGCTGACCCGCGCTCGCCCCAACGAACTGGTGCTGGCCGCCGAAGGCCCCGGCGGCCTGATCGGCTATTGCGCCGGCGCTTTTTCAACGGGAGAGGAAAGCGGGGGGAGGGCCGAGCTGTTCACGCTCTATCTGGTCCGTTCGGCCCAGAGGATGGGGCTCGGCCGACGGTTGCTGACCTCCGCAGCCCGGGTGTTTTCGGCGCGCGGCGCGCGGCGCATGGGGCTTTGGGTGCTCAACGGGAACACAGGGGCGCGGGGCTTCTACGAGCATCTGGGCGCGTGCGCCGGGCCCGAGCGGCCGGTGAGCGGCTGGGGCGGGGGCTTCAGGGAAACCGCCTACGTCTGGGAGGATATCACGACCTTGGCCCGGGGCCATTGAACCCTGTCCCGCCTCTGTCGCCTCCGCCTTCCCGAGGGACAGTGAGCGAAAGGGGTCGATGACCATGCCCGAACACTATGATCTCGAACCGGGCGCCGCCACGCAAGTGGCGTGGCTCGAAGCGGCGGGCAAGGTCGCCCTGGCCCATCTAGCGTCCCTGGAGAACGGCCCCATGGTTCCGGGCGCCCGTTCGCTGGATCGCGCGATGGGCCGCCCCGCCATCGCCGAAGCGCCGCTGGCCGGCGGCATGGCCGCGGCCCTTGAGATCGTGGCGCGGGGCGCCGATGCGGCGCTCGGCGCCACGGCCCCCGGCTACCTCGCCTATATTCCGGGCGGCGGCCTGTTCGCCACGGCGATCGCCGATCTCGTGGCCGACGTGTTCAACCGCTACACCGGCATCTTCGAAGCGGCGCCGGCCCTCGTCGGGCTGGAGAACGATGTGCTCTCCTGGCTCGCCGCGGAGTTCGGCTACCCGCCCCACGCCGGGGGCCTGTTCACCTCGGGGGGATCGCTGGCGACTTTCGCCGCCTTGGTCGCGGCGCGCGAAGAGCGGGTGGGGAGCACGGGCGACCCGCGCCTGGCGGTGGGCTACACATCGACCCAGGCCCACGCCAGCATCGCGGCGGCCTTTCAATTGGCCGGGCTCGCCCCGCGAAACCTGCGCGCCGTACCGGTCGACCCTTCATTCCGCCTTCGAGCCGACCGGCTGCGAGAGAAGGTGCGCGAGGACCGCGCCCGAGGGTTGAATCCCTTCATCGTCATCGCCAGCGCCGGCACGACCAATACCGGCGCCATCGATCCCCTCACTGAACTCGCCGCCGTCTGCGAAGAAGAACGTCTGTGGCTGCACGTCGATGGCGCCTATGGCGGCGCCTTCGTGCTTTGCGAAGAGGGTCGCCGGCGCCTCGCCGGAATAGAGCGCGCCAATTCCATCGCCTTCGACCCGCACAAGGGGTTGTTCCTGCCCTACGGGACGGGCTGCCTCCTTCTGCGGGACGGCGCCCGCCGTCTCGGCGTCCCGGCCGGTGACGACAGCTATCTGCGCGATGTGCGTTCAGGGCTCCGGGAGCCCGGCTCGGCGAGTCCGGCCGACTATGGCCTGGAACTCAGCCGCCCCTACCGAGGCCTGCGGCTCTGGCTGCCTCTGATGCTGCATGGCGCCGGTCCCTTCCGCGAGGCCCTGACCGAAAAGCTCGCACTCGCCGACGCTCTCCATCGCGGCCTGGAGGAGCTCGCGAGCCAGGGCCTGCCGATCGAGATCCTCGCCGCGCCTCAGCTTACCGTCGTTCCCTTCCGGCTGAGCCGCCGGCCGGGCGAGGCGATCGAGGGCTGGAACGCACGAAACGCGGCCTTCCTTGGCGCCATCAATCAGCGGGGCCGCTGCTTTTTGTCGAGCACCCTGTTGCCTGTGGACGACGGTAACGCCTTCACCCTTCGGCCGTGCGTCCTCAGCTTCCGGACCCACGCGCGGCACATCGACCATTGTCTCGAGGATGTGCGCCTGGCGGCCACGGCATAGGTTTCAAGCTGAACGGAGCGTTGGGCGCTGGAGGCTTTCGTGGCTGCCCTCGGTGCGCGCGACCGCAAAACGCGCGAAGTGAAAAACCCGGTCAGGCCCGGCCTTCGAGCCCGGTGACGCCATCCCAGAACCGGCGCGCCTTATGGAAAAAATTGGCCGACCGGGGGTTCTGCTGCTCGCCGCAGGAGCCGGCGAGTTCGCGCAGCAAGGCCTTTTGGGAGGCGGTGAGTTTGGTCGGGGTCTCGATGAAGAGTTCGACCACGAGGTCGCCGCGTTCGCGCGAGCGCAGGGAGGGCATGCCGCGGCCGTGCAGGCGCACGGTGCGGCCGGTCTGGGCGCCTTCGGGCACCTTGACGCGGATCTTGCATTCGCCGTCGCAATTCTCGCCGCCCAGCAGGCAAGGCGCCTCGATCTCGCCGCCCAGGGCGGCGGTGGTCATCGGGACGGGCACCGAACAGAGCAGATCGAGCCCGTCGCGCTCGAAGAGGTCGTGGGGCCTTACGGCCAGGAAGATATAGAGGTCGCCCCGCGGCCCGCGGCGCGCGCCGGCGTCACCCTCGCCGGCCAGGCGGATGCGCGAGCCTTCATCGACCCCGGCGGGGATGCTCACCTGAAGGATGCGCTCGCGGCGGACCTGGCCGTGGCCCGAACAGGTCGCGCAAGGGTCCAGCAGACGCTTGCCGGCCCCGCCGCAGCGAGGGCAGGCGGTCTCGACCTGGAAGAAACCCTGGCTCCGGCGCACGCGCCCCGCGCCGCCGCAGGATTCGCAGATGATCGGGCTGGTGCCCGGACGCGCGCCCGACCCGTCGCAGGTTTCGCAGGCGACCGCCGCCGGGACCTTGATCTCCACCTCGGCGCCGGCATAGGCCTGTTCGAGGCTGATCTCGAGGTCGTAGCGAAGATCCTGCCCCCGGGCGGGGCCCTTGGATCGCTGACCGCGCCCGAACATGTCGCCGAAGACATCGCCGAAGACGTCATTGAAGATGTCGTGCACGTCGGCGAAGCCGCCGGCGCCGTTCAACCCGTTCACTCCGGCGTGGCCAAAGCGGTCGTAGGCCACGCGCTTCTGGGAGTCGGAGAGAACCGAATAGGCTTCGTTGATTTCCTTGAACCGTGCGGTGGCGTGCTTGCACCCATCGTTGCGATCCGGGTGATGCTCCATGGCGAGCTTGCGGAAGGCGGCCTTCAGGCCGGCGTCGTCGCAGCCGCGCCGCACCCCCAGGACATCATAATAGTCACGCATCGCTGATGTCGGAAACCTCGGCGGTTAGGGGTGGAAGTGGGAGGGGCCGGGCCAAGGCGCAAGCCCCGGCCGGGGCGGGGCGGGCGACCGCGGAGGCGGGCGGCGGCGCCTCCCCCACGATATGTCTCCGATCATCCGCGCCCGCCCCTTAAATCGGCGCGTCAGGCCGACTTCTTGTCGTCCGCGACCTCTTCGAACTCGGCGTCGACCACCCCGTCCTCGGCCGGTCCGGCGGGCGCTTCTCCCGGGGCCGCGGCCTCGCCCTGCTGGGCCTGGTACATGGCTTCGCCAAGCTTCATCGAGGCCTGCATCAGGCTTTGGGTCTTGGCCGTGATGGCCTCGGCGTCCTGGCCCTCGAGTTCGGACTTCAGCGCCGTGATCGCCGCTTCGATGGCGGATTTGTCCTCGGCGCCCACCTTGTCGCCGTGCTCCGCCACGGCTTTTTCCGTGGAGTGGATCAAGGCGTCGGCATGGTTCTTGGCTTCCACCAGATCCTTGCGCTTCTTGTCCTCCGCGGCGTTGGCCTGGGCCTCCTTGACCATGGTCTCGATGTCGGCGTCGGAGAGCCCGCCGTTGGCCTGAATGCGGATCGATTGCTCCTTGGCCGTCGCCTTGTCCCGCGCCGAGACGTTGACGATGCCGTTGGCGTCGATGTCGAAGGTGACCTCGACCTGCGGCATGCCCCGGGGCGCGGGCGGGATGCCGACCAGATCGAACTGGCCCAGAAGCTTGTTGTCCCCCGCCATCGGCCGCTCGCCCTGGAAGACCCGGATGGTCACGGCGTTCTGGTTGTCGTCGGCGGTGGAGAAGACCTGGCTCTTCTTGGTCGGGATGGTGGTGTTGCGCTCGATGAGCGGCGTGAACACCCCGCCCAGGGTCTCGATGCCCAGGGTCAGCGGCGTCACGTCCAGAAGCAGCACGTCCTTGACGTCGCCCTGCAGCACCCCGGCCTGGATCGCCGCGCCGAGCGCGACGACTTCGTCGGGATTGACGCCTTTGTGCGGCTCGCGGCCGAAGAAGTCCTTCACCGTTTCGACCACCTTGGGCATGCGGGTCATGCCGCCGACCAGGATGACCTCGTCGATCTCGGACTTCTTGAGGCCGGCATCCTTCAACGCCTGCTCGCAGGGGCCCACCGTCCTGGCCACCAGATCCTCGACCAGAGCCTCCAGCTTGGCGCGGGAAAGCTTGATGTTGAGATGCAGCGGGCCGGACGCGTTCATCGAGATGAACGGCAGATTGACCTCGTACTGCGCGGTGGAGGAGAGTTCCTTCTTGGCCTTTTCCGCCTCTTCCTTGAGGCGCTGCAGGGCCAGCTTGTCCTTGCGCAGATCGACGCCCTGCTCCTTCTTGAACTCGTCGGCCAGATAGTCGACGATCCGAAGGTCGAAGTCCTCCCCGCCCAGGAAGGTGTCGCCATTGGTCGCCTTGACCTCGAAGACACCGTCGCCGATCTCCAGGATCGAGACGTCGAAGGTGCCGCCGCCCAGGTCATAGACCGCGATCTTCTTGCCGTCGTTCTTTTCCAGGCCGTAGGCCAGGGCCGCGGCGGTCGGCTCGTTGATGATGCGCAGAACCTCCAGGCCGGCGATCTTGCCGGCGTCCTTGGTCGCCTGGCGCTGGGCGTCGTTGAAATAGGCCGGGACGGTGATCACCGCCTTTTCGACCTTTTCGCC
>JBBQGZ010000046.1:0-16706 GCA_038323535.1 Caulobacterales bacterium
GCGTTTCGGCGTCCTCGATCAGGCGGCAGGCGCGGGCGACCATCGCGGCGTTGCGAACCTCCGGTGAAGGCTGGTCGGACTTGCAGCGCTTGCACGGCCGAAAGCCCGTCGATTGCGCCGCCGCGAGCGTGTCGTGCAGGCTGACGTTCTTGGGATTGGCCGTCCGCGACGGGCAGGACGGCCGGCAGTAGACCCCGGTGGTGGCGACCGAATAATAGAAGGCACCGTCGGCGGCGGGGTCGCGCGCGACGACGCGCGCCCAGCGAGGATCGGTCTCGGTCGGCGTCCGGGTCGCGCGGGGTGCATCGGCAAACGGGGCGTTCATCGCGGGTCCTTTCCCTTTTTGATCGGCGCCCATCCTGCCGTCGCGTGACGCTCGCGACGCTCCGGCTCTTGCTTTCAAATCAAAATAGGGCCACGGGCGGCCAAAAACGACCGCCGGTTCCGCGCCGACGGATCCGTTCGCGCTTCAAATCGGGATGGCGGTGGTGTGCTTGATCTCTTCCATGGCGAAGGCGGAGGTGACGTCGGACAGGCGCACCGACCGGATCAGCTGCTTGTAGACCGTGTCGTAGGCCGCGATGTCGGCCACCCGAAGCTTGAGCAGATAGTCGGCCTCGCCGCTCATGCGATAGAATTCGACGATCTGCGGGATGCGGCTTACCGCGGCGGCGAATTCGGCCAGCCACGCGTCCGAATGCTCCGCCGCGCGCACGCTCACGAACACCACCACGCCCGCGCCGAGTTTTTCGGCGTCGAGCAGGGCCACGCGCCGGCGCACCCAGCCTTCCTCGTCCAGGCGTTTGAGGCGTCGCCAGCAGGCGTTTTGCGAGAGGTTCACCCGCTCGGCGATTTCGGCGATCGAGAGGGAGGCGTCTTCCTGGATGACCGCCAGGATCCGACGATCCGCCGCGTCGATCTCGCTCATATTTTGTCCCATGATCCGGTGATTATGAGGGAGAGATTGGGAATATTTCTCATCGGATTGCAAGTATCATCGCGATTCTCTGGTCTCAATAGAGAATCCCCTCGATGCTGCGCAAGCTGTTCCTGGACCATCCCCACGCGGTCGGCGAAACCTATTTCGAGCACCAGCGCCAGGCGATGGGCTTTTCCCTCCAGCTCTTCGCCGCCGCCTTCGCCTGCGCCGTCCATGCCCTGGCCCCGGGCCTGTTCGTCAAGACGGCGAGCCGCGCCATCACGTCCTTGCACGCGCGTATGGTGGCGGGGCGAGATCGGCCGGCCCGCGGGACGGGCGAACGGATCGCCGCGTGACGGGCGCGGCGAGCGCCCTTCCGCGGTCCGAGAGCGGACTGCCGCGCCGGTGGCTGCAGGCAGCCTGGGCGATCACGCCCGGTCTGGCGCTGAGCCTGGGCGTCGTCGCCGTCGCCCAAGGCGGCGCCCGCCTGGAGCGGGCGTGGTTTGGCGGAGCGTGGATCGAGGGCGTGGTCCTCGCCATCCTTCTGGGCGCCGCGGTGCGCGTGATGTGGAATCCAGGCGCCCGGCTGGCGCGCGGCGTGGCGTTCAGCGCCAAGCTGCCGCTCGAGATCGCCATCGTCCTGCTGGGGGCGAGCGTCAGCGCCGGCTCGATCGCCAAGGCCGGCCCTCTGCTGTTCGTCGGCATCGTCGGCGTCGTCATCATCGCCCTGGCGGCGAGCTACGCCTTGTCCCGCGCCCTGGGGCTGTCGCACAAAATCGCGACCCTGGTCGCCTGCGGCAACGCCATCTGCGGCAACTCCGCCATAGCGGCGATCGCGCCGGCAGTCGGGGCCGATCGCCACGAGGCCTGCGCGACCATCGGCTTCACCGCCGTGCTGGGCGTGGCCGTGGTGCTCGCGCTTCCGGTGCTGGGGCACGCCTTGAGGCTTTCAGGCCTCGCCTACGGCGCGATCGCCGGCCTCACGGTCTACGCCGTGCCCCAGGTCCTGGCCGCGACCGCCCCGGCCGGCGCGCTCGCCACCCAGGTCGGCGCCATGGTCAAGCTCACGCGGGTGATGATGCTGGGCCCGGTGATCGCGGTCGTCGGCCTCGCGAACCGGACCACCGCCGCGCGCCCGCCCCTGGCCAGGCTCGTGCCCTGGTTCGTGGTGGGGTTCGCCGGCGTGGCGCTCCTGCGGGCGGCGGGCGCCGTCCCGGACATCGCCCTCGCGCCCATCGCCGCCCTCGGCAATGTCCTGATGCTCATCGCCATGGCGGCGCTCGGCCTTTCCACCGACGTTCGCGCCGCCATCGGGACGGGCGGCAAGCTGGCGCTGTCGGCGGCCCTGTCGATCGCCCTGCTGGGCCTTCTCGCCGTCGCGCTGGTGACCTTGCTCGGCTTGCGCTGAGAAAATCGCGTCAAGCCGGCCGGGCGCCGCCCTAACCAGCCACGCCCGCGTCGAGATCGGCGGCGCGCCGCGATAGCCCAGTGGCGCGATCGAACAGCGGGACGGCCCGGTTCGGCGCCAGGGCGTCGGGATAGAGCGCGAAGTCTTCATGCTGCTTGAGGAACGGCGCGCGCCCGCATCCGGGAGTGAGGCAGTCGGACTTTCCCTTGGGGCATTGGCCGAAGTAGCACAGCCGGCCAAGATAGTGGTCGGTTTGCGGCTCGAAGAGGAAGATATCCGCCTGGTGGTGAGCGACGCCCGGCCCGCCCCCCGCGAACAATTCGCCAAGCGCCCTGGAGCGGGCGCGGTTGAGCGCCGCCAGAGTGTCCAACCGGTCGATCCACACCGCCAGATCGACGTCCTTGCACTCGTGCAGGATTTCGATTCCGAACGCCCGGAAGGGTTGGAACCGAGGGACGTTTCTGGTCAGAGGGCGGGCGACCGAACCGAACAGGGTCACGGCCCGCACTTCCGGCGCCTTCATGAAAGCGGCGGTGATCGCGTCGGCGGCCCGCCGGAACGCCGCCTGCCGCGCCAGCATGAGACGATCTTCCTCGGCGATATCCCGGCGGGTCGGTCGCCTGGGCACGGCTCGGACTCCCTTGCAGCCCCGGGCTTGAGACTCGATCGATCGCGAAAGAGCCGCGGCTGTCAATGGCGGAAGGAAGCTCGAAAGATGACATGGGCCGCCACGACCGCGTGATCGTAATCCGAGACACTGCGAATTGGGAATGTGCTATACGTATCCCATGAGCACGACCAAACCCAAGACAGGGGTGGGAATCGCCGAGACGGTTCTGGGCGATGACATCGCCGAAGGGGAGATGGACAGACTCCTTGCCGATCGCCACGGTGAGATCGACGCCAAGCTCAGGGAAGCCTACGCGGACAGGGTGCACGGCCACTTCGCCCCCCTCGAGCCGCTGCATATCCTTCTGCGTGAAGCGCGCGAGGGCGTGAAGAACGCTCGCTAGGCGACCCACTCTTAAGTCATGGCGCCTTCCCGTGTCATCCGCGCCGCGCACGCGCGGCGCGATCTCGACGACATCTGGCGCTACCTGGACGGCGAAGCCGGCCCGCAGATCGCCGACGCGGTTCTGGCCCGGATCGTCGCGGCCATGTATCGGGCCGCCGACCGCCCTTTGGTCCACCGCCAGCGACATGAACATGCCGGCGCGCCCCGCCGGCTGAACGTTCTCCGCTACGCCATCTTTTTCGAGCCACTGCCCGAAGGGGACGGCATCTTCGTATGGCGGGTCATTCATGGAGCGCGTGACCTTCCACGCCATGTTCGACGATCAGTCCTCCCCAAGGAACGAGGTGAGGATTGATTGATCAGAAGCGGGAGGTTCGACCCGGTGTCGCAACATTTGCCACACTGTCACCGAAACTCCGTGCTGTCAGAACCGGATTTTGAGTGTGTCTAGCTGTGCGTTAAATATTTGAAAAGATATGGGAGTTCGCGCATGTGAAAGTCGCTGTGTAAGAGGTCGCTGTGTAAGAGAATGTGTAGCCCGCCTCGTTTTCCCAAGTCTGATTCGGCCTCATTTTCGCGGTCCGCGAGCCAGGTCCGCTACGTCGCTAGGCGAAAGGCGTGTGCGTCGACCCCTTGTGCCGAACCACACAATTGTCGCGCCTTCACCCCGCCCATCATAGTCGATGAAATCCGGCCATTTTGGATCGGGCCTCTGCAACCGCCGGGTATCAAAGTCGTGTTGGAACCAGCGATTGACAAGGACCAGAGCGTCGGGCGGCGGTTTACGCCGCAACTGATCGTTGAGGGGTAGCTTCAAGAAGTAAGCAGTCGCCCACTCGGCCAGGCTGACCGTCCTTGAAAACCTCAGCCGACGGCGACCTGGGCCTCTCCCAGCTACTGCATGGGAAGCCACCTCTCCCACCCAAAGCGATAGCTGACGGATATTCGACAGCTTCTCATGGTCGGGCTTGACCCGATTGTTTAGATCGCTGGCGATCCCGACGTATTGAAGCCCCGATTTCCTCTTCGCGGAGCCGATGGCGAGGTACAAACCTTCGCCAAATCCCAGATCCCGAATAACCTTTTGAGCGTCGGGAACCGTCGCAAATGGCCCCATCCAATCCACAATGACGGCTATTGCCATCTGCCCCTTCCCTGATGGTGTCGGGCATCCGACACCCCCAACGCCTCGGCGTGCCGGCCCATGCTACAATTTGGGCATGGACCAAGAGGAAATGGAAGACTGTCTCACTTGGGACGCGCTGGAGCCGGCGCGGGAGAGCCAAGTTGGAGGGGATTTCGGTGACACCTACCGAAACTCATATTCTGCTCCAGCGCAGACTCTCCGGCGCAAACATGGTGCGGGCGGTCGGGGTCGAACCGACACTCTGTCACCAGAACCGGATTTTGAGTCCGGCGCGTCTGCCAATTCCGCCACGCCCGCGCAGGCGTCTTCATAGCCCAGACGGCACAGCCGGTCCAAGCCGGCTTGCCGCCTTGCCGGCGGGCGCAACCCTCCCCCGGGAACCGATCGCCGGTCCTCCTTCATATAGCACGCGCTTGTGCTACATCTCGGCCATGGCCGAGATCCACAGCGAGAAGATGGTCGCCTTGCGCGAGGCCAACCAGTCCTTCGCCCGCGTCATCCGCGAGGTCGAGGGCGGCGCCGCGTTCACAACCACGCGGAACGGCGCCCCGATGGCGCGTCTGGTTCCGATCGACGCGGCGAAGCGTCGACTGACGCGCGAGCAGCAGGCGGCGCGGGCGCGCACGATCGCGCGGATGCAAACGGGTTGGCCGCTCGCCGCCGGCCCGCTCGACCGTGACGCGCTCCATGAGCGATGAACGGATCAGCCTCGACACCAATATCCTCGTCTACGCACTCGACGCCGGGCCGGACAGAAGCATGCCCTGGCGGCGCGGATCGTCGATCGCGCGGTCGAGGCCGTGCGCTCAGTCTTGGAGCCTGCCGGCGCCGGCCGAGCCTCCTATTGGGACGCGCTTTTGGTGGAGACCGCCGGCGGCGGCGGATGCAAATCAGTGCTCTCCGAGGATATGGCCGACGGAAGCCAACTCGGCTCGATCCGGATCGTCAACCCGTTCAGCGCCGAGGCGCCGGGGAGCCCTGGCGAGGGTTTGTTCTAGGTGAGGGCGCCCTACCCCACCCTCACCCGCTGTTCGATCGCCCCGAAGATCGAGCGCCGGTCTTGCCCGCGCATTTCGATCCTCACCGTGTCGCCGTCCTCGAGGAACCGCGTCTTGGGCGCGCCGGCGAGCAGGGTCTCCACGGTGCGCAGTTCGGCCAGGCACGAATAGCCCGCGCCACCGGCCTCGACGGGGGCGCCCGGGCCGCCGTCGGCGCCCCGGTTGGAGACCGTGCCCGAGCCGATGATCGCGCCGGCGGCCAAGTCCCGGGTCTTGGCCGCGTGGGCGATCAGGGCCCCGAAGTCGAAGGTCATGTCGACCCCGGCGTCGGCGCGGCCGAAGAGCTTGCCGTTCAGCTCCACCAGCAGCGGGCCGGAGAGGCGGCCGCCGCTCCAGGCCTCGCCCAGTTCGTCCGGGGTCACCGCCACGGGAGAGAAGGCGGAAGCCGGCTTGGACTGGAAGAAGCCGAAGGACTTGGCCAGTTCCGCCGGGATCAGGTTGCGCAGGGAGACGTCGTTGACCAGCATCACCAAGCGCACGGCGGCGAGGGCCGCCGCCGAATCAACGCCGCGCGGCACGTCGCCGGTGACCACCGCCACCTCGGCCTCAAAGTCGCATCCCCAGGCCGCGTCGGCCAGGGGTATCGGGTCGCGGGGGCCGAGGAACCCGTCCGAGCCGCCCTGGTACATCAAGGGGTCGGTCCAGAAGCTCTCCGGCATGGCGGCGCCCCGGGCCTGACGGACCAGGGCGACGTGGTTCACATAGGCCGAACCGTCCGCCCACTGATAGGCCCTGGGCAGAGGGCTGGCCGCCTCGTGCTCGCGAAAACGCAGGCGGGGCGCCGAGCCCAGCTCCAGGCCGCGTGAGAGGCCCCGCAGGAGGGACTCGCACCGCTCCCATTCATCCAGGGCCGCCTGCAGGGTCGGCGCGATATCGCCGGCCTCGACGCACCAGGCGAGATCCCGCGACACCACGACCAGGCGCCCGTCGCGGCCGGATTTGAGGGAGGCGAGTTTCATCGTGGGGGTTGTCGTGAAAGATCGACGCGCGGCCCCGGCCCCCTCCACCGCTTCGCGGTCCCCCTCCCCCAAGAGGGGAGGAGAATTGTTCTCTTCCCCTTTTGGGGGAAGTACGGCCGAAGGCCGGGATGGGGGCTCTCGCCGCGCCCCCTCACTCCGCCGCCTTCCAGCTGTCGACATAGGCCGTATTCTCCACCGCGGCCGCGCCCTCGCCGACGTCCAGGGGATCGCGGGCGTCGATCATGACGGCGTATTCATCGGTGGCGGGCTTGGGCTGGACCAGCATGGCCTTGAGCGCCTTGGGATGGGGGCCGTGGGTGAAGCCGCTGGGGTGGAAGGTCATCATCCCAGCGTCGATGTTGTCGCGGCTGAAGAAGTCGCCGGCGTGGTAGAACAGCACTTCGTCGAAATCGTCGTTGTTGTGGAAGAACGGCACCTTGAGTGCGCCGGGGTCGGTCTCGAACGGCCGCGGGGCGAAGGTGCAGACCACGAAGCGGTCGGCGGCGAAGGTGGTGTGGACCGACGGTGGCAGATGGTAGCGGTGGCTGGCGACGGGGCGGATCGAGCGCACATTGAGCCGCGCTGGGGCGAGATCCCCATGCCAGCCCACCGCGTCGAGGGGGTTGTAAGGGAAGGTCGCCACCGACACGCCCCCACGCTTCTTGATCTCCACGGCGACCTCGCCGGCCTCGTCCTGATGGGCGCGAAAGGCCTCGTCCATCGCCGGCGTATCGAGCATGGCCGGGTCGAAGACGGCGGTGGGGCCGAGCATGCCGCGGTCCGGCAGGGTGAAATGGCCGCCCGTCGCCTCGATCATCAGCAAGGCCGCCGGGCCTTGCGGTGAAAGCCGCCACATGGTCCCGCGCGGCAGATAGAGATAGTCGCCCGCTTCGAAGGCGATGCGGCCGTAGTCGCAGAATAGGTCGCCGCTTCCCTGGTGGACGAACAGCAGTTGGTCGCCGTCGGCGTTGCGGGCCAGCGCCGGCATCGGGCCGCCGAGCTTCCAGAACCGGATCTCCACCGCCGCGTTGCCCAGCACCCGGGTCGCCGCCCAGGGCGACGGCGAGGCCTCGTTCAGGGCCGCCAGGTCGAAGGCCTGGGGCCGAAGCGGCCCTTCGAATTTCGACCAGCCGGTCGGCGGCCGGCGGTGGTGAAAGAACGCCGCCGGGCCGAAGAATCCTTCCTTGGATACCTCCCGCTCGAAGGTCCCGGCCGGCATGTCGGCGTGGGCCTGGCGCGAATGGCGCCCCTGGGCGCCGCGGACCGGGATCCAGTTGCGGGCGGCCACTAGTCCGCCTTGGGAGGCAGGACGCCCCGGCGCATCTGGTCGGCTTCGATCGATTCGAACAGGGCCTTGAAATTGCCTTCCCCGAAGCCCTCGTTGCCCTTGCGCTGGATCATCTCGAAGAAGATCGGGCCGATCATGTTCTGGGTGAACACCTGCAGCAGCAGGCCCTGGCCCTCGGTGGGTGCGCCGTCGACCAGGATGCGGTCGGCGCGCAGGCGCTGGAGGTTCTCGCCGTGGCCGGGCACGCGGGCGTCGAGCTGCTCGTAATAGGTGTCGGGCGTATCCTGGAACTTCACGCCCCGCGCGCCCATGGTCTCCACCGCCCCGAAGATGTCGGGGGTTCCCAGGGCGATGTGCTGGATGCCTTCGCCGCGATAGTCCTTGAGGAATTCCTCGATCTGGGAGTGCTCGTCCTGGCTTTCGTTCAGCGGGATGCGGATCTTGCCGCACGGGCTGGTCATGGCTTTGGAGATCAGGCCGGTCTGGGCGCCCTCGATGTCGAAATAGCGGATTTCGCGGAAGTTGAAGATGCGCTCGTAGAACTCCGCCCACCTCGCCATCTGGCCGCGATGGACGTTGTGGGTCAGGTGGTCGAGATAGGTGAGCCCGACCCCCTCCACCACCTGCGGTGCGCCTTCGATGGGAAGGAAGTCCACGTCGTAGATGTGCTTGGCGCCGTAGCGGTCGACGAGATAGAGGTGCGACCCGCCGATCCCCTCGATGGCCGGAATGTTTAGCTCCATGGGCCCGACCCGCCCGGTGACCGGCGTCGCGCCCCGCTCCACGGCCAGCTTCAGCGCCTTGCCGGCGTCCTTGACGCGAAAGGCCATGGCGTTGGCGCTGGGGCCATGCTGTTGGCGGAAGGTGGCGGGGTGGCCCTCCGGCTCCATGTTGAGAAGGAAGTTGATGTCGCCCTGGACGAAGCGGAGAACGTCCTTGGAGCGATGGCGCGCAACCGCGACGAACCCCATCGATTCGAACAGGCCCTTGAGGCGCTCCGGCTCGGGGGCGGTGAACTCGACGAATTCGAAGCCGTCGGTGCCCAGTGGATTGTCGAACAGGTCGGCGGCGACGGCGGCGGGGGCGTTCATGGCGCGGACTCCTCGGATGGCCCGCCCATGGTAGGGACCAAAACGCGTTTGCGGAAGAATCAATCCTCGCCGGCCGCCTTGCGCGCCACCGCCTACACACATCTCTCGAAGGATCGCGCGCGCGACTTGTTTCAGGCCCTCTAGAATGCTCCGCCGCCTCTACGATCAGGTGATGAGGCTTTCGGCGTCGCGCCATGCGACCGCCGTCCTGGCGGCAGTCGCCTTCGCCGAAAGCTCGGTCTTCCCCATCCCGCCCGACACCTTGCTCATTCCGATGGTGCTCGCCCGGCCGGGCCGTGGCCTCTTCTACGCCGCTGTATGCACCGCCGGATCGGTCGCCGGCGGCCTGGCGGGCTACGCCATCGGCTATTTTCTGGGCCCCGTGGGCCACTGGCTTTTGGCGGTGATGGGCCATCCCGACGGCGAGGCGGCCTTCCGCGCCTGGTTCGCGCGGTGGGGCGTGTGGGTGATCCTGATCAAGGGCTTGCTGCCCATTCCCTACAAGCTGGTGACCATCGCCTCGGGCCTGGCGCATTTCGATCTGGCGGTCTTCGTGGCCGCCTCGGTGGCGACCCGGGGCCTGCGCTTCTTCGCCATCGCCGCAGTTCTGAAACGCTACGGCCCCGCCCTGTTGCCCGTCATCGAACGGCGCCTCATGCTGGTCGCCCTCGGCGTCGTCGCCCTGGCCGCCGCCGTCCTTCTGGCGATCCGCCTCTTACCCTGACGTTCGAATTTTGCCATATCGCCCTTCGTGACCGCGCTTTTGCGACATTGGCCCTGGGCGGCCCTGGCGGCCTGCGCGGCCATGCTCGGCGCCGCCCACGCCTTCGAAACCTTCGGCCACCTCGCGCCCTGCGGCCTGTGCCTCAAGGAGCGCGACGCCTATTGGCTGGCCCTCACCATCGCCGCGTTCGGCGTGGCGATCGACCTGACGCCGCTGGGCCCGCGCTGGACCCGGGTGGTCAGCGCCCTGATCGGCCTGGCGTTCCTGGCGAGCGCCGGCCTCGCCGCCTATCACGCCGGAGTGGAGTGGAAATGGTGGCCCGGACCCGCCTCGTGCAGCGGCGGCGCGACGCAGGTGACCGCCGGCGACCTCCAAGCCCTGCTGCGCGGGGCGAAGATGGCGCCCCCGAACTGCGACAAGGCGCCCTTTGTCTTCATCGGCCTCTCCATGGCCGGGTGGAACGCGGCGGTCTCGATCTGCCTGGCGGCGGCGAGCGCGATAGCCGCCGTGCGCCGGCCCGTTCCATGACCGCGGCCCGGCCGATCCCTCCCCGGCCCGGTCCCGGGGCCCAGAGGGCGCGGATGGCCCAGATCCTGCGCGTCGATCATGCCGGCGAACTGGGCGCCGTCCACATCTACCGCGGCCAGCGCGCGGTGCTGGACGCCGCGGCGCGGCCCTCACGGATTAGCGGCCTGCTGGCCGACATGGAAGCGCACGAAGCCGCCCATCTGGCGCGGTTCGATGAACTTCTAACCGAGGCGGGCGTGCGCCCCACCCTGCTCGCGCCGCTGTGGCGGGCGGCCGGTTTCGCGCTGGGCGCCGGGACCGCCCTGATCGGCGAGAAGGCCGCCCACGCCTGCACCGAGGCGGTGGAGAGCGTCATCGAGGCCCACTACGCCGGCCAGGTCGCCGAACTAGGGACCCGTGAACCGGCGCTGAGCGCGGAACTGGCCGGGTTCCGCGAGGAGGAGATGGCCCACCGCGACCAGGCCGTAGCGGAGGGCGCGCGCGAGGCGCCGGGCTACCCCCTGCTGGCCGCGGTGATCCGGGCCGGCTGCCGCGTGGCGATCAAGCTTTCGGAGAGGATCTGATGGACATCGAAACCATGCGCCGGGGCGCCGAGGCCCCGGTCGAGGCGGGCGCGTCCGACCTGCCCGGCGTCTGCGGCGACCTGTCCGCCGCCTTCTCCGACGACGTCATGTTCGACTGGTTCCTCCGCGCCGACTCCCGGCGCGACCTGGCGCGGGCGAGGTTCTTCCGCCTTCTGATCTCCCGCATGGCCTTCGGCGTCGGCCGCATCGAGCGACCGGCCGGAGGCGGGGCGGCGGCGGTGTGGATGCCGTTCGAGTTCCTCAAGCCCACCCCGATCCTCCAGGAGCTCCGCTCCCTGCCGACCTTCCTCTTCACCACGGGCCTGGCCAGGTTCTCGCGCCTGCTGGCCCTGCGCGCGGACATGGACAAGCATCACCCCATGGAGCGGCGCCACGTCTATCTCTGGTTCCTGGGCGTCGCGCCCGCCGCCCAGGGCCGCGGCGTCGGCTCCCGCCTGCTCAAGGTCGGCACGAACCGCCTGGACGCCGCCGGCGAGCCCGCCTACCTGGAGACCCAGACCGAGCGGAACGTCGGGCTCTACCAGCGGCACGGCTTCGAGGTGGTCTCCAAACACAAGGCCCGCCCCGACGCCCCGCCGATGTGGAGCATGTGGCGTGAACCTCGGGCCGTGGAGGCGTGAGGCGCCTGGCGGGCCTTGGAACCGGGCCCGCGATGGATCAATATGCTCCGCCACCACCGATCAAAGCGGAGATTGAACTCGTGACCTTGCGCAAACCTCTCATGAGCGTTCTGGGACTGGCGCTTCTCAGCGCCGGCTTGGCCGCGCCGGCGGACGCCTATGTGCGCCACCATCGCCACTATCACCGGCACGTCAGCAACTGCAGGGCGGAGCGCCGTTCGCGCGGCAACACCGGCGCGGTGGTCGGAGCGGTGGGCGGCGGCATCCTGGGCAACGCGGCCTCCAACGGCGGGCTCGGCGGCACCCTGCTGGGCGCCGGCGCCGGGGCGGTGGTCGGTCACCACGTCGCCAAGAGCACCACGCGCTGCTGACCCCGCGCGAACCTTAAGGAGGCTGATCCCATGGCCGATTTCGGCGGCCCCGACCTGGAGGGCTTTCGCGCCGAGGCCAAGGCCTGGCTGGCGGACAACTACCCGGCCGCCCTGCGCGATCCCAAGGCCGCGGTCGATCCGGAAGCCCAATGGGGCGGCCGGGCCTTCGCCGGCAGCGACGATCCCCAGATCATCTGGATACGCCGCATGGCCGCCAAGGGCTGGACCGCCCCGACCTGGCCCACGGCCTATGGCGGCGGCGGCCTGACGGCGGCTCAGGCGCGGGTGCTGGAAAAGGAACTCGCCGCCGGCGGCTATCGCACGCCCCTGGCCTCCTTCGGCCTGTGGATGCTCGGGCCCGCACTGCTGGAATACGCCGACGAGGCCCAGAAGCGGGAGCATCTGCCCGCGATTACCGCCGGCGACATCCGCTGGTGCCAGGGCTATTCCGAACCTGGTGCCGGCTCCGATCTCGCCTCTCTCCAGACCCGGTGCGAGGACGGCGGCGACCACTGGCTGATCAACGGCCAGAAGATCTGGACCTCCTACGCCGACCGGGCCGACTGGTGCTTCTGCCTGGTGCGCACGGACACGGCGCGCAAGCACGAGGGGATCAGCTTCGTCCTCATCGACATGGCCTCGCCCGGCGTCGAGACCCGGCCCATCCGTCTGATCAGCGGCGATTCGCCGTTCTGCGAGACCTTCTTCACCGACGTGAAGATCCCCAAGGCCAATCTGGTCGGCCTGGTGGGCGGCGGCTGGGAGATCGCCAAGCGCCTGTTGCAATACGAACGCCAGAACATCTCCGGCGGTTTCGGAAGCGGCGGCGGGGCGGGCGGCGCGGCCGGCGACCTGGGCGCGATCGCCAAGCGCTACCTCGGCGTGGACGCGTCCGGGGCCCTGGCGGACGGCGACCTGCGCGGCCGCATCACCCGCAACAAGATGGGTTTCCAGGCCTTCCACCTGACCCTCGCCCGGGTCGCCGCCGAAGCCCGCGCCTCCAATGGCCCGAACGCCGCCACCTCGATCATCAAATACGCCGCCGCCACCCTGGCCCAGGAACGCTCCGAACTGATGGTCGAGGCCATGGGCGCCCGGGGCCTGGGCTGGGAGGGCGAAGGCTTCACCCCCGGCGAACTGGCCGCCACCCGCGGCTGGCTGCGCTCCAAGGGCAACTCCATCGAAGGCGGCACCTCCGAGATCAACGTCAATGTGGTGGCCAAACGCGTCCTGGGCCTGCCCGACCCCGTGCGGGCGAAGTGAGGCAATTCGGCCGCCGCCCTGCGCCCCCTCCGTCACGGCGCAAGGGGGCGCCGCGCCACCTCCCCCGCTTCGCCGAGCTCGCAGGGGAGGATTTATTAAATCCTCCCCCGTGCCTCTTCACGGGGGAGGGGGACCCCGAAGGGGTGGAGGGAGCGCAAGGCCGCGCCCGCGATGTCGAGAGTGATGTGAGGCCCATCCATGGCTGATCTTCACACCGACGACCCGGAGGCTTTCCGGGCCGAGGCGAAATCCTGGCTGGCGGCGAATTTCCCCGCCTCCCTGAAAAGCCGCGGCGGGGTGATGATGGCCGAGGGCGGCCTGCCTTCGGAGCCGGCCATCCGGGCGTGGGCCCGGGCCATGGCGGGCAAGGGGTGGGGCGTCCCGACCTGGCCGAGAGCCTACGGCGGCGGCGGCCTCACGCCCGCCCAGGCCAAGGTTCTGCAGCAGGAAATGAGCGCGGCGGGGGCCTGGAGCCCGATCGGCGGCATGGGGGTGATGATGCTGGGCCCCACCCTGCTCGAATATGGCTCCGAAGCCCAGAAACAGCGCCACATCCCCCCGATCGCCCGGGGCGAGGCGCGCTGGTGCCAGGGCTTCTCCGAGCCGGGGGCCGGCTCCGACCTCGCTTCTTTGCAGACCCGGTGCGAGGACGCGGGCGACCACTGGCGGGTGAACGGCCAGAAGATCTGGACCTCCGGCGCCCAATGGGCCGACTGGTGCTTCTGCCTGGTCCGCACCGACGCCACCCGCAAGCACGAAGGCATCAGCTTCCTGCTGATCGACATGCGCTCGGACGGAATCGAGGTGAGGCCGATCCGGCTGATCAGCGGCAATTCCCCGTTCTGCGAGACCTTCTTCACCGATGTGAAGGTTCCCAAGGACAATCTGGTCGGGCCGCTCGGCGGCGGCTGGGCCATCGCCAAGCGCCTCCTGCAGCACGAGCGCGGCGGCCTCGCCGGCGCCGGGCGCGGCGGCCTTGCCGCCGAACCGGTGAGCGAGCTGGCCAAGGCCTATGTCGACCTGGACGAGGCGGGCCGGATCGCCGATTCCGATCTGCGCGCGCGCATCGCCGGCCATGAAATGGATCTGAGGGCGTTCCAGCTCACCGGCGCCCGCTCGATGCGGGAATCGCGGTCGAATTCCGGCCCCAGCGCCGCCACCTCGATCATGAAGAACGCGGGCGCCCGGGTCGCCCAGGACCGCGCCGAACTCACCTTGGAGATCATGGGAAACCAGGGATTGGGCTGGGAGGGCGAGGGCTTCACGCGGGACGAACTGGCCGCCGTGCGCGGCTGGCTGGGCGGCAAGGCGTTTTCCATCTACGGCGGCTCGGCCGAGGTTCAGGACAACATCATCGCCAAGCGGATCCTGGGCCTGCCCGACCCGCTCGGCCCGTCTCGCTAGGAAAAACCAAGCCCATGGCCGTCCTCACCGAAGAACAGAGCCTGCTGCGCGACGCCGCGCGCACCTGGACCCAGGAGAAATCCCCCGTCTCGGCCTTCCGCAAGATGCGCGACGCCGCCTTGCCGCTCGGCTACGACCCGGCCGCCTTCGCCGAAATGGCCGCCATGGGCTGGTGCGGGGTGATCATCCCGGAGGAATACGGCGGCGCCGATTTCGGCTATCTGGGCCTGGGCCTGATTCTCGAGGAGACCGGCCGCACCCTCACCGCCTCGCCGCTCCTGGCCACCGCCCTCGCCGGGGCCAGCGCCCTGGTCCTGGGAGGGTCGGAGGCGCAGAAACGCGCCTGGCTGCCCCGGATCGCCGCCGGCGATCTGGTCGCCACCCTGGCGGTGGACGAGGGCGCGCACCACGCGCCGCGGAAGGTGGCCCTGGCGGCGGCCCGGAACGGCGAGGGCTGGCGCCTGGACGGCGTCAAGGCCTTCGTTCTGGAGGGCATGGCGGCGGAGCTGTTCGTCGTCTCCGCCCGCACGTCGGGCCAGAGCGGCGACGAGGCCGGGATCACCCTCTTCCTGATTCCCGCCGATGCGCAGGGCCTGACTCGCAAGGCTCTCAAGCTCGCCGATTCGCGCGGCGCGGCGACCCTCGCCTTCGAGGGGGTCGAAGTCGGCCCCGACGCCGTGCTGGGAGAGGTGGGCGCCGGCTGGCCCCTGTTGGAACAGGTCCTCGACCGCGCCCGCGCGGGCCTCGCGGCCGAAATGCTGGGGACGGCGGTCCAGGCCTTCGAGATCACTCTGGACTATCTCAAGGTGCGGGTGCAGTTCGGCCAGGTGATCGGCGCGTTCCAGGCCCTGCAGCACCGCGCCGCGGCGATGTTCACCGACCTCGAACTCGCCCGCTCCTGCGTCGAGGCGGCGCTCATCGCCATCGACGAGGGCTCGCCCGACACCGCGGAACTGGTTTCCCTGGCCAAGGCCAAGATGGGCGAGACCCTGCACCTCGTTTCCAACGAAATGGTGCAGATGCATGGCGGCATCGGCATGACCGACGCCCACGACTCGGGCCTCTATCTCAAGCGCGCCCGCGCCGCCGAAACCGCCTTCGGCGGCCAAGCCTTCCACCGCGACCGCTACGCGAGGCTGCAGGGGTACTGAGGGGTCGCTCGCGCGCCCTCCGTCACGGCGCTGAGGAAGCGCCACGCCCACATCGCCCCGAAGTAGTTCCGCCTACTTCTTTTTCCCGCTCGGCGTCTTGCCCGCGGTCACCACGAACGGCGAGGCGGCGGCGGGCTTGGACTTGGCCTGCTTGGGCTTGCGGACTTCCTTGTTGCCGCGCTTCTGGTCTTTGTTGGCCACGATGGGCGCCCCTTTTCTAGAAGTGGAATCAGAAGTAGCCGGTTTCGCCCTCGACCCGCACCTGGACCACCCGGCCCTGGCCGACGGCCGCCCGGGCCAGCTTGGTCGCCGAGGCGACGACTTCGGCCTTGTCCCGGGCGCGGTTGGAAAAGCGGCCCTCGTGCTCCACGGCCCAAGCGCCGTCGTGTTTGACAATCCGGAAGATCAAGGCTGACATGAAAATCGCTCCGCCATCGCTCATCGACGGCCCTTTGGAAGCGACTATGCTCTCTTTTCGCCGGAATGGCGAGCGCCGGTTCGTCAGGACCGGCTCGTCAGGAGGCGGGGCGGAATTTCCGGATCCATTCTTCGGTGGTCATCCGCGGTTTGTACGGCGCGGGCGCCGGATCCTCGTGGGGCAACAGGCCCTTGAGCCGCGCCGCCTCACCGATGAGGCCGCGGGCGGCGGTGAATCCCGCGGCGGTGTTCAGTTTGCGGGCCTCCTTGGCCATGGCGATCAGCTCGTCGATGAGGGACCCCAAGTCCCGCCCTCCGCCGCCCGCGGCCTGCTCCGTCAGTACGGCCACCCGCGCCACCACGTCGGGCCGGCGGGCGCGCAGCTTCGAGGCGCGCGGCGAATGCCCATAGCCCGCGTCACGTGCCGCCTGGGTGTGGGCCAGGCGGCGGGCCAAGCCCTGGGCGAACAGCTCCAGCCGACGATGAACCAAGGCCGCCAATGGAAGGCTCCGAACGACGTTACATTGCATAATGCAATATCACGGGACGGCCGTTAACCCCTTCGCTCCGCTTTGCGCTGGCGCTCGCGCGCCCTCGCCCTTAAATTCCGCCCGCCGCCGGCTGGCGCGGCGTGAGCCACGGGCTTTTTCCTTGCAACAGATGTTCCGCGCTCTGGGCCGCCTGGGCCTGATCCTGATCCTGCCCGCCGCCCTGGCCGGCTGCGGGTTCAACACCATTCCCACCAAGCAGGAAAAGGCC
>JBBQGZ010000047.1:0-16174 GCA_038323535.1 Caulobacterales bacterium
CCGTTGGCGAAGTTGTTACCAGCCCCGCCCGCGCCGCCATTCTGAGTGGCGCTGACGAAGCTGGTTCCCGAGCCGCTGGCGGTTCCCCTGGCGCTGGCGGTGGCGGTTCCGCCCGCCCCGGCGGTCTTGCCCGATCCTTCCGCCGATCCGCCGGTCCCGCCGATGGCGTTCCCAGTGGCCGAGACGGTGACGCCCGTCGCCTTCGCCGCGGAGGTGGCCGCGCCGCCCGCGCCGCCATTGCCGCTCGACTGCGCCGATCCGCCAGCTCCGCCCGAGGCGGTCGCGCTGGCGGTGACGGTCTCCTCGCCGGTGACGGTGAGGCTGGACGTTCCCGCCCCCCCGGCGACGCCGTTGGTTCCGCTGGTTCCGCCGCCGCCGATCCCGCCGGCGGCGGTGCTCGAAACATTGAGCTGGGCGCTCTTGTCGGCGCTCAGGGTGTCGTCGAGGGTCAGGCTGGAGGTCGCCGTCCCGGCCGCCCCGGCCCCGCCGCCAAAGCTGAAGCCGCCGGCGCCGCCATTGGCGGCCTGGGTGATATTGAGGGTGCCGAAATGGGTCGATCCGGTCACGGCGTCGGTGAGGTTGCTGGACCCGCCGGCCCCGCCCTTGGCAGAGCCGTTGCCGGTCCCGCCCGCGCCGGCGGTCTGGAGGGCGGTGACGAAGGCCGTCCCCGATCCGCTCGCGGTTCCGGTGGCGCCGGCCGTGGCCACCCCGCCCTTGCCGGCGACGAAGCCCGCTCCCTGGGCCGAGCCGCCGTTCCCGGCATTGGCAACCGCGGTCACCGAGACGGTCACGCCGGTCGCCGTCGCCTTGGCCGTGGCGGCGCCGCCCGCGCCGCCGTTGGCGAGTGAAAATCCCGACCCGCCGGTCCCTCCGGAGGCGCCCACGCTACCGGTGACGGCCTGCTCGCCGGTGAGGGTCGCCCTGGCTGTCGCCGCGCCGCCGGCGACGCCGGCGCTGCCGCTGTTTCCGGACCCGCCCGTGCCGCCGGTGGCCCCCAGATTGGCCGTCAGCGAAGCGCTGACGTTGGCGTTCAAGGTGTCGTCGAAGGTCAGGGTGGACGTGCCCGCGCCCCCGACCCCGGCCTTGCCGCCCAGGCTCAAGCCGCCGTTTCCGCCCACGGCT
Source organism: Caulobacterales bacterium (assembly GCA_038323535.1). Lineage (GTDB taxonomy): Bacteria > Pseudomonadota > Alphaproteobacteria > Caulobacterales > Caulobacteraceae > Acaudatibacter. The sequence goes on from JBBQGZ010000047.1 coordinate 1,123, forward strand.
GACTGGTTGAGGGTGAGGCTGAAGCCGTTGGTGGATCCGCTGACCTGATTGGCGGCGGTGCTATCGGCTCCGGCCCCGCCGTTGGCGCCGACGAAGCCGGTCCCGCCGGCGCCGCCGTTCTGGGAAACGCTCGCCGTCGTGGTCCCCAGGCCGGTCCCGGTCGCCGTGGCGGTGGCCGAGGCCACCCCGCCGGCTCCGCCGGCGTTGCCCGCGCCCACGCCCGCGCCGCCGACCCCGCCATTGGCGGTGGCCGAGGAACTGGCGGCGGCCCCAGTGCTGGTGGCCTTGGCGGTCGCCTTGCCCCCCGCCGGCCCGGTCCCGCCGCTGCCGATACTGCCGCCCGCCCCGCCGGACGCGCTCGCGCTCATCGACGCCGCCCCAAGGGTGGTGACCACGCCAGTGGCCGAGGCCGCGCCGCCTACGCCCGCGCCGCCGGCCGCGCTCGCCGATCCGCCGGTCCCCCCGGAGGCGCCCACGCCTCCGCTGACGGCCCCCGTGCCGGTGACGGTGAGGCTCGCCGTTCCGGCCCCGCCGGCGACGCCGCTGGTTCCGTTGGTCCCGCCCCCGCCGACCCCGCCGGTGGCGGAACTGGAGGCGTTGATGACGGCGCTCTGGGTGGCGCTCAGGGTGTCGTCCAGGGTCAGGCTGGAGGTCGCCGTCCCCGCCGCGCCGGCCTTGCCGCCGAAGCTGAACCCACCCGCGCCGCCGTGGGCGGACTGGGAAAGATTGAGCGTACCGCCGTTGGTCGAGCCGCTCACCCCATTGGTCAGGGTGCTGCTCGCCCCCGCCCCGCCGCCGGCGACATTGTTGCCGGTCCCGCCGTCGCCGCCGTTCTGGGTGGCGCTCACCGAGGTGGTTCCCGCGCCGCTGGCGGTGGCGACAGCCTTGGCGGTGGCCGCGCCGCCCTTGCCGGCGACGTTGCCCGTGCCTTCGGCCGATCCGCCGGTCGCGCCGAAGGCGTTGGCGGTGACGCTCAGGGTCGCGCCGACCCCGATCGCCCTCGATGTGGCCGCCCCGCCGGCCCCGCCGGCGCCGAGCGACGATGCCGAGCCGCCGGTTCCGCCGCTGGAACTGGCGTTCATCGAGACGGTCCCCACCCCGGTGATGGTCTCGACGGCGGTCGCCGCGCCGCCGGCCGCGCCGCTGGTCCCGCTGGTTCCCGAGCCGCCGATGCCGCCGGTGGCGGCCACATTGGCGGTGAGCGAGGCGCTCTGCTTGATGCTCTTGAGGTCGTCGAAGGTCAGGGACGAGGTCGCCGCCCCGGCCACGCCGGCGGTTCCGCCGAAGCTGAAGCCGCCGTTTCCGCCCCCGGCGCTCTGGCTGAGCGTGAGAGCGCCGCCCTTGGTCGAGCCCGAAACCTGATTGGTGGCGGTGCTGTCGCCGCCCGCGCCGCCGTTGGCGCCGTTATTGCCGGTCCCGCCGTTCCCGGAGACCTGGTTGACAAAGGCCGCGGCCGAGGAGCCTCCGCCGGCGCTCACCCCGGAACTCACCGCATTGGCGGTGACGCCGCTGGCGATGCCGCCGGCCCCGCCATTGTGGCCGGCGTCGAGTCCCTGGCCGCCGGTCCCGCCGAAGGCCGAGGCGCTGGCCGTGGTGTTGCCGCCGGAATTGGTGTCGCTGGCGCTCGCGGTGGCCGCGCCGCCGGCCCCGCCCCTGGCGCCCACGCCGCCCGAGCCGGCGCTGCCCGAATTGCCGCCGGTCCCGCCGTTGGCCACCGCCGTGGCGGTGGTGGCGCTGGACGAGTTGGCGATGGTGGTGGCCGTGGCCTTGGCCGCGCCCCCGGCCCCTCCGGCTCCGCCGTCGCCGCCCACCGCGCCATTGCCGCCGGATCCGCCGACCCCGCCGGTGCCCGTCGCGCTGTTGTCGAGGTCGACTTTGCTGTTGGCCAGGGCGTTGACCGCCTGGCCCGCGCCGCCGTTGCCGCCGTCGGGCGCCGCGCCGGTGCCATCCGTGCCGTGCGCGCCCGGCAGACCGGTGATGTTGACGTTCATGGCGTGTCCCCTCAGGCAACCGGCGAGCCCGGACCCAGCGCCCGGGGGGTCTCGCCTCGGAATTGCCGCCATCTCAACACAATCGCGAGGCGGCGGCAACGGGTTAGCAGGGCGCGCAACCGGCGCGCGCCGACCAATTGCGCGCCGGGCCGAATCTCGCACATCCTCACCTTCCGCCCACCAAACCGACGACGCCCATGATCGACAACCCCATCCAGGCCGAACGCCTGCTCGCCAAGCTTTCGCGCGCGCTTCCGCTCACCGCTAGGCCGACGCCCGAGCTGGCCGCGACCCTTCGCGAAACCGCGCCCGGATTCGCCGGCGAGCGGCCTTGCCGCATCCTGGGTGTCAGGGACGCCGGCGACCTAGGCGGCATCGTGTGCCGGCTAGACCTCGAAGGTGCCGGCGGCGACCGGGAGTTCTACGTTTCGATCACCCACCTGCGATGGGGTCCCCGCGCCCCGCTGTCCCGCGAGATCGCCGCCTATCAGAAACACCGCGTCAAACGCCTCCGCCGCTTCGGCGGGGGTGAGGGCGCGGATCTGTGACGCTGTAGGAGGACCGGCCACCCCCTCCTTCTCCGTCATCACCGGGCGTCAGTCCCGGTGATCAATGATCGCAGTTCGTGGGGCCTACCCTCGGAGCGCGGGCGTCTCGCCCGCGACGAGTGAACCCCTCCCCAGCGCGGGGCCGGCGTCGCTGGCGGACGGGACGTCCGCCCGCCGGTGGTCCCTATTCGCTGAACCGCAGCCGATAGCGGCCCCGCCCGACGAAATCGAGATAGCCCCGGTCGCGCAGCACCTGCAGCTGTTGGCGGATTTTCGGGCGCACGTGGCGGTTGCCTGGATAGAGGCGATGGAGCCGATCCTCCTGGCCGTAGACGTCGTCCAGGGTGAATTCCGGCCGGCCGATCAGATCGACGCACTTCATCACCTCGATGAGCCAGCCTCGGGCGGCGACGCCTTGCTCCTTCAGGAACAGCGTGCTTCGCCACTTTTCCAGAACATGAGCCTTGGGGACCGACTCGCGGTCGCGCACCAAGAACACCTTCCCCGCTTCGGGGATGTCGCCCAGCAGGATGTTGCACCCCACCCAGCCGGCGCGTCGCGCTGTCGAGGCCAGCGGTCTGCGTTCCTCGATGATCTCGCGGACGAAGAATTGCTTCGGGATGAAGAACAAATTGGTCACGCCGAAGCGGGCGAGATCATAGTTCATCAGGATGAGGCTGGGGTTGTTGCTCGAAGCCAGGCGATCGCACATGGACCCGAAGGCGCCGTCGACAACCTTCCGCCCGAACCGCGTCTTCGAACTCTTGAGCTCGTATTCCTCCACACAGACACCGCAGAAGAAGTCAGCCACCTGGCGATTGCCAACAAACTGGCTCACCTTGTCCGCGCCGCAGTTGGGACAGAAGAGCCAGGCCGCGGCCCATTGCTCCGTCCACACGCGTGCGTTCTGCGCGGCGCTGACGAAGAGGGTCGCGGCTTCCTCGAAGCCGAGGTTCAGCGGCGGGTCAGCCAAAATACCCGCGCCGCGTGTGGTCGATCTCGTTTTCCTTCGCGTCGAGCGTCACATACCCGCGCGCGTCGAATTCGACCGAACCTTGTTCTTCCCACGCGTAGTCGCTGGCGTTGTCCCATGCCAAGTCGGCGGCTTCGTCGGCGTCTTCCGCCTCGACCTGGCGATGTAGTCGACATAGGCGTCGACGCGGCAGAGCACCTTGAACTTGGGCACGGGGCCACCATTCCGTTCGCGCGAGAATGGATCATCTCACATTCGCTCGCGCCTGAAAACAGTATCTTTGTCAGTGGTTTAGCGATTTTGAGCTTTCAATGAACGCCTAGGGCACACCGCCTTGTACCATCTGGCCGCGCAGTCGTTCTTCGCGTCGATGATCAGGATGACGCCGCCCACCTCGGCGGCCGCCCGCAGGCAGCGCCGGCCGGCCAGGCCCAGGAGTTGACCGCCGAGCCCCTTGCATTGCCGCGGCGCGCGCCGGCTCAGGAGAGCGTCCCCAGGCGCAGGTCCCAGGGGACGACGCGGGTCGTGACGAGCGTCTTGCTTGCGGTCCACGGGTCGGCGGCGAGGCGGCGCTCGATCTCCTCGGCGTCGGTCGCCCGCATGATGATCAGGGCTTCCCCGGCGTCCGAGAGCGGGCCGGCGAGCAGGGCGATGCCCTCGGCCTCGAGCGCATTCATGAAGGCGGCGTGGGCAGGCCAGTCCGCTTGCGCCTCCAGCGGCCGGGCGCGGTCGTAACCTGGACCATGGCCGCGAATGACGGCGAAAAGCCGGGTCATGGGCTTGTTCCTCCGCGTCCCGGCTTGCCTTCTCGCCTATTCGCTTCTCAGCGTCATCCTCGCTCGGTGATCGTTCAATGCCGCCTCGACGACCTCTCTTAGTCGTCGCCGCCAGGATGACGACGCGTGTGACCCGTCGTTGGCGGTGTCGCGCGTCTTATCATGCTTTCGCACTCGATGGGTCGCTGGGCCGCCCTACGCAAACAGCCTCGCGATATCCGCCATGGGCCGGAACAGCCGCATCGGATGGTCGGGAAAAGGCAGAAAGCTCTGGTGTTGATAGAACCGGAGCGCATCCTCGTCCTTGGCGTCGACCACCACCGCGAAGGAGGCGATTTCGCTGCGCAGGGACCGAAAGAGGGCGTCCGCGAGCAGGTGGCGGCCGATCCCTTGCCCGCGACATCGAAGGTCCACCGCCAGCCGCCCCAGAAAGGTGGCGGGAATGAGCGGGTATCGCGGGAGCTTGCGCAGCACGGCGGCCGGCGGGCCAGGCGCCTCGATGACGGTCGCCGACAGGGTGTAGTAGCCCGCTATGGTTCCGTCCGCCGCGATCATGACGAAGGGCGCGGCGAGCCTTCGACGCGCGTCCTGCCCCGCCTGACTTTGGAGATAACGGTCGAGGACGGGAACGCCGCTCGAAAAGGCGCCCCTCGGATGGCGGGAGTCCAGCGGTTCGACCCTGAAACCGGGTTCCGACACCGCCGACACCGGGCTCAGACGCCGGTGACCCGGCGATATCGCGCGATGGTCTCGCGCAGATGTTCGTTGACGGGGACCGGGTTGAGCAGCGCTTCCACGAAGGCTTCACGGTCCCGCACCGTAAGATCCAGGCGCTGGTGATCCTCGATCGTCCGACGGGCGGCGTCCTGCACGCTGGCCAACACGAAGTCTGTCACCGTCCGGCCTTGCAGCGCGGCGGCCTGTTCGATGAGGCCCTTCTGCTCGGTCGTGAGCCGAGCTTCGAGCCGCTCGGCGCGGGCGCGCCGGGGTTTGAGAGCCCGTTCGGGCATGATCATCTCCGCACCGCTCATGTACGGCCAGAAGCCGGGACGTTCAATAGATCGTCGACCGAAAACCGTGCCGCATCGATGTTGTTGTCTCGCCGCCGTCTTGACGGGCGGGGGTTAAATTATTGCAATATGCGATACATGGTGGACGCGGGTAAACGGGGGAACAATTCGTGCGGCGGAAGTCGAGGACGTCGCCTTGACCGGAATCCCCCGCGCTCCGTCCCCCGCCCCCTCCACCGCTTCGCGGTCCCCCTCCCCCGCAAGCGGGGGAGGATTGAAATCCTTGGGGTTTCGGGCTGGTTCGGCGGCGTCGCGACGGCCATGCGACAGCCAGGAAGCGGCCAGGAGGCTGCCGTCCGGCTGCCAGGAAACTGCCAAAACCTGCCCGAAACCTGCCCGAACCCTGCCCGGGAACTGCCCAAACCCTGCCCGCCGCCGGCTCAGATTGACAATCGGCGCCGCCGCGAGCCCTATTTGAGCCCAAGGGAGGGATCGACGGTGAGGCTAAGGCAGGGGCGATGGCTCGCGGGCGGGGTCGCCGTCCTGGTCGCTTTGGCGGCCCTCGGCGCCCCGGCGGCGCGCGCCGGCGATTGCGTGGCCCGGCCTTACGATACCATCGCGAACGACCTCACGCGCCTTACCGCCACCCCCCTCGCGCCCAGGTCGCCCATCCTGCCGGGGGCCTCCCAGGCAATGTTCGAATTTCGGCATGTGCCGGGCGCCGGCGCCCAGCCGGTCGCGGCGCTGTTCCAGGCCCCTTACCAAAACCCCCTCGCCCATCCCGACACCTGGCGCCGGCTCGACGCGGTTTCCGAGCTGGCCAGGGTAGCCGGGGCCGATGGGACGCCGGCGGACGGCTCGCTCATTCGTTTCCAGGTCCCGCGACCGCGATCGGCTTTGTGGGAGTCCTATTCCTACATCGCCGTCACCTGTGACCCGGCCCATCCGGACCAGATCGGCGGTTGGGGCGTCACCCAGGCGGTCACCGCCAACCAGGCGTTCGCGGCCGCGGCGGTGGTCGCCCTGCTGGTCTTCTGCTACGTCCTGGCCGCCGCTTTCGTCAGTCACCTTCGCGCGCGGCCGAACCCGCTGTCGGTCCGCTACCCTTCGCTGAAGGCGACGACGGGCGTGACCACGGTGCGGTTGCTCGACCCGGTGGCCCTGACTGGAAACGCGCTCAACCAGGCCAGCCCGCAAAAACTGCAGGCCTTGTACTTCAGCCTGATCGTGGCCGGCATCGTCCTCTACACCCTGATCACCTCCGGCCGGCTGTCGGATATTTCGCTGTCGCTCCTGCCCCTGCTCGGCATTTCGGCCATCGGCGCGGCGGTCTCCCAAGCCCAGTCGGTGGGAAAGGACCGGCTCAGCTTCGAAAACTGGTCGTGGCTGGTCGGCAAGGGCGTGCTGCCGATCGCCCGCGGCGGCAGCGGCCTGGCCAGCTGGGGGGAACTGGCCACGACCGGCCGGGAGTTCGACATCTACAAGTTTCAGACCATCCTGTTCAGCCTCGTCGTCGGCCTGGCGCTGATCCGCAACTACGGCGACATCGCCACGATCAAGATTCCCGAATCCCTGCTCGGCATCCTGGGGCTTTCACAGATCGTCTATATCGGCGGGGTGCTCGCCAAGCCGCCCAGCGTCGCCGAATTGAACGCCGCCCTGGACACGATGCGTGAACTCGACGGCATGGGCGAGGCCGCCCTCCTCACCGGCCTGGATACGGGCCTGGACGGCAATCCCGATCCCAAGGCGACGGCCGCCGGACCGCAAGCGAACTGGGCGGCCAGCGCCGGGCCGCTCAAGAACATCCATCTGGTCCTGCGGCGGCAGGCCCAACAGGTCGCGCGGATGATCGAGTCCAACTACGAGATCCCGGTGGATCCGGCCCAACTCCTCCCGGCCTAGGGCGCGGGGGCAGTCTCCGCGGCAGGCCTACGCCATCGCGTCCTTGGCGAACTCCAGGTCCAGCATCTTCAGCCGCTTGATCTCGTCGCGCAGCCGCGCCGCGTCCTCGAACTCCAGGTTGCTCGCCGCGGCCCGCATCCGACCCTCCAGGTCGCGCAGGGTGGCCTGGAAGTTGGAGCCGAGGAAGGGCCTCGTGTCCTCGGCGACGCCCGCGTCGATGGTCACCCGGTCGCCGCGCTCATAGGGGGTGGCGAGGAGGTCCTTGATCTGGCTCTTGATGCTCTCCGGCGTGATCCCATGGGCCTCGTTCCAGGCGGCCTGCTTGTCGCGCCGCCGGCCGGTCTCGGCCATCGCCCGCTCCATCGAACCGGTGATCGAGTCGGCGTAGAGGATCACCTTGCCGTCGACGTTGCGCGCCGCCCGGCCGATGGTCTGGACCAGGGAGGTTTCCGACCGCAGGAACCCCTCCTTGTCGGCGTCCAGGATGGCGACCAGGCCGCATTCGGGGATGTCCAGGCCCTCGCGCAGCAAATTGATCCCCACCAGCACGTCGAACGCCCCCAGGCGCAGGTCGCGGATGATCTCGATCCGCTCCAGGGTGTCGACGTCGCTGTGCATGTAGCGCACCCGCAGCCCTTGCTCGTGCATATATTCGGTGAGGTCCTCGGCCATCTTCTTGGTCAGGACCGTGACCAGGGTGCGATAGCCCTTGGCCGCCACGGCGCGGCATTCGTCGATCACGTCGTCGACCTGGGAGAAGCCGCCTTTCGACACCGGGCGCACCTCCACCGGCGGGTCGATCAGGCCGGTGGGGCGGATGACCTGTTCGACGAACACCCCGCCGGTCTTCTCCAGCTCCCACTTGGCCGGGGTGGCGGAGACGAACAGGCTGTCGGGCCGCATCGCCTCCCACTCCTCGAACTTGAGCGGGCGGTTGTCGAGGCAGGAGGGCAGGCGGAAGCCGTATTCGGCCAGGGTGAACTTGCGGCTGTAGTCGCCCTTGTACATCGCCCCCAGCTGCGGGATCGTCTGGTGGCTCTCGTCGACGAAGAGGAGGGCGTTGTCGGGGATGTATTCGAAGAAGGTCGGCGGCGGCTCGCCGGGGCGCCGGCCGGTGAGATAGCGCGAATAGTTCTCGATGCCGGCGCAGCTGCCGGTCGCCTCGATCATCTCCAAATCGAAGGTGGTGCGCTGCTCCAGGCGTTGGGCCTCCAGAAGTTTTCCGCTGGCGGTGAGCCAGTCCAGGCGCGGTTTCAGCTCGGATTTGATCGCGGCCACCGCCTGGCGAAGGGTCGGGCGGGGGGTCACATAGTGGCTGTTGGCGTAGACCTTCACGCTCGGCAGGTCGGCGGTCTTCTTGCCGGTCAGGGGGTCGAATTCGGCGATGGCCTCGATCACGTCGCCGAACATCATCACCCGCCAGGCCCGGTCCTCGTAGTGGGCGGGGAAGATTTCGATCGTGTCGCCGCGGCGGCGGAAGGTCCCGCGCTCGAAGGCCTGGTCGTTGCGTTTGTACTGCTGGGCGACCAGGTCGGCCATCAGCCGCTTCTCGTCCACCGCCTCGCCCACCGTCAGGGAGAAGGTCATGGCGGTGTAGGTCTCCACCGAACCGATGCCGTAGATGCAGGAGACCGAGGCGACCACGATCACGTCGTCCCGCTCCAGGATCGCCCGCGTGGCCGAGTGGCGCATGCGGTCGATCTGCTCGTTGCGCGAGGAATCCTTCTCGATATAGGTGTCGGTGCGGGCGACATAGGCTTCGGGTTGGTAGTAGTCGTAGTAGGACACGAAATACTCGACGGCGTTGTTGGGAAAATAGCTCTTGAACTCGCTGTAGAGCTGGGCCGCCAAGGTCTTGTTATGCGCCAGAATCAGCGCCGGCCGCTGGGTCGCCTCGATGATCTTGGCCATGGTGAATGTCTTGCCCGAGCCGGTGACCCCCAGCAGCACCTGGTCGTGCTCCCGCGCCTCGATCCCGGCGACCAGCTCGGCGATGGCGTCCGGCTGGTCGCCCGCCGGCGCATAGTCGCTGGTGAGCTCGAACCGCCGCCCCCCCTCGCTCTTCTGTGGCCGCGCCGGCCGGTGCGGCCGCCACAGCATCGGCGAGGGCGCGAGGTCATGAACAAAAGCGCCGGAAACATCCGAAACGCCGGCGGTCGCGCTGGAAGGGGGCATGGGTGCGATATAAGACCCTTCTCCCGTCGGGAGAAGGAGGGGCCCGCCCGCGAAGCGGGTGGGAAGATGAGGGGTTACGACGCCCGCCGCCCCGTGCGAAAACTCGCCACGGCCTAATCCCTCACCCTCCCACGCCGAAGGGCGCGGGCCCCTCCCTCTCCCTCCGGGAGAGGTGTGAAAAATCGAGGATTTTCATGCGAACCCGGGATCTGGACTATCACGTCGAGGGCAAACGCTACGTCGGCGCCTACGCCGTGGACGACGCCCGGCAGGGCCGGCGGCCGGGGGTGCTGGTGGCCCCGGAGGGCGGCGGCCTGACCGATCACACCAAATCCATCGCCCGGCGGCTGGCGGAGGCCGGCTACGCCGCCTTCGCCATGGACTATTACGGCGACGGCCAGCCCCTGGCCGACATCAGCCAGGTGATGAGCAGGCTCGGCCCCTGGATGGCTGACCCGGCCGGCATCCGGCGCATCGCCGCCGCCGCCCTCGCGGCCCTCGTCGCCGAACCGGAGACCGACGCCGCCCGCCTGGCCGCGATCGGCTACTGTTTCGGCGGCACGACCGCCCTGGAGCTCGGCCGCTCGGGGGCCGACCTGAAAGCGATCGTCGGCTTCCATTCCGGCTTGGCCACGGCGCGGCCCCAGGACGCCTCGGCCATCCGCGCCAAGGTCCTGGTCTGCATCGGCGCCGACGACCCGATCATCCCCCCCGAACAGCGCCTGGCCTTCGAACAGGAGATGAACGACGGCAAGGTCGACTGGCGGATGAACCTCTACGGCGGCGCCGGCCACAGCTTCACCAACCCGAACGTCGGCGCCCTGAACCGCCCCGGCTTCGCCTACCACGAACCCAGCGACCGCCGATCCTGGGCGGCGATGATGGATTTGTTCGAGGAGGCCTTTGGAAGCGCCTAAATTCCTCCCTCCCCTTTATGGGGAGGGCCGGCCGAAGGCCGGGGTGGGGCTGTCTGGATCATCCCGAGCCTCGCGGGTTTCACGACACTTCCCCACCCGGATCGCTTCGCGATCGTCCCTCCCCAGAAGGGGAGGGAGGGCGCCCCACCTCCCTGGCAGCCGTCCCCGCCCCCTGCCAACGAGGCGTTCGGCGCGACTTGGGCTAACCCTGCGAGGGTCGATTCGTTTGAAGGGGGGCGCCCATGTCCGTGCTCGAGACCGATCTGGTCGACTACATCTATCTCGACGACGACGAGGACATCCCGGTCCTGGTGGTGTGCGATCCCCTGTCCTGGCGGCCGCCGGAGGACCGGCGTCACCTGGCCGCCCTGCGCGACAAGCTAAACGCCCAGATCGCCTTCGTCGAAACCGGCCAGATCCGCGCTGTCTGGCCAGAGTACAGCGGTGGCCCGGTGCGCGTGGAGGTGGTGGCCCATTGCCCGCTCAGCGAGAGCGCCGGCGAGTTCTACGGCCTCGCGCGCCAGGTGATGACCGGGGCCAACATGGACCTTCGCTTCCAGCTCCTGGACGCGTGAGGGCGCCCTCCTCTATGACGGCGCCATGGCCAAGGGTGGAAACGACGCCGATGCCCTGATCATCGGAGCGGGGCACAACGGGCTGGTCTGCGCCTTCTACCTGGCCCGGGCCGGCCTGAAGGTCACCGTGCTGGAGCGGCGCGGCGTCGTGGGCGGCGCGGCGGTCACCGAGGAATTCCACCCCGGCTTTCGCAACTCCGTCGCCGCCTACACCGTCAGCCTGCTCAATCCCAAGATCATCGCCGACCTCGACCTGCACGGCCACGGCCTGCGCATCGTCGAGCGCAAGGCGGCCAACTTCCTGCCCCTGAACGATACCGACTACCTCCTGACCGGGGAGGGGCGCACCGCCGCCCAGGTGGCGAAATTCTCCGCCAAGGACGCCGAGCGCCTCACCGCCTATGGCGAGCGCCTGGACGCGATCGCCGACGTCTTGCGCGGCATCGTGCTGGAGACCCCGCCCAACCTCAGCCAGGGCGGCTGGCGCGCGGCCCTGCCCGAACTGATCAGGGCCGGGGCGCTGGGGCGGCGCCTGGGCGGCCTCGACCTGACCGCCAAGCGCGACCTTCTGGCCCTCTTCGCCCAGTCGGCCGGCGACTGGCTCGACGGCTGGTTCGAAAGCGCCCCGATCAAGGCCGTGCTCGGTTTCGACGCCGTGGTCGGCAACTATGCGAGCCCCTATACACCGGGCTCCGCCTATGTCCTGCTGCACCACGTCTTTGGCCAGGTGAACGGAAAAAAAGGGGCCTGGGGCCACGCCATCGGCGGCATGGGCGCGATCACCCAGGCTATGGCCCGGGCCTGCGCCGCCAAGGGCGTCACAATCACCACCGATTCCGCGGTGCGCGAGGTGCTGGTCGACAAGGGCCGCGCGATGGGCGTGGTCACGCAGGCCGGCGAGACCCTCCGTGCACGGATCGTCGTCTCGAACCTCCATTCCCGGTTGCTGTTCCAGCAACTCATCGATCCCGCCGTCCTGCCGGCCGACTTCCGTGAACGGATCGAGCGCTACCGCAGCGGCTCAGGCACCTTCCGCATGAATGTCGCGCTGTCGGAGCTGCCGCGCTTTTCGTGCCTGCCGGAGGCGGGCGATCACCTCACCGCCGGCATCATCATGGCTCCCAGCCTCGCCTATATGGACCGCGCCCACGCCGACGCCCGCGCCTTCGGCTGGTCCAGGGCCCCGATCGTCGAGATGCTGATCCCCTCCACCCTGGACGACAGCCTGGCGCCGCCCGGCCGCCATGTGGCCAGCCTGTTCTGCCAGCACGTCCAGCCCAAACTCTCCGACGGCCGCTTCTGGGACGACCATCGCGAGGCCGTCGCCGACCTGATGATCGACACCGTCGAGGGCCATGCCCCCGGCTTCAAGGCCTCGGTGCTCGGTCGAATGGCCCTCAGCCCGCTCGACCTGGAGCGGACCTTCGGCCTGGTCGGCGGCGACATCTTCCACGGCAAGCTGGAGCTCGACCAGCTCTTCTCCGCCCGCCCGGTGCTAGGGCACGGCGCCTACCGCGCCCCCGTCGGCGGCCTCTACCTCTGCGGCGCCGGAACCCACCCCGGCGGCGGCGTCACCGGCGCCCCCGGCCACAACGCCGCCCGGGAGATATTGAGGGACATGCGGCGGAGGTAGAGTGGTCCGTCGCCCGTTCATCGCCGTCTACATGCTGACCAATCGCAAGCATGGGACGTTGTACATCGGCGTCACCGCCAACCTCATCGCCCGAGTCGGCCAGCATCGAGAGCATCAGGTTCCCGGCTTTACGGCGAAATATGGCCTGCACCGGCTGGTCTGGTTCGAGCAGCACGAGACGATCGTCGGCGCCATCCAGCGGGAGAAGTCCCTGAAGAAGTACAAGCGCGACTGGAAGCTCAACCTCATCGAGCGCGACAACCCCGGATGGGACGACCTCTACCTCCAGTTGACGTAAATCCCCTCCTCCCCCTTCCGTCATGGCCGGGCGTAAGTCCCGGCCACCCATGAACACCGTGGATGCCCTGGCCGCGCCGGGCGCGGCCACCTCACGGAAGGCGTTCATAGATCACCGGGACTGACGCCCGGTGATGACGGTAGAGGGGGCGAGGTTCCCCGCGCGGGCCATGGCCGCGCCGGGCGTGGCCACTCCGAAAGCCGTGTTCATGGATCACCGGGACTGGCGCCCGGTGATGACGGTAGGGAGGGAAAATGCTCGGAAAGCGCCCCCGCCACCCTCTCCGTCACCGTGTCCCAGCGCCGGTCCGCCGGTTGGCGGAAGAGGCGGGCGGTGGGGTACCAGGGGGTGTCGTCGCGCATCTGCAGCCAGCGCCAGTCGTTGGCGTGGGGCAGCAGGATCCACGCCGGTTTGCCCGCCGCCCCCGCCAGATGGGCGACGGCGGTGTCGACCGTGATCACCAGGTCGAGCCCCTCGATGATCGCCAGGGAATCGGCGAAGTCGGCGATCTCGGGGCCCAGGTTGATCAGCGGCGCGGCCCCGAAATAGCCGCCCGCCTGGGCCTGGGGAGGGCCCTTCTGCAACGAGACAAAGGTGATCCCGCCCACCTCCGTGATCGGCGCCAGGGCCTTGAGGCTCATCGACCGGTTGCGGTCGTTGCGGTGGGTCGGCCGCCCGGCCCACGCCAAGCCGATCCTCCGGTCGCCCGGCGCGCAGAGGGCGTCCAGCCGCGCGGCCCAGGCGCCGGCCCGCGCCGGGTCGGCCTTCAGATACGGCCCGGGCCACGGGATGGTCCCGAGCCGCGAGCCATGAAGCCTGGGCAGCCCGCTCAACGGCAGATAGGCCTGCGCCGCCGGCGAAGCCTCCCAGCGGTCGAACATCGTCGCCACCCCGGGAAGCTGGCCGATCAGCGGCCTAAGCTCGGCCGAGCACGCCACCACCACCTCGCGGCACCGCTCCGCCGCCCAGGGGATGTAGCGGGAAAACTGGATGCAGTCGCCGAAGCCCTGGTCGGCGATCAGCAGCAGGCGCCCGTCCAGCAGGGGCCGTCCGTCCCACTGCGGCGTATCGGCCTTGGGCATTAGGGCGGGTACGCCGGCGAGCTTGAAGCGCCATTCGTATTCCTCCCACCCCCTCTCGAACTCGCCCGTGAGGAGCAGGGCCTCGGCGAGGCCGAAGTGGGCGCCCGGCAGGCTCGGATGCCCTTTGAGGGCCCGTTCGGCGCAGGCGATCGCCTCCGCCGGCTCGGCCCGTTCGTAGTGCAGCACCGAGAGGTTCACCTGGGCGACCGGATCGGCCGGGTCGCCGGCCACCGCCTTGCGCCCCGCCTCCAGCGCCTCGTCGTAGCGGCCCAGGGTGCGATAGACTTCGCAAAGGTTGCGCAGATAGAGCGGCCGGGGCGCGCCGAGCGTGAGCGAGCGCTCCATCAGCCGCGCCCCCTCGTCCCACCGGCCCTTCCGATAGGTGATCACCCCCATCATGTGGGTCGCGTGGGCGTCGTCGGGCGCTTGGGCGAGCACCTGTTCGAGGCAGGCCTGGGCCTCGTCCAGCCGCCCGGCCTGGTCGTGCTCGTCGGCCAGCCGGAGCAGTTCGGTGGTCGGGTTCGGGGCGCCCGGGAGACTGGCGGTGACGCTCATGCCGCGGCCTCCAGGCCCTCGACGGTATAGCCCAGCCGGTCCATGGCCGGCTTAAGGATCGGGATCACCGGCGCCAGCTGGTCCAGATAGCGGCGATAGCGGAAGCGCGAGCGGTCATAGAGTTTCTCGGTCACCTGGGCGTAGCTGGCGGTGCGGGCGTAGCGCCGGTTGTGGTGGAAATCGACGCAGGCCTCGTCGAAGTCCTCGCCGATGAAGGCCAGCATCCGCCGGATGCTCGCCTCCTGGTCCGCCACGATGTCCTCATAGCGGATCGGCAGATAGCGCAGGGCCATCTCGCCGCGGTAGTGGGCCACAAGTTCGGCCACCAGGGCGTAGTGCCGCGCCACGCTCTCCAGATCATAGGCGCAGTAGAAGCCGTGGGTCAGCTGGTTGGAAAACACCGACAGCACCACGTCCAGGGGATGGCGCAGGACGTGGATCATCGGCGAGGCGGGGAAGAGCAGCGCGATCAGCCCCAGGTGCATCTCGTTGAGCGGCATCTTGTCGGTGAACCAGCGCGCGCCCGGCTCGACCACCCCGCTCTGGCGGACCCGCTGCAGATAGTAATCGCGCAGGGTGTCGAGCCCTTCGCGCTGGTCGCCCATCCACAGTTC
>JBBQGZ010000048.1:0-15755 GCA_038323535.1 Caulobacterales bacterium
CCGACGCGCCATGACCCTCGCCGCGCGCATGGGCGCGACCGCGCGTGTCGCGGCGCTCGGTCTGGTTCTGGCCGGCTGCGTGGTCGGGCCGCGCTATCGCACCCCGGCGACGCCGGCCTCGGCGGCCGGGCCTTTCGTCTCCGCCGTCCCCGCCTCCGCCGCGGGCCAGCCCCTGCCGCGCCATTGGTGGCGGCTCTACCAGGATCCCGTGCTGGACAATCTGGTCGAGCGCGCCCTCACCCAGAACAAGGACCTCAAGGTCGCGGCGGCCAACCTCGCCTATGCCGAGGGCCTGCTGGAAGAGGCCCGGGCCGGCCGCTATCCCACCACCGCCTTGACCGCAGGCGCCACCTACGGCCGTTCGGCCGGGCAGACGGTGTTCGGGCAGACGACGCTCGGATCGACCGCGGGCCTGACCTACGCGGCCGGCTTCGCCGCCTCCTACCAGATCGATCTTTTCGGCCGCGTCCGGCGCGCGATCGAATCGGCCGGGGCCAATGTGGAGGCCACCGCCGACACCGAGGACGCCGTGCGCGTGACCGTGGCGGGCGAGACCGCCAGCGCCTACGCCAATATCTGCGGCTATGGCCTCCAGATCGCCGTCGCTCGCCGCTCCCTGGCGGTGGTCCAGCAGACCTATGACATCACCGTGCGCCAGCGCGACGCGGGCGCTCTCTCCGATTTCGAGGTGGAGCGCGAAGGGGCGCTGCTGGAACAGGCCCGCTCGGCGATCCCGCCCCTGCAAGGTCAGCGCCGGGCGGCCCTCTTCACCCTCGCCGCCCTGATCGGCGCGACGCCGGCGCAGGTTCCGGCGGCGGCCTCGGCCTGCCAGATTCCGCCCATCCTCACCCGTCCCCTGCCGGTGGGCGACGGCGCGGCGCTCCTGCGCCGCCGTCCCGACGTGCGCTCGGCCGAACGAGCGCTGGCCTCGGCGACCGCGAGCATCGGGGTCGCGGCGGCGGACCTCTACCCGACCGTGAGCCTGGGAGGATCGGTGAGCAGCTTCGCCAGCCGGATCGGTGGCCTGTTCGACGCTTCCGCGGTGTCCTACGGCCTGGGCCCGTTGATCAGCTGGACTTTCCCCAACATCCTGGTGGCGCGGGCGCGCGTGAAGCAGACGACCGCCCAGGCTTCCGCCGCCCTGGCCGCCTTCGACGCCACGGTCCTCACGGCCCTGCAAGAAACCGAACAGGCGCTGGCGACCTACGCCGCCGAACTGGACCACCACACCGCCCTGGCCGCGGCCCAAGGCCACGCCGACCAGGCCCTGCGCCTCGTCGGCATCCAAACCCAGGCCGGAGTGGCCAGCTCCCTCGACCTCCTCCAGGCCCAGGCAACCGCGGTCGCCGCCGACCAGGCGGTCGCGCTCTCCGACCAGGCGATCGGCGCCGACCAGGTCGCGGTCTTCCAGGCCCTGGGCGGCGGCTGGGAAGACGCCCCGCCGGTCACGGCGCCGGTGATCCCGAAGCGATGAGGGACCGCAGCGCATATCGCGCCAACCGCTCGTAGTAGGGCCTCGCAGCCTGCGCGATCGCCCGCGAGGCGGCGTCCAGATCGTCCATCGTCGCCTCGGCGGCGGGAGGCGCGAAGCCGGTGGAGCGCTCGACGGCATCGTACCAGGCCGGGGCCCAGGCGCCGTCGGTGGGGCGGGATCCGGGCGGCCAGCGGAGCATGGCCGCGTCGAAGGGGATGCCCAGGGCGGCGCACAGGGCGGTGAGCGCGCGTCTCGGGTCGGCCCTGATGTCCGAAGCCTCGATCACCGGAGGCGCGGCGCCCAGGCGGGCGGCCTCGGCCTCGAAGAGTTCCCACTGCGTCACGAAGCCGATCTCCTCCAGGCTCCGGCGGTCGCGCTTTGCGGCGTAGGAGGCGAGCACGGCCTCCGGCGCGCGGATCAAAAACGCATTTCGGCAGCGCGCCATCCAGTCGCGGGGGATGCTCGCGACCATGTGGTGGGTCATGTGTTTCTGGTAGAAGATCGCCCGTCCGCCGGGGACCGGCCCCAACAGGGTCTCCACCACCGCCGCCGCGTCGGTCGACTGGGTCGCCAGCACCCGCTCGCGCAGGGGATGGCGGGCGCCCGTCATGGCCAGGTAGGCGCCGTAGAAAGGCTCGTCGATGACGGCGGCGTCGCGGCGGTTCTCGAAGGCGCGCATCAGGGCGGTGGAGAGGTTGCGCGGCCCCGACCACATGGCGATGCGCAACGGCTCGGTCACGGCCGCGCGGCCTCGGCGTCGATCAGCGCGGCGTAGAGATCTCTCATCCGGCGCGTAAGGGGCCCGGGGCAGGCGGGTAGGACGCTCCCGTCGATCCGGCGCACCGGGGTGATCCCGCCCAGGGTGCCGGTCACGAAGGCTTCGTCGGCGCCCCGCGCCTCCTCGACCGTGAAATCAGTCAGGGCGATTGGGATGGCGTGGGCGCGGCACAGGTCGATCACATGGCCCCGGGTTATCCCATTGAAGCAATAGTCGCCCTTGGAGGTGAACACCGCCCCGCCGCGCGCGAAGAAGACATTGGTGGCGTTGCAGCTGGAGACGAACCCCGCCGGGTCGAGCATCAGGGCCTCGTCCGCCCCCGCCGCGATGGCCTCCAGCAGGGCGGTGATCAGATTGAGCCGGCTGTGGGAGTTGAGGCGCATGTCGAACATATGAGCCGGCGTGCAGCGGACCGAGACGGTGTGGAGCGCAAGGCCCGCGCCCGCCACCTCCGCCAACGGCGCCTTGTATTCGGCGGTGATCGCCACGGTCGGCCGTCCCAGGGCGTTGCGCGGATCCTGGTTGATGGTCGCCTTTGGGCCCCGGGTGACCATCAGGCGCAGATGGACGCCGTCGGTCATTGCGTTGGCCTCCAGGGTGCGCCGCAGGGCCGCTTCGACGCCGGCGCGGTCCAGGCCGACGGCAAGCCCGATCGCCGCCGCCCCAGCGAACAGGCGGTCCAGGTGCGCTTCCACGAAGAGCAGGGCGCCCTTGTGCAGGCGAAGGCCCTCCCACACCCCGTCGCCCATGGAAAAGCCCGCGTCGAAGATGGAAACCTTGGCCGCTTCGCGCGGCGCGAGGTCGCCGTTCAGCCACACCAAGGCGCGGTCGTTGCGCGGATCGGCCACATAGTCCTGACTTCCCGCCACGGCGCGTCCGCTCCTCGAACTCGAAAACCCCCCTCTAACGCGAAAACCCGCTAGGTTTCGAGCATGGCCGACATCCTCGAAACCCTGGACCGCGCCAGCCTCGCCGCCTTCGACGAGATCATCGACGTGCGCACCCCGGCGGAGTTCGCGCTGGACCACATCCCGGGCGCCGTGAACCTGCCGGTCCTGACCGACGCCGAGCGCGCGCAAGTGGGGACGATCTATGTCCAGGACTCGCGATTAAAGGCGCGGCGGATCGGCGCGGCCCATGTGGCGCGGAACATCGCCGCTCATCTGGAAGGCGCGCTGAAGGAGAAGCCCGGTTCCTACGCGCCCCTGATCTATTGCTGGCGCGGCGGGATGCGGTCGAACGCCATGGCCACGGTGCTCTCCCAGATCGGCTGGCGGGCCACGGTGATCGCCGGCGGCTATCGGACCTGGCGGCGGCATGTCACCGGCGCCCTCTATGACGCCGAGCCGGGTCTGCGCGTCGTCCTCTTGGATGGCTGCACCGGCTGCGCCAAGACCGAGATCCTGGGCCGGCTCGCGGCCCTGGGTGTTCAGGCCCTGGATCTTGAGGGGCTCGCCGGCCATCGCGGCTCGCTCTTCGGCGCCCTGGCGGGCCGGCCCCAGCCGAGCCAGAAGCTGTTCGAGACCCGCCTCCTGGCCGCGCTGGACGGGCTCGACTCCGCCTTGCCGGTGGTGATCGAGGCCGAGTCGAGCAAGGTCGGCGAGCGGATGATTCCACCGACCCTGTGGAAGGCCATGACCGGCGCCCCGCGCATCGAGCTGCGCGCCGCCGCCGCCCAGCGCGCCCGCTATCTGGTCGGCGCCTATGGCGACATCGCCACCGATCCGGCCGCTCTGGCGGCGACCCTGGTCAAGCTGCCGGGTCGCCATGGGGCCAAGCGGCTGGCGAAATGGCGTGACCTGGTCCGCGCCGGCGCCTTCGAGGCCCTGGCCCTGGAGCTGATCGAAACCCACTATGACCCGGCCTATGAACGCTCCGCCCGCGCGGCGGACCGGCCCAGGCTGGGGGTGATCGAGATGGGGTCTCTGGACGCCGGCGGCCAAGAGGCGGCGGTGGCCCAAATCCTGGGTCTGTTGGGCGACGGGGGCGTGACGCCGTGACCACCGCGCCCTCGGAGCCCGTTCGCCTGACCTCCCTCGCCCATGGAGGAGGTTGCGGCTGCAAGCTCTCGCCCGCGGTCCTGCGCGATATCCTCGCGGGCATGCCCGCCGGCGCGGCCTTCCCCGACCTGCTGGTGGGGGCCGAAACCGCCGACGACGCCGCCGTCTGGCGCCTGAATCCGGATCAGGCTCTGGTGGCGACCACCGATTTCTTCATGCCCATCGTCGACGACCCGTTCGATTTTGGGCGCATCGCCGCGACCAACGCCCTCTCTGACATCTACGCCATGGGCGCCCGGCCGATCCTCGCGCTGGCCATCGTCGGCATGCCGGTGGGCAAGCTGCCGGTGGAGGCGATCCGGGCGATCCTGGCCGGCGGCGCCTGCGTCTGCGCGACGGCGGGGATACCGGTCGCCGGCGGCCATTCCATCGACAGCGCCGAGCCGATCTACGGCCTGGCAGCCCTGGGCTTGGCGCACCCGGACCAGATCCTGAAGAACAGCGCCGGGAGGGCCGGCGACGCCCTCATCCTTACCAAGCCCCTGGGGGTCGGGGTGCTGAGCGCGGCCTTCAAGCAGGGGCGCCTGGAGGCCGGGGATTACGAGGCCCTGGTGGCGTCCACGACGCAGCTGAACGCGGTCGGCGCCGAGCTCGCCGGGTTCGAGGGCGTCCACGCCCTCACCGACGTCACTGGCTTTGGCCTCATCGGTCACGCCCTGGAGATGTGCCGGGGCGCCGGGCTTCACGCCGATATCGACGCCGCCCGCGCGCCGCTCCTCGCCGGAGTCGAGGCCCTGGCGCGGGCCGGAATCCGCACCGGGGCGGCGGGGCGCAACTGGGAAACCTACGCCGAGGCGGTGAGGGTGGCGCCCGGCGTTCCCGACTGGAGGAGGGAGGTGCTCTGCGATCCCCAGACCAGCGGCGGCCTGCTCATCGCCGTTGAACAGGCCCGCGCGGGCGAGGTGCTGTCTCTCCTGACCGCCCGAGGCTTCCACGCCGCCGCCCAGGTGGGGTGGCTGCGCGCCGGAGATGCGGGTATTTCGGTGATCGCCTAGGCGGCGGCCTTGACCCCGGTCTCGGCCAGCCAGTCGAGGATCTTTTGCTTGGGCATGGCGCCGACCTTCATCGAAGTCATCTGGCCGTCCTTGAACAGCATCATGGTGGGAATGCCGCGCACGCCGTAGCGCGAGGGCGTGGTGGGGGATTCCTCGATGTTGAGCTTGGCGATGGTCACCGCCCCGTCCAGCTCGTCGGCGATCAGCTCCAGCGCCGGCCCGATCTGCTTGCACGGCCCGCACCATTCGGCCCAGAAATCCACCAGCACCGGCTTGGCCGATTTGAGGACATCGGCTTCGAAACTGGCGTCGGTAACCGCGACCGTGCTCATGGCGATTCTTTCCTTAACGAGAGGATGGACTTGGCCATGTAGGCCGCCCACGCGCGCCGTCAACCGCCGATTGCCCTGTCGACACGCGCTCACCCTTGAAGTTTTTCTGGCGCCGCCGAGAGTTCGCGTGCGGAACGCCGATGGCCCGAGGCCGTTTGACCCAGGGTCTGGCGGGGGCGAGGCGCAAATCGGGCGCCAAATCCCGGAGCCATGATTTTGTCAGTATCCACCTCAGCCGACGGCATCGTGCGGTTCACCCAAGGCGCCGTTCATCGCCTGGCCGCCCTGAGCTTGGGGGAGATCGTTCTCAACCTCATCCTCTCCGGCCTGGCGCTCGCCATCGCCCTGGGCGCCGGCGTGGCCTTGCATCGGCTTCTGCGGGTGGGATTGCGCCGCCTGCCCCGGGAAGAAACCGCAAACCAGGTTAGGTCTTCGAGCGCCCTGCGCCTGGGATGGGCGATCACCAAGCTCGCCCTGGCGGCGGGCGCGGCCTATGCGGTCCTCGGTATCTGGGGTTTCGACCCGCTGGCCTGGTCGGGCGGCGCCGCCGGCCGCGGCCTGATCCGGGTCGTCGGACGGCTTGCCCTGCTGGCGGTGATTTTCGTCGCGGCCTTCGAGGTGACGGGCCTGGCGGTGCGCAGGACGATGACCCGGCTCGCCGCCAACGCCCGCGACCCGCGGCGGGCGGCGCAGCTTCGCACCCTCTCGCCCCTGCTGGGCGGCATGCTGCGCTCCGTGATCGTGGTCATGGGCGCGATGATGCTGCTCTCGGAACTGGGGGTGAAAATCGGGCCTCTGCTGGCCGGCGCCGGGGTGGCCGGCATCGCGGTGGGCTTCGGCGCTCAGAGCCTGGTCAAGGACGTGCTCACCGGTTTCTTCCTGATCATCGAGGACATCGTCTCGGTGGGCGACACCGTCCGCATCGACACCTGCAAGGGCGAGGTCGAGCAGATGACCCTGCGCACCATCCGCCTGCGCGACTTCGATGGCACCCTGCACGTCTTCCCCTACGGCGAGGCGCAGGTGATCCACAACGAGACCAAGACCTTCTCCTACGCCGTCATCGACCTGCAGATCTCCTACGACTCCGACGTCGACGCCGCCCTGGCCGCCATGCGGCGGGTGGGCGACAAACTCGCCGCCGACGAGGACTTCCGCGGCAAGATCCTCTCGCCCATCGATGTCCTGGGGGTCGAGACCCTCAAGGAGAACGGCCTGCAGCTGAAAGGCCGGATCAAGACCCGCCCCGGCGCCGACGCCGGCGTATCGCGCGAGTTCAACCGGCGGATCAAGGCGGCCTTCGACACCGAGGGCGTCGTCATCCCGTATCCGCACATGCGGCTCGTCCTGCCGGGCAACGAGACGAGGTCGGCGTAGCGCAGGCTGGGGCTTCGCCGGATCACGCTGTCTCGGTCAGCCGTTCTATGGCCGACCGCATCAGGTTCTCCGGCACGGCCATGAGCCTGGGCCCGTCCGTCCACACCAGCGCCGCCTCGATCGCCCGGC
Organism: Caulobacterales bacterium; assembly: GCA_038323535.1. Taxonomy (GTDB): domain Bacteria; phylum Pseudomonadota; class Alphaproteobacteria; order Caulobacterales; family Caulobacteraceae; genus Acaudatibacter. The sequence continues at coordinate 7,146 of JBBQGZ010000048.1, forward strand.
CTGGGAACACCTCCGCCAGGACGGCCGCGTAGATCGCCATCTGAAGCACGTACGCCGGGTCCGCGTCCTCGATCCGGTGCGGCGCGGGGCGGTTGGTCTTAAAGTCGACGACCAGGACGCGATCCTTTTCGACCAGCAGGCGGTCGACCCGGCCGGAGATGGCCAAGCCGGCCGGGAGCCGCGCCGCCGCGCCGGCGAGGGCGACTTCGGCCCGTGATCCGGGGCCGAACACGGCGGTAAAGCGCGGGTCGGCGAGGACGGCCAGGGCGGCGCCGGCCATCTCCTCACGCTGCTCGTCGGCGAGGTCGCGTTCGCGCCCCAGCAACTGGCGCGCGGCGGCGGGGCGGTCGGCGGTTGGCAGGTCGGGAAGAAGTTGCAGCAGGCGATGGATGAGGTCGCCGCGGCGATAGCGGCCGAGGCCTATCACCGCCGACAAGGGCGACGGGGCCGGTTCCTTTGCGCTCTCGCTCAAAGTCGAGGGTGAGGCGTAGCGGGCCAGGGCCGGTTCGACCGGCGCCAGGCCGGCGGCCCAGGCCGGAAGCGGCGCCGACGACGCCGGGGGTTCGCCGGCCGCCAGGGCCGGCGTCGGATCGAGGCCGTAGCGCCAGCCCTCGCCTCCGCCAGGAAGGTGGAAGGCGCGAATGGGCAGATCGTCGAAGGCGCGCCGCACATAGTCGTACCAGCTGCGCTCGAAGCGCGACGCCTGGCTCTCCACGCCGCAGACGATCAGGCGGTCCCGCGCCCGCGTCAGAGCGACATAGAGGAGGCGCGCGGACTCGTGTTCGGTCGCCCGATCCCGGATCTCGCGCGCCGCGGTCGATGCCGGGCAGTCGTCGGCCTTGCGCGGGGCCCACAGGAACCCGCCCGCCTCGGCGTCCAGCAGAGGCCCACCCTGGGACATCGCGCGGGTCGTGGTGTCCGGCAGGATGACGATGGGCGCTTCGAGCCCCTTGGCGCCATGGACGGTCATCACCCGAACGGCGCCGCCGCCGCGGGCATGGCCCTCGTCCTGCTCGCGCTTGATCTCCAGATCCGTCGCGGCCATGGCGGCGAGGAAGGTTTCCAGATCCCGCACGCCGCGCTCCTCGGCGGCCAGGGCCTGGGCCACGAAGGCGTCCAGGGCCTCCTCGCCTTCGGCGCCCAGGCGGGTGAGGATGCGTTGGCGCATCGAGCGTCCCTCGGCGTCCAGCCGGCCCAGGACCCGGCTGAAGAAATCGAACGGCGACGTCCGCTCGGCCTCCTCCCGCGCCCAGGCTAGGAAGGTCTTCGCCGCCCCCCATTCCGGCCGCTCGCCCGAGCGCCGGGTGAGTCCGCCCCACAGCGAACCCTCCCGCCCGTGGGCCAGATCGAACAGGCTCTCCTCGTCGACCTCGCAGAAGGGCCCGCGCAGGAGGCCGGCGAGGGTCAGGTCATCGCCCGCGAAGCGCGCGAAACGCCCCAAGGCCATGAGATCCTCGAACACCCCGTGCTCGGAGAGTTTCAGCCGGTCGGCGCCCGCTACCGGCACATCCTCGCGCTTGAGGGCGCGGATGATCTCATGGAAAAGGGCGTTGCGTCGCCGTACCAGAATGAGCACGTCGCCGAACACGCACCGACGCATCTCGCGCGTCTCGCGATCCAGCACCCCGTCGCCGCGCGCGAGCATGCCCGCGACGGCGCCGGCGATCCTCCGCGCCAGGGATTTGTTGGCGCTTTTAGGGGGTTCGGAGTCCACCGAGGCCCAGGGATCGGCCTCCTCGGCCGGTTCACCCGCCTCCGGCGGCCAAAGTTCGACGCAACCCGCGGGGTTGCGGGTCGCGATATGGCTGAGCGGAAAACCGACCACGCGCTCGCCGTCCGCCTGGCGCAGGCCAGCCAGGGCCTCGGGGGCCGCGAAGACGGCGTCCACGAAGGCGAGGATCTCCGGCGCCGAGCGCCAGCTCTCCAGGAGCGCCACCGGCAAGAAGCGTTCGCCCGAGCCGGTGACCAGGTCGCCAAAGGCCTTGGTCTCGACCGCCAGCCGTTCGTGCGCCGCGCCCTGGAAGGAGAAGATCGACTGCTTTTCGTCCCCGACCGCGAACACCGTGCGGCCAGCCGGCCCGGCGCCCGCGCCGCTGAAGAACTCGGCGGTGAGAGCGCGCAGGATGTCCCACTGCGCCGGCGCGGTGTCCTGCGATTCGTCCAGCAGGACATGTTCGATCCCGCCGTCCAGTTTGTAGAGCACCCAGGCGGCGTCGGCGCGCGCCGTCAGCAAATGATGGGCGCGGGCGATCAGGTCGCCAAAATCGAGGGCGCCTCTTTCGCCCTTGGCCCCCTCGTAGAGTTCGGCGTAGGCGATCGCGAGGGTCAGGGCGTGGACGGTGTCTTCCGCCACCGTGGCTGCGGTGAGCCGATCGCGGGTCTCCGCGTGGCGGGCCTGTTCCTGGACCAGCCAGTCGCGCACGGCCGCGTCGATCGATTGGGTCCCGAGTTTGGCCCTGGGCGTCCCGCTCCTGGTGGAAAAGACCGCCCAGATGTCCGCGAAGGGCGCCCCCGCCTCGACCGCCATCATGGCGCCGCCGAGGGCCTGGTCAGTCTTGCCGGTCCCCCGCGCCAGGGCTCGCGCCGCCCGTTTCCACGCAACCCAGCGCATGCGCCCCAGCGCCTCGGCCTCGATGCCCGCGCGGGTGGCGGGGGGATCGAAGCCGCATCGCCGCCAGATGTCCGCGCCGGCGTCCCCGCACGAGGTCACATAGGCCCCGATCGCCGCGCGCCTGGCCTCGAAGGCGGCGAACATGAGGTTGAACGCGCCCCAGTCCAGTTCGACCGAGAAATGGGCGTAGGCCCGGCCCACCGGCCCGCCCGTGTCGGCCAGGGCCAGGGCCGCCACATCGTCCCGCGCCCGAGCCGAGACCTCGGCGGCGGCGGCGTCCTCCAGCACCGTGAACCCCGGCGAAACCCCCGCTTCCAGGGGAAACCGCCGCAGCAGCGTGTCGCAGAAGGCGTGGAGGGTCTGGATCTTCAGTCCGCCGGGCGTCTCCAGGGCGCGGGCGAAGAGGCGCCGGGCCTGTGGCAGCTCTCGGCCCGCCTCGTCGATGCCAGCAAGCTCCAGGTTCAACCCCTCGTCGCCCATCACCGCCCAGGCGCCCAGTTGCTGGAACAGGCGCCGCTGCATCTCCGCCGCCGCGGCCTTGGTGTAGGTGACGCAGAGCATGGCCTCGGGCCGGGCGCCGGCGAGCAGCAGGCGGGCGACACGCTTGACCAGGGTCGAGGTCTTGCCCGAGCCGGCGTTGGCGGCGACGAACACCGACGCGCGGGGGTCGGAAGCCAGGGTCTGGGGTTGGATCGACGCCCTCACCTCAAGCCTCCTCCCCTTCGCCGTCGCCGATCACATGCCATTCCCAAAGACGAGCCAGGTGGTCGTAGTCGCCGCCATAGCGGCCGATGAACTGTGGCGCGGCCCAGGAGGGATAGGCGGTGGCCGGATCATCGAAGAGGAACACCCGGCGCTTGAGGCCGGCCAGGGCCTGGGCGGCGAGATCGGCCGCCTCGCCGGCCCCCCGCGACTCCTCGCGTCCAGGGGTGCGCCCACCGCTGACCCGGACGTAGAGGAGGTCGCCCGGATCCAACCGCCCCAGTTCGGAAAACCCCCCTTCGGCCAGGATGGCGCCGGTCAGGGTCAGCTGGGGGGATAGCCCCGCCCGCACCTGCCTGGCGCTGGGGGCCTGGCCGGTCTTGAAGTCCAGGATGTCGGCGCCGGCGCCGCGCGCCTCGATCCGGTCGGCCTTGGCCGTGAGGGTGAAGCGCCCCCCCGGCGCGTCGAAGGCCAGTTCGCCCTGGCTCTCTACGATCAGCCGCGCGCCGGGCCGGCGGCGGCGCTCGAAATCGATCACCCAGGGCGCGACATTGGCGGCCAGGGCGTGTTCCCGCGCCATTCTCGCCTCGCGCATTCCCGCCCGGCGGAGTTCCTCCAGCAGCAGGGCGGCGAACAACCCCTCGGCGCCCGCCGGCAGCTCGTCCGGATGCTCCAAGGCGAAGCGTTCGAACGCCTTGTGGATGGCGCTCCCGCGCGCCAGCGCCTCGACCGGCTCGTCGGGCCGGTCCAGCGGCCGCAGCTTGAGGATTTCACGGGCATAGAGGCCATAGGGGTCCCGCAACCAGCGTTCCACGGCGGTGACGGCGAGCTTGCGCGGGCGCGCCTCCACCGGCGGCGTCGGGCGTGGCCGGGCCGCGGTCTTCAGGGAATCGGGGGGGTTATCCATCGGAGCGTCGAGGGCTCGCGCCCAGGCGATCGTGTCCCGGCGGCCGGGCAAGTCCAGGCCAGCGCCCCCCGCCAGGGTCCGCAGACGCCACAGCCAGCGCGACGCCACCGCCGGGGCGCCGCCGCGACGCTCGGAGTTGAGCAGCACCACTTGCGGCGCGCAGGCGGCCTGGGCGAAGTCGTGGGCGGAAAGACCGATGCGGCGTTCCGGGGGCGGCAGCCCCAGGCGCTCGCGCATCGGCCGCGATAAGAAGGGGTCGATCGGCGCGGCCTGGGGCCACATCCCCTCCTCCAGGCCAGCCAGGACCAGGAGATCGGCCCGCACCAGGCGCGCCTCCAGCACGCCCATGATCCGAAGGCGCGGATGGCTGGCCCCTCCGGGGCGAAGCGTCTCGCCGGCCAGCAGGCCGTCCAGCAGTTCGGAGAATCCCGCCCGCGTCACCTCCGGCAGGGCGTCGCTGTCCTCCATCAGCGCGGCCAGGACCCCGGCCAGCGTCTCTCCGGCCGTTCCAGCCCAAAGATCGCCCAGGCCCCCGAGCGGGCCGGCCGCCAGGGCTTCGAGGGTGAGGGTCAGCGCCCGGGCCGCCTCGGCGGGCGTGGAGGTTTCGCCGGTGTAGGGCGCGCCCGCCAAGGCCAGGGCGTCGCGGATGACCGGCAGGAGGCCGAGGGCTTCGCTCAAGGCGGCGATGCGGGTTTCGGATGGCGTCTCATCCGCGTGCGACCTGGCGAGCGTTTCCTGCAATCTCAGATTGAGGCCGTCCCAGCCGCCGGGGCGCGGCCCCCGTAGCCCATATCGCTCAAGGGCCGCGCGAGCGCTCCGCAGGTCGTTCGTCTCCATCTCCAGGCGCGTTAGCGGGTGCTTGAGAATGGCCAGGAGGGTGACCGGGTCGGTCGGGTCGGCGGCGGCGCGGGCGACGAGGCTGGCGAGCACGGCCACGGGCGCGGCGGCGAGCGGCTGGCCGGCCGAGGAATCGGCGGTGACGCCCCAGCGGGTGAGGCGCGCGCTCACCCGGCGGGCCAGGGCGGCGTCGGGCGAAACGAGGGCGGCGGTACGGCCGGGTGTCTCCAGGGCCTCGCGCAGCAGCAGGGCGGCGACGGTGGCGGCCTCTTCCTCGGTTCGGGCGGTGACGACGGAGAGGCCGGCGAGGCCCTCGGCGATAGGGTCGATCCCGACGGCCTCGCCTTCGGCGCGCAGGGCGGCGATCTGGGCCAGCCAGTCGGCGGTGGAGTCCGGCGGCCGCAGGGCCTCGTTGACAACGCGCCGCCGCCAGCGGCCCGCCAGGCCCGCTTCCGGCGCCGGGTCCCAGTCGCGGACCTCGCCGCGCGCCACCCCCGCCCGGTCGAGCAGCCGGCGCATAGCTCCCTGGGGATGCTGTTCGCCGACCTCGTCCCAGGCGCTGTCGGCGAGCGAGGTGTCGAGGCCGGGAAGCACGACGCAACCCCGGGGCGCCTGGGCGATGGCGCCCAACAGATCGGCGGTCGCCGGCGCCGATCCGGTGGAGCCCGCGGCAACCAGGACCTCGGTCGGCGGGGAGGCGCGCCAGCGCGCCTCCAGGCGCCGGGTCAAGGCGACCCGGCGGGCGGCGACGTCCATCATCCCCAGGACGTCCAACCGCTTCGGCCACGCCTCCAAGGCCAGGGTCAGGAAGTCCGCGGAAACCTGCCAGTGCCGGGCCAGGTCGCCCTCCACGAGAGACCGCAGCTTGTCGGGATCGCCGGTCTCTTCGATCTGGCAGCTGTCGAGGAAAGCGGCCAGGGCGTCGGCGAGTTCCAGGGCCGAGCCGGCGTCGAGCTTGCGCTCGAGGAGGGCCTCGTGCTCCACGACCAGGCCGGCCAACTCGAACCGCCGCCGCAAGGGGGAAATGGCGGGAGGCAGGTCGTGGGCCAGGTCGCCGGCCTCGAACGGCGCCTCTCCCTCGTCCAGATCCCCGATCGGCCGCATCTGGGGGAGAAGCACGGCCCTGGCGCCCGCCACTGTCAGGAAGGCTTCGGCCAGGGAGCGCGCGGCGCGCCGGGTGGGCAGGAGGACCACCGCCCCGGCCAGGGCGTCGGCGCCCAGCGGCGAGAGGGCGCGCCAGACGCCCTCCGCCAGGTCTTCCAGGAACGGCCGATGCGCGGGAATGGTGAACCAGCGCGGGGCGGGCGTATCGAGGAACCCGCTCACGCCGTCGCCGCCAGCCGCGCGTCCGCCGCGTCCCGCGCCGCCGGATCGCCCACGTGCATCCAAAAGGCGTCCGCGACCACGCCGTGGAGCCGCCCGCGTTCGGCGAAGCCCATCCAATGGGGGAACACGCCATGCGGCCCCGCCGGCCAGGCGTCAATGATATGAGGGTCGAGCATATGGACGCCCATATAGGCCAGCGGCGCCCGCCTGGCGTCGCCGCGATGGGCGAGAGCGCCGTCTGGCGCGATGAAGAAGTCGCCCGGCCCGTCGAAGCCGAGGCTCCGCTCCACCGGGACGAGCAGCAGCAGGTCGTCCATCCGCGCCGGATCGTAGGCCTCGATCAGTCGGGTCAGGGCCGGAGTCACGCCTTCCGCCCACATCGAATCGGCGTTGGCGACGAGGATCGGCGCGTCGCCCAGCAGGGCCCGCGCCTGCTTCAGGCCCCCGCCGGTCTCCATCAGGGCGGCCCGCTCGTCGGAGATCAGGATCTCGATGTCGGACCGGCCCCGCAGGTGCGCCTCAAGCCGATCGGCGAAGGCGTGGACATTGACCACGGCGCGCCGAACCCCGGCCTCGGCCAAGCGACCCAGCACATGGTCGATCAACGCCTTGCCGCCGACCTCGACGAGGGCCTTGGGCCGATCATCGGTCAGCGGCCGCATCCGCGTGCCGAGGCCCGCTGCGAGCACCATGGCGGTCGTGGGGGGTGTCACGATCGCGCCTCCGCCGGCACGTACCGCTCCAGCCAGTCTGCCAACCCGGCCGGGGCGGGGTCGGTCAGGCAGCAGTCGAGGTAGGCCCAGAGCCTCGGCATGAAGGCGCGATAGCGCGGCTTGCCGTCCCGCGCCACCAGCCGGGCGAAGAGGCCCAGGATGCGGACGATGTTGAGGGCGCCCAGGGCATGGAAATCGGCCTTGAAGGCGCGGGCGTCGACCTGCGGCCTCGCGGCCAGGTAGCGCGCCAGGACCGCCGCCTCGCGCTCGGCCGAGACGGCGCGGCGCGCGTCGTGCAGCAGCATGGAAAAGTCCCACGCCGGGTGGGCGCGCAGGGCGTCCTGGAAATCCAGGAGGCCCGCCCGCGCGGGGCCGGCGCGCCCCGGCAGCCAGATCAGGTTCTCGGCGTGGAAGTCCCGATGGCAGAAAACCGCCGCGCCGGCCTCGCCTCGTGCGCGAATCGGGTCCCAGACGGCTTCCCACTCCGACTGGGCGACGCCGTCGAACCGGAGCTCGGGCCGCAGGCGGGGCAGCCACTCGACGAAGAGGTCGCCCCCTGTCTTCAGCGCCAGGGCGTCATAGGCGAGCAGTGGACAGGACGCCCCGTCGGCCGCCAAAACCTCGGGCGGCGGCGCGGCATGCAGAACGGCGAGGGCGTCGGTCGCCGCGTCGTAGAGCGGCGCCTCGTCGGCCCCGCCCTCGATCAGGTGGGCGTAGAGGCCGTCGCCGAGATCCTCCAGGATCGCCAGGCCGGCCGCCGGGTCGCTGGCGAAAACCTTCGGCGCCGAAAGGCCCAGGCCCCGCAGATAGCCGGCGCAGGCGACGAAGGCGTCCACCCGCCCCGCGGCCAGGCGCGCCAGGGCGTTGTAACCCAGGGCGGCGCGCTCGGCGGGCGTGGCGCCCGGCGGGCAGGGCTGGGTCTCCACCGCCGGCGGCTGGTCCATCAGGATCAGGGTGGCGCCCGAGGCCGGGCGGAGCCGCTCGTAGCGCCGGGTCGAGGCGTCGCCGGGCAGAGGCTCGCGCCTCGCCGATTCCAGGCCCGCGTCGGCGAGGAAGGCGCGGCGGACGTCTTCGCGCTCAGACGTCAAGGGGGCGGTCCTCCCACGCGCCGTGCGGCGAGAGCCGGGCGCGCCGGGTTTCGCCGTCGGGGGTGAGCTCGACGTCCAGCCGATCGCGCTGCAGATGGTGGCCCAGGCGCTCGGCCCATTCGATCACCGCCGCCCCGTCCTCCAGGGCCTCGTCCAGGCCGATCTCGAACGCCTCCCCGGGCGTGACCAGCCGGTAGAGATCGAAATGGGCGATGGGAAAGCGCGGCCCCGGATAGAACTGCACCAGGGTGAAGGTGGGGCTGGGCACGTCGCGCTCGGTCGGCGAGAGCGCTCGGATCAGGCCCCGGGCCAGGACCGACTTGCCCGCTCCCAGCGGCCCGCTCAGGCAGATCGCCTCGCCCTTTTTCAGGGCCCTGCCCAGGGCGGCGCCCAGGCGCGCCGTGTCCGCATCCGCGTCCAGCCTGA
>JBBQGZ010000049.1:0-15681 GCA_038323535.1 Caulobacterales bacterium
ACCCCGCCTCCAATCGTGAACCAGGCGCCCGCCGCCGCGGGATCGCTGGGCAGGCGGCCCTTCATCAGCAGGATGCGGTCCAACGGGTCGAACAGCAGCACCCGCGCGGTCAGCCGCTCGCGCGAGGGAGGCTCGAGCGCCGGCTCTCCCGCGCCGGTTTCAGGAGGGGCCATGGCAAGGGTCACCGCGCCCGCATCGCCTGTTTCACCCGCTCGGCCAGGGTCTGGATGTCCAGGGGCTTGGCGAGAAACGAGACCCCGGCCTCCTCCTCCAGCAGATCCGAGAATTCGGCTTCGGCATAGCCGGACACGAAGATTACCGGGGCCGAGCCGAGGAAAGGCCGGGCGGCCTTCAGCAGCGCCGGACCGTCGATTCCCGGCATGATCACGTCGGAGATCATCAGGTCGATCTCGCCGGCATGGCGGCGGGCCAGGGCCAGGGCCTCGTCGCCGTCGGCCGCCTCGATCACCTCATAACCCCGCGCCCGCAGCAGGCGCGCTGCGATGCCCCGCACCAGCGGCTCGTCCTCGACGAACAGGATGCGCCCGGCGCCGGAAAGGTCGCGGCCGGCGGGACGGGCGGGGGACGGCGAAGCGGGCTGTTCCACGGTGAGCGGCGGCACATGCACGGGAAGGAAGATCCGGAAGGCGGCCCCCTCCCCTGGCGTCGAGCGGACACAGATCCAACCCTCGGATTGCTTGACGATGCCATAGACCATGGCCAGGCCCAGGCCGGTCCCCTCGCCGAGCCGCTTGGTGGTGAAGAAGGGCTCGAAGATATTGGCGATCACTTCGGGCGCGATGCCCGCCCCGTCGTCGGCAACCTCGATCAGCGCGAGTTCTTCGGGCGGGCGGCCCGGGAAGCCGAGGGTGAGGGCCTCCGCCGCCCCGATCCGCGCGGCGCGCAGGCGAATGGCGCCGCCGCCACCCGCCAGGACGGCGTCGCGGGCGTTGACGATCAGGTTCATCACCGCGTTTTCCAGCTGGGCCCGATCGATCAGGATACGGGGCAGGTCCCGGCCGTAGTCGGTGGTCAGTTTCACGTCTTCACGCAACAGGCGCCTCAGGAGCACCTCGACGTTGGTGAGCGCCTCGCCCAGGTCCAGGTTCTCGCGCTGGAGGGTCGCCTTTCGCGAAAAGGCGAGCAGCTGGCTGACGATCTCCGCGGCGCGCTTCTCGATCTGGCGGATCTCGCTGAGGTTATCATAGGCCGGGTCGCCCAGAGGGTGGCGCAGGAGAAGCTCGTCGGCGCGCAGGCGGATGGCCGTGAGCATGTTGTTGAAATCGTGCGCCACGCCGCCCGCCAGCTGGCCCACGGCCTCCATCTTGGCGCGCTGGGCGAGCTGGCGCTGCATGGTCTTCTGATCGGTGACGTCCATGAGATAGGCCACGGTGCGCGCCCCGGCCGGAGCCAGATAGAGATTGGCCGTGGTCGCCCCACCCTGGGCCAAGGTCACCTCATAGGGCCCGGGCCGGCCGGCGGCGCGGCCGGCCATCACGTCCGCGCGGGCGCGCGCGGTCATCAGGTCGCCGAGCCGCGCGCCCGCCGGCACGGCCTGGCCGACGATCGCGCGGAGGGAGTCGTTCACTTCCACGATCGGCGCCTCGAGCGGGTCGCCCGCCTCGATCAGGGCGGCGCCGAAGGGCGACGCGGCGGCGAGCGGGTCCAGGGCGGCCACTCCGCCCCCTCGGTCAGGGGGCGGCTCGGCGGGTGCCGTCCCCACGCCCGCTTCGCACACCCTCAGCAGGAAATGAGCATCGCCGAGCCGCGCGATGTCCACCGCGCGCACGCCCTCGCGGCATGGCAAGGCGCCCTTTCCATGCCCGCCGCTCCGAGCGCTCAGGAAGGCCGCGAAGAGATCGCCCTCCGGCCGAGGCAGCCGGCGCGCCGGGCCGACGATTTCCCTCCAGGCCTGGTTGACCGCCCGGATCGCCCCGTCGAGGGAGCAGACGGCCGCCGGCTCAGCGAGAGCGTCCAGAAAAGCGTTCGCGACGGTCTCGCTCCATTCCGGCGCCCGGCCCGCCCGAGTTCGCGAATCGAAGAAGGCCATGGCCATGGTCAGTGATCTTATCCCTTATCGTTTAACCCGCCGGAAGGCGGGCGCCTTGGGCGAGATCCCGCGCCGCGCGGGCGGGCGTCTGTTTCGCACTATCGCGGTCGACGGTGTAGTTGGCCGCTCGCATCGCCTCCACCGAAATGGCCCCGACCAGGGGCGCCAGAGCGGTGCGCAGGCGAGCATCGTGGGCCCGCCGGGGCGAAATCAGGATCACGGCGTCATAGGGCGGCAGGGCGCGGCGCGGGTCGGCGAGCACCACCAGGTGCTGGGCGGCGATCCGCCCGTCGCTTGAAAAGGCTGAAATGACATCGGCCTCGCCGTCGGCCAGGGCGCGGTACATGAAGGTGGGCTGATAGGCGGTCTGCTTCTTGAATTGAAGGCCGTAGGCGCGCCGCAGCGCCGCCCACTCCGGCCGGGAGAGGAACTCCAGATCAGCGCCTAGGACAAGGCTCCCGGCGTGGGCGGCGAGATCGTCGATGCCGGCGATTCGGAGGGCGGCGGCGCGGTCCGCGCGCATGGCCAGGGCGTAGGCGTTCTCGAATCCCAGCGGGCCCAGCACCACCACCCCGTCACGGCGCCGCAAATCCTCGGAAATCCCCTTCAGCACCGCCGCTCGCCCCGGATTGCCCGTCCGGTGCAGCACATTGGCCCACAAAGTCCCCGAATAGTCGACATAGGCGTCGATTTCGCCGGCGGCGAGGGCCCGGTAGGCGGTGGCCGAGCCGAGATCCTCCTTGCGCGCCACTTTCGCCCCCGCCGCCTCGATCCGCGCGGCCATCAACTCGGCCAGGATGTACTGCTCGGAAAAGTTCTTGGCTCCGACGACATAGGCACCGCCCGCCGGCGCGGCGATGAGCGGCGAAAGGGCGGCGGCGGCCCCGACGATCAGCCCCAGCACGCCGGCGCGGATGCGCCAGGGACGCCGCTGGGCGAGGCCCGATTCGATCAGGCCCAGGAGCTGGTCGGCGCAGAGGGCCAGGCCGGCCGAGGCGGCGCAGCCGAAGAGGACATAGACCCAGTTCTCGGTCTGCAGGCCCGAGAAGATGTAGTTGCCGAGCGACGTCTGGCCCACGGGGGTCGCGAGGGTCGCCGCCCCGATGGTCCACACCGCGGCGGTGCGCGCCCCGGCCATGATCACCGGCGCGGCGAGCGGCAGCTCGACCCGGAACAGGCGCTGGGCGCCGGTCATGCCCATGCCCCGGGCCGCCTCGACCGCGGCCGGGTCGACGCCGAGGATGCCGGCCACGCCGTTCCTCAGGATCGGCAGCATGGAATAGAGAGTGAGCGCCATCAGCGACGGGGCGAAGCCGAGCGCCGCGAAGCCGTGGCCGAACCACGCCTTGCCCAGCGCCGAAAGCGCCAGGAGCAGGGGATAGAAGAGGGCCAGGAGGGCGAGGCTGGGAATGGTCTGGATCAGGCTGGCGGCGAACAGGCTGGGCCAGCGGACCGCCGCGCTGCGGCTGGCGGCCACCGCCAGGGGCAGGCTGATCGCGAACCCCAGGATGAGGGCGCAGAGGCTCAGGAGGACGTGCTGGGAAAGGTAGCCCGGCAGCAGGGCCCAGGCGGCGACGAAGCGCTCATCCATGGCGCTCGCCCCGGGCCAGGGCTTCGACGCGCCGGGCCTGGCGCCGGGGTGTCTCCATCAGGGCGCGCACCGCCGGATCGGCGTGATCGGCGAGGAGGGCGCCGGGCGGCCCGTCGGCGAGGATGGCGCCCCCGGCCAGCACCACGATCCGGTCGGCCAGCAGCAGGGCCTCCATGACGTCGTGGGTGACCATGACGGTGGTCAGCCCCAGCCGCTCGTGGAGGGCGCGGTAGTCGCGCCCCAGGCCGTCTCGGGTGACCGGGTCGAGGGCCCCGAACGGCTCGTCCATGAGCATGATCGCCGGGCCGGCGGCCAGGGCGCGGGCGACGCCGACCCTCTGCCTCTGCCCTCCCGAGAGCGCGGCGGGCAGGCGCGCGGCGACCTCGGCCGGCAGGTCGACGAGTTCGAGCAGTTCGGCGGTGCGCGCCTGGATGCGCGCCGGCGCCCACCCGGCCAGGCGCGGCCCCACCGCGATGTTCTCCCCCACGGTCATGTGCGGAAAAAGGCCGACTTCCTGGAAGACGTAGCCGATGCGCCGGCGAAGGCGATACGGCGCCTCGTCCCCGGCCGCCTTCCCCTCGACCCTGACCTCGCCGGCGTCGGGGCGGACGAGGCCGTTGATCATCTTCAGGGTGGTGGTCTTGCCGCTTCCCGATCCGCCCAGGAGGGCGACGAACTCACCCTTGCCGATGGCGAGATCGAGCGGCCCCGCGGCGCGCGCGGCCCCGTAGGCCTTGGAGACGCCGCGAAGCTCGATCATCGCGGAAGCGTCAGGCCCGACGCCCCTTGGCGGCGCGTTCGACGCCGAGGGCCGCCAGGGCGCCGCGCGCGATGCCTTCGGCGTCGAGGCCGGCGGCCTGGTACATGGCCTCGGGCTTGTCCTGGTCCTGGAAGAGGTCGGGCAGGGTGAGGGTGCGGACCTTGAGGCCGCGGTCGAGCGCGCCATGTTCGGCCAGGGCGTGGAGCACGAAGGCCCCGAATCCGCCTTGCGCGCCCTCCTCCACCGTGATGAGCGCTTCGTGCTCGCCGGCCAGGCGCTGGATGAGGTCGACATCGAGCGGCTTGGCGAAGCGGGCGTCGGCCACGGTGGTGGAAAGTCCCCGGGCGGCCAGAAGGTCGGCGGCCTTGAGGCAGTCGGCCACGCGCGTGCCGAACGACAGGATCGCCACGGCGGTCCCCTCGCGCACCACCCGGCCGCGACCGATCTCCAGCGGCTCGGCGCAATCGGGGATGGCCACCCCCACCCCGTCGCCGCGCGGGAAGCGGAAGGCGCTCGGCCGATCGTCGATCGCCGCGGCGGTGGCGATCATGTGGGCGAGCTCGGCCTCGTCGGCGGCCCCCATCAGCACGAAGCCGGGAAGCTGGCCCAGGTAGCCGATATCGAAGCTGCCGGCGTGGGTGGGGCCGTCGGCGCCCACCAGGCCGGCGCGGTCCATGGCGAAGCGCACCGGCAGGCGCTGGATCGCCACGTCATGGACCACCTGGTCGTAGCCGCGCTGCAGGAAGGTGGAATAGATCGCCGCGAAGGGCTTCATGCCGTCGGCGGCGAGGCCGGCGGCGAAGGTCACCGCGTGCTGCTCGGCGATGCCGACGTCGAAGCACCGCTCGGGGAACCGCTTGGCGAAGATGTCGAGGCCGGTGCCCGAGGGCATGGCGGCGGTGATGGCGACGATCGCCGGATCGCGCTCGGCCTGCTTGATCAGCTCGGCGGCGAAGACCTTGGTGTAGGTCGGCGCGTTGGAGGCGGCGGGCTTGGCCTGCTGGCCGGTGACGACGTCGAACTTGGCCACCGCATGGTGCTTGTCCGCCGCGCTTTCGGCGGGGCCGTAGCCCTTGCCCTTCTGGGTGACCACGTGAACCAGCACCGGCTTGTCGTCCATCTGGCGCACGTTCTTCAGCACCGGCACCAGATGCTCGAGGTTGTGGCCGTCGATCGGGCCGACGTAGTAGAAGCCCAGCTCCTCGAAGAAGGTGCCCCCCGTGGCCATGCCCCGGGCGTATTCCTCGGCCTTGCGGGCCATGTCCTTCAGCGGGCGCGGCAGGTGGCTGGCCACCTCCTTGCCGAACTTGCGCACCCGCCGGTAGGCGCCGCCGCTGACCAGGCCGGCGAGATAGGCGCTCATCCCGCCCACTGGGGGCGCGATCGACATGTCGTTGTCGTTGAGGATGACGATCAGCCGGCCCGTCGTCTCCGCGGCGTTGTTCATCGCCTCATAGGCCATGCCCGCGCTCATCGAGCCGTCGCCGATCACCGCGATCACCGCATTGTCGTCGCCACGCATGTCCCTGGCCACGCAGAAGCCCAGGGCGGCGGAGACCGAGGTGGCGGCGTGGGCGGCGCCGAAGGGGTCGAACGGGCTCTCGGCGCGCTTGGTGAAGCCCGAGAGGCCCCCGCCCTGGCGCAGGGTGCGGATGCGGTCCCGCCGGCCGGTGAGGATCTTGTGCGGATAGGCCTGGTGGCCGACGTCCCAGATCAGGATGTCGCGCGGAGTCTAGAAGACGTTATGCAGGGCGACGGTGAGCTCCACCACCCCCAGCCCCGCGCCGAGGTGCCCCCCGGTCGAGGAGACCGCGTCGATCGTCTCGGCCCTAAGTTCGTCAGCCAGCTGCCGAAGCTCGGGCAGAGAGAGGCCGCGGGTGTCGGCGGGAGAATGGACGGTGTCGAGCAGAGGGGTGGCTGAAGCCATCTGTGAAGGGTCCGACCTGTGACGCGCCTCCGCCCCACGGGAGACTCCTTGATTTGCGCCGATCTACCACGAAGTCCACCGTCGAGGCCAGGAAGCGGCCGCGGGGCTACGGAGACGGCGCCTGCTCGTGGCTTTGAGGATACAGGGACGCCCGGCCCTCGAACCTGCCCCTAGGCCCCGCCACCTCCCGTCAGCATCGTCACTTCCCGAAGCGTCTTGACGAAGTCGGCGTCGCCGAGGGCCAGGGCGCCTTCGAAGGGATAGTCGAGCATCCTGACCAGGACCAGAACCAGGACGATGGAAGCGGCGTAGCCGGCGCCCAGGATGAGGTGGGCGGGGTTCTCGATTCCGGCCAGGACGATGAACAGGATCAGGATCAGCGAGAGGACAATGACCACGAACCACAGGAAGGCCGGCGCGGCCTGGGTCAGTTCGAACGTCCGGGTCTCGCGTTCGGCGTGAGCCTGGGCGAGAAGGGAGAGGATCTGCCCCTGGGTCGCGGCCTGGGCCGGCCCGGCCGTGTCGACCCGCGCCGCCTCGGTCAGCGCCCGGCGAATGCCCTCGGTCGCCTCTGGACTGATCTTTCTGTGCGCCATCATCGGCCATTCGACGGTCACCACCGTGCGGACGTAGTCGCCGATCGCCTTTTCGACCGGCGCGCCGACCCCGCCCGGCAAGGCCGCCGCCAGCATGGCCGCGCCGTGCAAGGCGCCGCATTCGCCGTCGATCGAGGCCGCGGCGGTCCGGTATTCGTCCCACACCTCGCTGAACACGAAGGCGAGCAGGACCGAGATCATCAGCCCCAGCTGACCGAAGACCGTGAACGCCACCTCATGGCGGCGCCGGCGCGCCTCGATGGTCAGGACCCGGCCGGACAGCCAGCTCGCCGCACCCGCCGCGAGGGCGGCGAGAAGGTCCAGCAGGACGGCCGTGAGATAGCTCATGGGCGACTCCCCGAGCCCCGGACGTCACCGCGCCGGTCGCGCTGGCGCCCGTCCCCAAACCGCCAGACTATCGCGACGGCCACGAAACGCCAGGGTAGCGCCTGAAGCGGGGCGGTTTGACCTCCATCATGGTCTTGGCCTCCTTTGAGAGTCGCCCGATGCGCCGAGGCCGACGCATCCAAGGTCCGCTTTGCGGCCGACAACTTTCGGCGGCTCTCGACCCAAAGCGGACATTGGCACGGTGCGAGGGCTAGACTGGTGGCGGGTTGTGCGTTTGTGCTTGCGGAGGTCTCATGCGAAAAATCTTGAGTTTGTTCGGGTCGGCTATTTTTCTCATTGTTGCTCCAGGAACGATTGCAGGTTTTGGACCTTGGTGGATTGGTCACTGGACCGTCTTGCCGTCCTTCTTTGGGTACAGTTCTCTTCGCGAGATCGGCATCTTCCTGGCTGTTGCGGGGTTGATCCCGCTGTTGGAATCGTTCGTTCGGTTCGCGCTGGAAGGATTAGGGACGCCAGCGCCAATCGCCCCTCCGAAGCACTTGGTGGTCGGGGGCTTTTACCGACACGTGAGAAATCCGATGTATGTCGGCGTTGTCGCGATAGTCCTGGGGCAAGCACTATACTTTGCAGACCAGCGCATTCTTGCTTACGCGGCCATTGTTTGGCTTGCCTTTCATGCTTTTGTAGTCGGGTACGAGGAACCGACTTTGAGGGAGCTTTTTGGTGGAGCATATGACGAATTTTGCACAAACGTCCCTCGCTGGCTGCCGCGCATAACGCCGTGGCGGCAACCCAGCGCGACTGGCGATTCAAATCTCTGAATAGTCAGGCCGGTCGCTGCGAATGTTCGCTTTCCACCCCAAGCGGCTGGTCCCAATGTCCGGTACGCGGTGGCCGACACCAACGTCCGGAGTTCGGCCGCGACGTTATGGCATGGTCCGACCCACTGCGGTCATTGCCCATGGGCCCCCGGACCAAGGTTGCCGACGAGACCATATCAGAGGGCAGTCTTGATCATGAACCGCCGCAGTCTCACTCGCGGAAAGGCGCCGCGGGAGAGAAATTGGGAAAGCAAGACGCCGCTAAGTCTGCATCTCGCCGGTGGCGAGCCAGCGGGCGCAGTCTTCGCCCAGTTCATCTCTGGCGCGCTGCTCGTAGGCGGCGATCTCCTCGGCCGCGAGCAGGTCGCGCCAGCGCCCGTTCTCGCCCTTGTGGATGAAGGTCGTCGCACCGCCCTCCCAGAGGTCGCCGCCGAGGGGGGCGGAGCATTCCGCGTGCGCCTTCATGTAGTCGAAGGTGCAGTGCTCGACGATCGTCGGCCATTGCGCCTCATCGATAGGGATGTCGAGGAATTCAGCGATCCGGCGCATTTCGCCAGAGAGGTCCGCCTTCAGCTTCGCGAAGTGTACGAACATGACATTGGGCAGGTCACGGGCCGCCCACCAACTGCGGATGTTTTCCCAGAACGGCCACCACGGATAGCCGTCGCCCGCCAGCCATTCGCGGAAGTACTGCGCCACGTCGGCCGTGGGCGGCTCCAGCTCCGGGCCGGGCTCGGGACCCCGCCTGGGGTTATTTCTGAACTGGTCATAGAAGTCGGCTTTGAACCTGGCGTGGTGGTTGTGCATGCTCCACACCACGTCGCGGCCGTCGCGGCCGACATAGACGTACTTGGCCTTGGGCGAGAAGGTGAGCGCGTCCAGTGGCAGGTGGGTCTTGAGGAACCTGCGATGGGTCTGCGCCTTGGCCGCCTGGACCGCTTGAAGAGGCGGAAGGACGAAGTCCAGCCACGGCGACATCTCGCCAACGGGCAGGTCTTCCTGGCCGTTGAAGATCAGCTGGCCGATGATCTGCTGGGTCCAGGTCGTGCCCGCCTTGGCCCAGGTGGCGATGACGATGTCGTCGTCGCGGAACTCGAAGTCGTCCCACACCTTCGATTCGAAAACCGAGTTGTGGATGTCCCGCCGCTTGACGGGCCATTGAACTGCGTCTGTCGACACCGTTGCGTCCCCCAGGTCATCCCGTCCCGTTACAGGGACTGAACCCCGCAAATTTACCAGGGAAGCGAGGCGTTGGCAAAGCGACCGCAGCAATCTTCTCGCCCCAGCCCACCCCACCGCGGCCTCAGGAAGGTCCGGTCCTAGGCGAGATTCAGGAGGCAAGGTTCGACCCCTTGCAGACCTTCGACCGAAGCCGGTCTTCAGCTTCGGTATACCTCATCCCCGATGTGGATGGCGCCGGCGGAGGTCACCACGGCATAGACGCCGGCGCACGGGAACAGGCGGGGGCCGGCGACCGCAAGCCGGTTGTGCCGCACCAAGGCGCGGAGGATGTCGGTATCCTGGGTCAGGTCGCCCTGGGACAGCGTCGTCATCACGCAGCGCGGATCGCTCATGGTTACACTCACGCCGCCCTCGCGACCGATCCAAAGCGATCGTCCCACCCAGTCGTTCTCCACAAGCCCCGCCTCCGAGGTCTCCACCACCAGGTTCATGCGAAACCGCCGCGAATCGAAGCGGCTTCGCGGCTGCAGTTCGGCCAGCCGCCGCAGGGTCGAGGTGGTGATGACCGACATCGGGAACAGGTCGAAGAAGGCCGTCGCGGCAACCGGAGAGGGTGCGCCCGCCTCGGCAAAGTATGCCGCCCCCAGCTTCTGCTGGACGGTCACGTTGCGATGGCCGGAAGGGTCCGCCCCTTCGACGTCCGGGTGGTGCTGGTCAATCGTGAAGTCCGCGGGCGCATCGTGCGCCAGCTTCACGGCGCGGCCGAACAGGCCCGAGAGCGCCTCGTCGGCCTGGCCGCCCTCGCTGACGGCTTTGGAACCGTCCGGCAGTTCGATCCGCACCGGCGGCGGCGCACGCCCCGCTTGGGGCGGCGCCACGAAGCGCGCCTTGCAGTCCAGAATTCCGGGAAACAGCCTCACGCTCTTGGCGCTGACGACCTTGCCGGTCTCCACATCGATCAACGCATAGGCGCGGTCGCCCAGAACCCCGCCCTCGGTAAGTTCGGCTTTCTCCAGGCGTTCTCCCGACATTGATTTCACTGGAAAACGCCAGAGTTCGGCGACTACGCCGACGGATTGACGTCCAGGCATCTTGCCGATCCCCCGCAGCCTTGCCGAACTTGACCACGGGTCGCCAATTCTGTCGAGTCGCCGATGGGCCGATCCCGCTTATCGCGCGGAGGAGCGGTCGTTGTCGGCAATAGTCGTCTCGTATAGGCCGCTTTCCACCCCAATCAGTCGTTCGGAAGGTCCGCTTCCCGGCACCCTAGGCGCACTCCCTGATGATTTTCAGCTCAGCGGGGCGAATTTCGGTGGTGGCGGCGTGAGCCGACGCCCGCAAACGAATACGGCCCTCGATATACCGGCGAAGGTCAGACGCGAAGCGGCCACCGCGCGAGCGGAACGTGCCGAGTCCGGCCGAGCAAGCTGTGCACGAGGACGAACTCGTGCACGGCCCAACCAACCGTCTCGACGGCCTGTTCGTCGATGCCGCGTTCGTCGTACAGCAGGGTCACGTGGGGTGCATAGTCGCGCTTAACATGCCGTCCGAGCCCGGCCTTGCTCATGGTTGCGCCAAGGGCCTGATGAAAC
Source organism: Caulobacterales bacterium (assembly GCA_038323535.1). Taxonomy (GTDB): domain Bacteria; phylum Pseudomonadota; class Alphaproteobacteria; order Caulobacterales; family Caulobacteraceae; genus Acaudatibacter. Next base: position 10,868 of record JBBQGZ010000049.1, read on the forward strand.
GCCGCCAGGGCGCCGGCGGCGTCGGCGCCGCGCAGGACGAGCGGCCGGTTACCCGGTCCGCCGCGGAAACTCGCCGCGCGGTCGAACGCGACGTCGAACGGCGTCGCCGCTACGCTCGATGCTGCTTTGGCCGCCGCCGCAACGATGTCTTGGGGCAGACCCACGTAGTCGCCGAGGTGAAGCAGCGTGACATGGAAGCGCTCCGGCGCGAGCGGCCTGCCGCTCAATCCCTGTTCACCGCGCAGGCGCCACGCGAGCCGAGCGATGCGCGCGGCGGCGTCCACATCGGGGAAGAGCGCAAAGAGCAATCGATCGGTCGGCCGCGGCGCGGGATCAAATCCGGCAAAGGAGAGCTGCTCGGGCGGCCGGTGTGTAAATTGGGACATGACAGATCGGGTCAGCTAAAGGCCGCGATCACCGTTTCGATAGGAAGAAACAGTGTACGGCTGTCCGCCGGATACTCGATGAACTCCGCGCAGGACACGTAGAAGTGCTTCGCCTGTTCATTCTTGGCCTGCATCAGCACGGCGCCGATACCGATGCTTTGGGACGCGACAGCGATGCGGCGCAGGGCATCCGATAGGATACCGACGCCCAGGCCGCGACCGGCATGGTCGCGACTGACCGCCAGCCGGCCAATCACCGAGACCGGAATCGTATCGGGCGCGTTGCGCCGGATCTTGCCTGGGGCGGCGGCTCGTTCCACCGCCCCGGCGGAGATGCAGAAATAGGCGGCGACCCGATTGCCGTCGCAGACCACATAGGTGCGGGAAAACCGGCTCTCGTTCTTCAGGGCGCGTTGCTTCAGCCAGTCATTCAGGGCCGGCTCGCCGCAATCGAAGTCCGTGAGATCATGGTTCGCCGTCAGAGGAACCGGGGCCGACAGCTTCGTTTGCGGACGCCGTGGATCGGGCGTTACGTTTCCCATGCCGGAACTCGACGCAACAGAGCGCGCAGCTTGGGTCCGGGCGCCGGCGGATTGTCGAGCACATGGACGAAGGCGTCGTATCGCTCGGAATCGAGCAGGAACAGGCGCTGATCCAGCAACACGTCGATCGCAAGCGAGCGGGCGCTGTCGATCATGAACTCGGTTCGCGTCTTGCCCAGGACAGCCGCCGCGTCGTCGATGAGCTGGCGGGTGTGCGTCTCGATGCGCAGATTGATGCTGCGTTTGATCCCGGCGGCCGAAGGACGCTCCGCAATCGCTATGGTCGCGGGGCGTAACCTTTCCGAAGTGAATGACCGGCCATTTGTCATGAGGTCGATATGGTCTACCGTACCTACATTGTCAATACGACGCGAGTGAGGATTGAGCCTGATAGTCAATCGCAAACATTGTCAAATTTCAGGGTCGTCGAGCGCCGATGTCGCCCCGCTACCAGAGGTTCTTCCCGTCAGCACGGTCACCGGCCAGTCGGCCGCTTCGAAGTCGTCGAGCAGCCGCGCGTTGATGGCGATCCTGCGGGTCTTTCCGTCCCAGCTTCCGTCAGGCTTGAACGCGGGGCTGTCGGCATAGAGATCACAGCCACAGGCGGCGCAGAAGTGATTGGCCACCGTCTTCGAATTCCAGCGGTAGACCGCGTCGCTGTCGGCCTGCGTCGCCGTGAACTGCTCGGGCTTGTAGTAGGCGTAAAGGTGACCGCGCTTGGAACAGAGCGAGCATGTGCAGCGGGTCAGCTTTTCCGGAAGCTCGCCCTTGATCTCGAAGGCATTGCGCCCGCAGTGGCAGTGTCCGGTCAGGGCCATGGTGACGCTCCCGCATTCGCTCCTCGCTATATGGCCGGCCGTCGCTTTGGTTGCCGCTACCATTGGCATCGCACCTGATGTTTTTCCTGTCCCGCACCGACGCTGCCGAATGGGGCGCCAATCTTCCCGGAACGCCGGTGATGGGCGGTGGCGGCGGAATCGAGCCGATGACCGTCTTTTTCGCGTTGGCACCTGATCGGTCGGACGGCGCGGCCGGGCCAACAGCCATGTGGTCACCGTCTGAGTCAGGCCGGGATACCCGTGCCATCAGCAACTAGCGGCCCGCCAATCGACATCCCGGCTCCGGCCTGATCTCTCCCAGCGCTCGTACGGTGACGAGGTCGCGACCCCGGGTCTTGGCGATGAACAGGTTCATCGTCGCATGGTGGTCCTGGCCGATCGTCACGGGCCCGGTCGGCGATCGGATGACCAGTCCGGCGAGGGCGTCGACCAGGGCCTCCTTGTCGACCTTGCCGGCCTTCTCGATCGCCGCTTTGAGCGCGATCAGCGTGTCGTAGTGGGTCATCACATAGCTCGACACCACGGCCCGGGGGCCGGCTTGCGCCCGGACCCTGGCGACGAACGCCTTGACCGAGGGCTCGTCGCTCGTCGCGACCGATGGGGCCACGGTGAACATGTTCTGGCCCTTGCCGCGGAAAATGCCGAGATCGACCTCCGACAATCCCAGGAACGCGACCGTGGTGTGCTTGAGCAATCCGTGGTCGTCGGCCTGCCGGATGAAATCCATGCCGGCGCCTTTCAGCGCGAACAGCAGCACCTTCGCCTTGGACGCCGCCACCTGCTCGATCAGCGGGGTGAAATCCGCCTCGGTCCCCAGGGTGAATTGTTTCCCGACGACTTTGCCGCCGAGTTGTTGAATCAGGGGCCCGGCGATATCGAACATCCGGCGCGGCCAGACCCGGTCGGCGCCCAGGAGGAAATAGGTCTTGCCGAAGGTTTGAGTCATATAGGGCAACAATTGGGCCAGTTCCTGGTTGGGGACCGTGCCGAACGCGAAGACATATCGGCTGCATTGGCCGCCTTCGTAGTTGGTGGCGTAGAGCAGCGGCGTCTTCAGGCTCTCGGCGACGGGCGCGATCGCATTCAGGTTTCGCGAGGTTATCGGGCCGACGATCGCCAGGACCCCGTCGCGATCGATCAGTTCGCGCGCGGCCGCCACGGCGGGCGCCGGCAGGGTCTTGTCGTCCGCATAGATCACCTCGACCGGCCGGCCGAGGATCCCGCCCGCCGCGTTGATCTCCTTGACGGCCAGGTCGAGCCCGAGCTTCGCCTGCTGGCCATAAAGCTCGACCCCACCGGAAAACGGCAGGACCGCGCCGATACGAATCGGCTCGGCCGCATCGGCGCCGGTTGAAAAAAGGAGCCACCCGCAGCCGGCGAGCAAGGCGAACGCCACGCATTTTATCGACCGGAATCTCATGGGCGTTGTTCCTCCCGCCAAGGTTGTCCGTCATGGGCGGACGCCAGAGGGACGTTCGCGCCCCGCCCCGGGGCTAGTCGCAGCCGCTCACACAGGCGCCGCCGGCGTCGAACGCCAGGGTTTTTCCGCTGAGGGGCACATGCACGGGCGTTTTCGTGGCCTTCACGAAGATTTCCGTCTTGGTCCCGGGAATGATTTTTCCATCCTTCGTCGCGGCCTCGTTGGCGTGGGAGGCGATGACTTCGCGTGGTTGGACAAGGGTGTCGATCGCCCAGGCCGCCTCCCTGGGGCCGGCCGTATACACATCGCCAATATTCATGACCACCAGCTTCGGCTTATAGTAATCGTGAACGATGGTTCTTTGATCGGCGATGATGCCGGTGTCTCCCGACAGGTAGGCCACCAGGCCGTTCGAGAAGGTCAGGATGTAGCCGTTGGGCGGACCAAGATCCGCGGTCAAACCGTTTTGCTTCAACTCCTGCGCATACGGGCCTTCGAGGAACTCCGGATCCAGCCCATTGGTATGCGCCGCCGGCACCGTCGCAAAGCTCACCCCGCCGACCTTGCGCGACGCGCCGAAGCGCAGCAGGAGGACCTGTGAGGCCTCACCGCCCGCGGCGGCCACCTTCCTGGAGAAGAAAGACCCCATTTCGCCACCGACCAGGAATTTGGCCTTTTTCGCCACGACGATGTTCACGGTGTTCGATCTCGGCGCGACCTTCACCGAAACGTCGGGAGCGGCGCAGGCGCCGGCATTGGCGGCGGGTTGGATGGCCTCGCCGAGATGATCGGCATGGGCGTGGCTCAGCAGCACGACGTCGATCCTGCCCAGCCGCGGGTCGTCCGGCCCCCGCACCGTGCGCCCCGCATCATAGAGAATGCGGGTTCCATCAGGGTCCTCGAAGACCATGGCGCGGTCGAACGCGCAAAACTCCCCGTCATGGCTGCCGAGCGGCGTGATGCGGACGACATCGGCCGCCCGGGCGGTCGCGGCCAGAATATTCGCGGTCAGAAGTCCGACCGCCAGCGATATCAATTTCATGAGCGCTACCTCAAAGCTTCAACCGACAACGGCGCGAACGATCAACCATACCGCCGATTTTTTCTACTCTCACGCGATCGTCCCGGCGGTTTGCCGGTGACGTCATGGACAACGCGGTTGGCGCCGCGGACTCTCAGTCCCAACGGTTGGCGTTTTTCGGAAAGCCGGGGCGCTGGACACGCACCACGCAGAAGCATTGGCCGGTGGGAGCTTGCATGACCACCCAACGCTCCAGGCGATTCACGATCCTGGCGCCCAAGGCCTCGAGGCGCACGACTTCGGCCGGGATGTCATCCGTCTCGATATCGATGTGGACCCGGCTCTCGTGGTCCACGCGCTGGATCTGCACGATGGGTTCGCCGGGCGGCGTCGCCAGCATCCGATAGCCGCCACGGCTACCGGGATGTTTCGGGTCCAAGGGACGACCCAGCGCTTCGGCCCAAAAGCGGGCGGCGGATTCCAAATCGAAATCTATCTGGCCCTTCGGGGGGGGGGGGGGGGGGGGGGGCACCCGCCCCGCGGGGCAAAAAAAAAAATTAGGGGTGTGCCAACCGCGAGGGCGGCCAGAGGGGGAAAAAAAAAACG
>JBBQGZ010000050.1:0-15572 GCA_038323535.1 Caulobacterales bacterium
GGCCCTTGCCGGTGACCGTTCCCGACGTGAGGCAACCCGTGATCACGCCGTCGTTCACGCCGACCAGCCCGCCCAGGATGCTGGGCTTGGGCGCATGATTCGCCGTCCCCGCCTGGACCAGAACCCCGTCCGCCGAATCGCCCCGCAACAGGCCGTAGTTCGAGGCGACGAGGGCGCCGACGACCGCGTTCCTGGCGGCTTTGACATCCACCCCGGTGAGGCGAAGGTTTTGCACGACGCTCGCGGGCGTGTCGCGTTGGATCAGGCCCACTTGGTCCCCGACCACCGCATCGTCGATCGACAGGTTGGAGAGGGTGTTGCCGAGGCCCTCCAGGGTCCCGGCGAACGTCGTGGTGACGGGCGGGGCGGGATAGACCCCGTCGGCGCCGGCGTCGTAGCTGTTGGCCAGGGCATGGCGCCCTCCCGGATCGACCGCGATGGCGGCGGCGAGCGCCGCCACCGTGTTGGCCAGCCTGTAGGCGCTCCCGTTGATCGTCAGCTTGGCCCCGAGGCCCGCGAAGGTCACCGCGCCGCCCGGGCCGAACGACAGAGCGCCGCCGGAACCCCCGTTGTTCGTCGCCAGGGAGAGCCCGGCGACAGGGCCGACCGAGAGGCGCGCCTCGATACGGATCGAGCGCCGGGCGTCGAGGGTGAGGCCGCCGGACCCTGGCCAGGCGAGCGGCGCCTCCAGGGTGATGTCGTCCGCCGCGCGCCCCGTGGCGACCCTCACCGAGGACGAGGCGAGCCGGTCTTGAAGCTCCGTCACATTGAGCACGGCCTCGCCCGCGGTGGCGACGCAGAGTCCCGCCGCGCACGACATGTTCGCGGTCGCCCCGCCGGAGATCGACACCCTGGCCTCGGCGCCCGTGGCGACGGCCGCCAGGAGCGCGCCAGCGGCGGCTCTTGTTACGAAGGCTCTGAGGGCACGCGGTCGCGTCGTCATCGTACCCCCACTATCTTGCGGAAGAAGAGGGCGAGGTTGTTGACCGGCATGGCGATGCGTTCGGAGAGCTCGAGGTCGTTCCGTGCGGCCAGCGCCGTCACGTCCCTTTGATCGCGCAGTCCCCAGGCCGGATCGCGGCTTTTGAGGCTCGAGTCGAAGGCGAGGTTGCTGGGCGCGGTCTCGATATCGACCTCGATGAACGGGCCGTAGAGGAAAAGCAGGCCGCCGGGGGTTAGAAGGCGGCCGGCGCCGGTCATCAGGCCCCGGGTCGCGTCCCAGGGAGAAATGTGGATCATGTTGATGTTGACCACGGCGTCGGCCCGGCCGATCGGCCAGGCGTCGGGGTCCGATGCGTCGAGCGGCAGCGGCGCCAGCAGGTTCGGCAGGGCGGCGTGGCCCCGCCAGGCGGCGATGCTGGCCAGGGCGCCGGGGTCGGGGTCGGTCGGGCGCCATTGCAGATGGGGCAGGGCGGCGGCGATGTAGGCCGCGTGCTCGCCCGCCCCGGCGGCGATCTCGAGCACGACCCCGCTCTTGGGCAGGCGGGCCTTGAGCACCTCGAGGATGGGATCGCGGTTGCGGGCGGTGGCGGGCGAGGTCAAGGCGCCGGGAGGAGGGGGATCGGGCATGGGTGTGAACGATAGCGGCTCGGGGCCGTTTCGCGCCAGAAAGAGATGGTTTTCGAACCTGGCCTTGCGGCGCCCGGGCGCGTCGGCCACACTCCGCGTTGGAGCCCACGGGGGAGCCCATGTCGAACATCGCCGGCAAGGCCTATGCGATGAATGTGCTGACCCCGATGCGCCCATGGCGAACCTGGGTTCAGCGGGCGATCTTCATGGTCGCGCGGGTCTCGCCGCCGCTGCTGAAAGGCTTGCTGGGGCTCAAGCTCATCCATTTCGCGCGCTGGGTGATCATCCGCAGGGACCGGTGGCCGACCTTCGACGGCGATCGGCACACGCTCGACAACGACTACATGCTGTTCCTGTCCAACTTCAACGGCACCTGGGACCAGTATATCGACGCCTTCGCCGACGGAATCCCCGGGGGCCTCGACCTGTTCTGGTACGCGAGCACGCGATATCCGCACTCGATCCCGATTTCGAAGTTCAAGGACTATATCGGCGCCAATCAGATCGACACGAACTACTACTATAACGCCACGCCGGGCGCCGCTCAGCGCGACATCAAGGCCGCGCTGAGGGTGAAGCGGGAGCTGGCGGAGTTGGCTCGAACCCACGCCGCGGGCGATCCGGCCGCCTTCGGGTCGGCCTATCGCGCGGCGCTCGGCCGCCTGGCCAATTCCCTCGCCTCGCCCGGCTATGCGCCCATCGCGTCCATCGCCACCCAGAAGGCGGACGCGGCGCGGCGGGAATTCCGGGCGCGGCTGGAAGCCGGGCGGGCGCCTCTCGATGCCTGACCTCGACGGCGGCCACTATTTCCTGACCGTCCTGGCGCCGGTGCGGATGGATACGATGATCGACCCCGTGACCGGCCGGTCGCGCTCGCACCGCCAGGTGCTGGCGCAGGATCTGTCGCTTTTGCAGACCGGCCGGCAGACCGCCGCCTCGCCGCCCAGCGATCGCCCGTCCCCGTTCGCCGCCAACACGCTCAATCACCTGGCCCGGTTCGTGGTCATCGATGGGCCGGCGTTCAACGGGCGGGTGTCGGGAGACGCGCTGGTCGACAGGACCAGGGGGGTCGATCCCCTGGCCCCCCAGCCGGTGGACGCCCTGGCTACGCCCTATCTGCTCTTCGCCGCCGAGGTCGACGCCCGTGAGAACGGCCCGACCACCCTGCGCGGCTACACCGACGTCCTGTGGGCGACGATGAACCATGAGGTGAGGACGGTCTTTGGCCATTGCAAAGGCTTCGATGGCGTCGACAGCGCCGCGGCGTTCAACGCCTTCATCCAGGCCCGGCGGGTGGAGACCACCATGCCGTTCAACGACTATCGGGCCGATGACCTGACGTTCGCGGGAGACGCCTCGCCCCTGGGCGCGGTCAAGACGGCCGCCGCCGTGGCCTGGCGCCTGGTCACGGGCCAGGCCGCCAAGCCCTCGCCCGCGACGCCCGGCTCCGACCTGCCTTCGGTCCTGAAAGCGCTTTTCCTTCAGTGGCACTTCACCCGTTTCGCCATCGAGGCCCAGGGGCTGGGCGACGCCGCGCTCCACGCCCGCTTCGGCGCCTTCCTGGCCGCCGTCCGGCCCGAAGAGCCGACACCGACCCAGCCGCCCGGCGAGGTCTTCGCGCCGGCGGCGGAATGGGCGCGATGAGCCGGCTCAACCTTCCCGACATCCAAGGCAATATCCTGCGCCCCTACGGCCGGTTCGGCTTCCCTTTCACGCGTCACCTGTTCTTCAATATCAGCGACCCCGGCGCCGGGCGCGGATTCGTGCAGGCGATCTGGCCGCGCGTCACCACCGCCGAGCGGTGGACGACCGGCGAGGCGGCGCCCGGATCGACGGCGCCGGCCAAGCCGCCCATCACCCTCAACATCGGCTTCACCTACCTGGGCCTGCGGGCCCTGGACCTGCCGACCCGCACCCTGCGCCTGCTGCCCGACGAATTCATCGACGGCATGGGCTGCCGCGCCGAGATCCTGGGGGACGTGGGCCTGAGCGCCCCCGAACACTGGGACCCGATCTGGCGCTTCGAAGCCGAGGAGCGGGCACGCCAACCCCACATCTGGGTGTCGCTGAACGCCGCGGCCACGCCCGACGGAACGCCCCTTCCCGTGCTCGAAGACTGGACCGCGTGGCTGGAGGGCCTGGCCGCCGGCTCTTCCGGCGCCGTGACCTTGCTGGCCGGGCATGGGGCGGACGGCGCGGCGCGCTGGCAGGACTCGGCGGCCCTGATGGACGGCCCGGCCGGCGCGCGCCGCCCGATCCCCAAGGAGCATTTCGGCTTCACCGACGGCGTCGGCGATCCGGTGTTCGCCGGCCAGTTCGAAGGGGCGGCGCAGGCCCTCGCGGCGATCGGCGGGGGCAAGATCGCCTCTGGGAAATACGATCAGAAGACCAGCTGGTCGCCCCTGGAGACCGGAGAGTTCATCCTGGGCCAGGTGGACGAGGGGCAGGAGTTTCCGGTCGCCACCCAGCCCGCGGCCTTCGCGCGCAACGGAACCTTCTTGGTCTGGCGCAAGCTGCGCCAGGATACCGCCGCCTTCGACGCCGAGATGACCCGCCAGGCCTTCGTCTGGAAACAGGTTACGGGCGGGGCCGACGACGTCGAGGCCGAAGAGACCGTCCGCGCCAAGATCGTGGGTCGCTGGCGCTCCGGCCTGCCCCTCATCGCCGCGCCGACCTGGGCCGACCACGCCCGGATCATGGCTGAATACGCCGACTGCATCGAGATCGCCCTGCGCCGGCCGCGCGACGATAAGGAGAGACTGCGCCTGGCCGACTACGACCTGTTGCTCTCCGGCTTCCGCTACGGCGACGATCGCGACGGCGCCCGATGCCCGCTCGGCGCCCACATCCGCCGGGGCAATCCGCGCGACATGCTCGATCCCACCTTGAGCGCGAGCCAAGGCGCCAGCACCCTCACCAACCGGCGCCGGATCCTGCGGCGCGGCCTGCCCTACGAGGATCGCGGCGGTGAAAAGGGCGTCGTCTTCATGGCCATCTGCGCCAGCATATTCCGCCAGTTCGAGTTTATTCAGCAGCAGTGGATGAACTATGGCCTCGATTTCGACGCCGGCAACGATGCGTGCCCCCTGATCGGCGACCGCTCGCAGTCGGACAAGCACGTCGTCCCGGCCGGGGCGCCGGGCCAGGCCCCGTTCATTGCCGCCGGCCTGCCGCAATTCGTCGCCACCCGCGGCGGCGACTATCTCTTCCTGCCGAGCCTGAGCGCGATCCGCATGATCGCGATGGGCACGGTGGATCCCACTTGAGCGCCGCGAACCGTCGCCGGGCGCCCCGACAGGCGGCGTCCGAGTCGCGCCCTAGGCCCTCGCGACGACGACCGCTTCGTCCTGCCACCAGACATTCAGCCAGCCGTAGATCGGGAAGGGCTGCGCATCGTCCTCGGAAAGGCCGGCCGACGGCCGAAGCTGATCGATGCCGACCGGCGCGGCGACGTTCTGGTTGTCGAGAGGGCTGGAGGCGCCGGGAGAGTCGTAGATGTCGGTGAGGATGCCGCGATTGAGGATGATGGCGGAGGCGAAGGCCCCTGTCAGGATATCCTTGATCTGGAGAGCGTCGATCAACCAGGAGTACTTGCTGCCCAGATCGGACCATTGGACGGTCAGGTCGTGCTTGGGCGGGAGCGCCGCCGGGTTAAGGTCGCCCAGCACGATGATGATGCCCACCGTGCCGTTTCCGGCGTCGAACACCTGGAGAGCGACGCCCGTCCGGTGGGTGAAGTGATAACTCACCATCAAGCGCTGGGGCCTGGGGACGACGATCGGGCCCGCCTGCTTTCGCGGCGGCGGCTGGATGAGCAGCTTGATGTATGGCCGACCGTCATAGGGGGTCGTGAACACCGTGGGGTGTGCTTCGACCCGGGCGGAGAACGGGACTCCGAAGATCGTCGTCTCCACCTTGGCGACTTCGGCCAACAGGTGATCGACGAAGTTTCCTTCCCCGAACTTCTGACTGACCGTATAGGGCCGGGAAAGGATGTGAACCGAGGTCATCTCGGACGCCCCCGGCGCCCCGGCCGGCGGCGGGCCGGGCTTTGCGACCGCCATCAGCAGCGGCGGGTGGATCTCGCTGTGGAAATCGTCATGCCCGCAGTCGACGATCCAGCGGCCGAAGGCCGCGACCCGCGTCCCGTCGGTCAGCAATTCCTGAAACGCCGGGGGTACGAGGCGCTGGTCGGTTTCCACGCCGATCACGCCCTTGGGCGCCGCAAGCCCGAGGTTGTGGGCGTTGTCGTTCGCGGCGTGGTAGTCCGTGTCAATCGCGCCCGTACGCGGCGTAACGCCGGTGTTCGACGCCGCGAGCAGGCTCTCGTACTGCGGGTCCGGAACGATGTAGAACTCGAAGTCGAAGCCGAAGGGGTGGACGAACCAGATATCGCCCTGAGACAGGGGAGGGCGGTTGGCGACGACCCAGCCGGTCAGGCCGACCATGGGGTTGTTCAGCGAGCCCTCCTTCTCGAACCTGCGGTCGTACACTGACACCCATTCCGGAGGCGAGTTCAGGCCGACCGTCTGGCCGTGACTGATCTTCTTGGACCAGTTCGGGTCCGTCTGGGCGGGGGGAAAGGGCACGTTCGCGTAGGTCGTCTGGAGGATCGACGCGGGCGGCCCGCCGGTGGGCGAGGGCGTCGGCGGAAACTGGATCTTCGTCGTGAGCACGCTGGCGGGAAGCGATGCGAGAATCGACTTGATCTGATCGGCCGGCACCACGTTGAAAAGCAGGCCGTGGTCCATGGGCGTGCCCTTGGCCAGGACGGCCTTCAGCTGCTCTGGAGGCGCTGAGCGAATCGCCTCCACGAGGAACGCGTGGTCCGACGTCCCAGCGGGCGCTGTCTTCAGATTCCGCAGGAAGCTAGCCCGCCTCTCGCGTCCCCGGCGGTCGGTAATCAGGTCGCCAGCAGACCGGCGGGCAACCTTGATGGCGTGGATGCCCTCGCCGATTAGCAATGCTGCCACCGCATGGCCGGCTTCGTGATAGGCGACGTTCTTTCTGATCATGATGTCGTCCTGGGGGCTCTAGGTTTGGCTGGGGCTGGTTCGTCGCGTTTCGCCTCCGCGTCTGGCCGGGAACGACGGGCGTCGTGATCCCGGCCAGACGCGGCAAGGCGGAGGTCGCGTGCTCGGGCTGCGCCGACGAAATTTCAACGCTTCTCTGATTTCTTGCTCTTCTTGGGTTCGTCATCGAACAACTTGCCGACGGGATGGCCCCAGAGACGCCCGGTGGAGCGCTTTCGCGTCTTGCGGGGCGGCTTCGCCATTGCGACCAGGTGTCTCGCCTCGAACGCGGTTGGCTCCACCAGTTCGAACCTTGGCCCCTTGCGAAGGATTTCGGTCGTACCGCTCTCGGACGCACGCAGGCGCGTGCCATCCGACAGGCGAAACTTCCAGCGCCCCGGCGATGTCTTTGATTGGCGCGGCGGTTCGTTGCCCAACCCCTGATCCCGAAAACGGATGGCGAGGATGTCGATGAAGAGAGGCAATCTGGTTCCGATCATGCGGTGTTTCCTATAATTGCTGTCGAATTGCATGTGGTTGCGGAGTTCGCCACCCATTTCTTGGCGTAGGGCAAAAGGACAATGCAATCCAAAGATAACGCCTTTTCGGCGATGGGATTCCCCTAGATGGACCGCCAGAGGTCTTGGTTATCGGAGCTAATGAGTGCTACCGCAATTGTCAAACGGCGGGCAAGTAGCCTATAAACACGTCCACGAACGTTGACACGCAACGACGGATGCCAGAAGACGTCAAACCAATATTGGAGGAGTGCAAATATTTTTTTTGGGCACACGGCATCGCTCGCATCAGCGACCTCTCGGACACCATCAGTGGCTCCCCGAACGCCCCACCAGCCTCGTCGACCACGGCCTACCGCGATCGGGCCGTGCAGGCAGGCAAATGGTCGATCTGGCGGTTTCCCGGACTTGCCGCTGAACCCGGGGTGTCGACCCGCGGGCTAATAACGCCTTGGCATGATCGCCGGGGGCCTTCCACGGCGCGCCGAGTCGGTTCTCGATTCCTGCCCGCTGTTCGCTCGCTCTCGCGGGCAAGTACCCGCATCCCTTTCCCGTCCTCACGCGCGGGTTAAGAAGAAACGCCGAAGGCGCCCGAGACGGGTGCCAGGACGCTCAGTTTGGCGAGGGGAAGGTCTGGACGCGACTAAGCGCCTGAACGAGCAGGCTCATCGCCTGGAGGCCTCTGTCGCTGGCTGTTCGGCCAGAGCCCATGTCGCCGGCGAACAAAGCCTCTCACATAGCTGTTCCCGTCGCGGGCTTTCCGCCGACAGAAAACTTCCGAGGCCGCGGACAAAAACTCAGGCCTGAGCGCTTGCGAGACCGAAGAGACCACCCCCACGTACTCCATGTCCGTCAAGACGAGGAGCGTAGCGAGTCGTCACGGCGATCCCGTCCGCCAATCAGGCGTCGATCGCCGCTACCGCGCCTTTCCTTGGCTTTTCTTGGCCGGCTTGCTGGCCTTGCGGGCCGAGGCCTTCCTTTTCACCGCCTTCGCAGATGCCTTGGTCGCGGCCGAGTCCCACGCCGTGCTATCGAAGCCGCCCTTCTTTCTAATCTTCTTGGCTGCCTTCGCGCCGTCGCCAACCTTCTCGATCGCCAGGGCGATTGCCACCGCGCGTTTCACCTCGAGCTTTACGATTAGGCGCAGAAAGGTTCGCTCCAGAGCGGTCGCGCCGTCAGGACGCGCAGTGCGTTTCTGGCACCACGCGATGGCCGCCAAGGCTGCCCCGACCGAATCTGGGTCACCCAGTGCCCGAAGGCGCCCGATCATGCGCAAGGCGACCTTAGGCTTCTTCTCGCTCGGGGTATTCTTCCATTCCTTCGGAAGCGTCTTCTGAAGCGACTGCAGCTTCTCCACCAATTCGTCGAGCGTCGGCGGCTTCGGCGCGTCGTCCCTGTCGTCGCTCACTATCGCTCCCTGACTTCGAGCACCCCCCGCGAATCACGGAGGCAGCGTATGTGGGTTCATCCTGCAAGATGTCAATCTTTCCCACAAGATTGACATCTTGCCACGTTTTTCGAGGGCGATTTCATTTCCGGTGAAGAGATGGCGCGGCGCGATCCGCGCTCATTTCGAACCCGGGCGGGACGCATGGAAAATAAAACCATGACGAACCATACCTGCGCCACCCATGGGGGTGACGATCCGCGAGTCATAGACAGCCAACTAACAGGCCGTCCGCGTTTGTCCGTCCTCATGACGGTGCGCGAAGTTCTCTTCGAGACGCGTTTGTCTCGGACGACCCTCTATCTCGCCGTGAAAGAGGGCGCGCTGCCGATCGTGAAGATCGGCCGCGCCACGCGGTTCCTCCGCACCGACTTCGACGCGTGGATGGCAAGCCTTTCTGCCAACGGCGCGACTAGCAACTCCGCGACAGGATCGGTGCCTGCCGAACCTGCGGCCAAGGGAGAGTGAGCGATGACGTCCAAAATCATCGCGATTGGCCGACCCGAGGCCAAGCTCACCTACGATCCCAAGAGGCCCGCTCAACTGATCGACGGGCTTCTTCGATATCCTCCTAGAGCCAGGGTTTTCTGTTTACCCCCGTGACGATATGCCAGCCGCCAGAGCCTGCCCCCGCCGGGCTCGACTCGGAGATGCAACCCTCCTCCGTCACTTATCTTCTGAGGCTTCTTGCCCGGCTTGAGGGACCTGATGGCAGCGTCGGTGAGGCGGTTGGTGGGCATGGAGGCGGTACTCCGCAACGGGACTGCGTCGTGCACATACCAACAAATCCAGATCGATACCAACAGAAAGCCCAACAGACGGTCGCCGCTCGACGACGGATATCAGGCGGCACGCACGGCCTACGACGGACACGCTTACCATGGTTATCCCTACGAAAACCGTCGCTTGCCTTCTATTCTGCGGTCGGACGCGAACACCGGCGGCCGCCAGCGATGCATGAGGTTGGTAGGCCCGGCAGGACTCGAACCTGCAACCAGACCGTTATGAGCGGCCGGCTCTAACCAATTGAGCTACGGGCCCCCAAGGCCGAGGGACCTCGCGGTTATCATGGCGGGCGCGGGGCTTAAAGCGCGGGTTCGTGTTCAAACCGCCAGCAATGGGCGCTAGGATGCGCTGGCCGGCGTGGCCGCGGGAGGATGCCTGGAATGAAGATGCCTTTGTGCGCCGTCGCACTCGCCGCCGCCGTCATGGCGCCCGGCGCCCGCGCCCAGTCGGCCGATCCGGCGTTCGCCGCCACCACCTTGAACCTCTCCGCCTATGGCGAGGCCAGGATCGCGCCGGACATGGCGACGGTCACCCTCGGGGTCGAGACCACCGGCCCCACCGCGGCCGGCGCCATGCGTGGAAACGCCGAGCGGATGAGCCGGGTGGTGGGGGCCTTGAAGGCCGCCGGGATCGCCGATCGCGACCTGCAGACCTCGACCTTGAGCCTCTCGCCCCAATATGTCTATGAGCAGAACCGGCCGCAGAGGCTGACCGGCTACCAGGCCTCCACCCAGCTCACCGTCACGGTGACCGACCTCACGCGCCTGGGGGCCGTGGCCGACGCGGTGGTCGGCGCCGGGGCCACCAACGTCGGCCAGATCAGCTTCGGCCTCGCCAACCCGGTCTCGGCCGAGAACACCGCCCGGATCGCGGCGGTCAAGGCGCTGGAGGACAAGGCCGCCCTCTACGCCCGGGCGGTGGGCTACAGGATCAATCGCCTGGTCAATCTCAGCGAAGGGGGCGGCTATACACCCGGGCCGCCCCGGCCCATGCCGATGATGGCCATGCGCGCCGAAGCGGCGGTCGCGACGCCGGTGGAGGCTGGTGATTTGAAGGTGCGCATCGACATCACCGGCCTTTTCGAGCTCGGGCGCTAGAGCCCCGCCCGGCGGAAGGCCTCGTCCAGGCGGGCGGCCATCTCCTGACCCGGCAGGGCGCGCTGGCCTTCCATGACGGCGGAGTAGATCAGGTCCCGCCTGGCCCCGGCCACACGCCCCTCGGCCCAGCCCACCGAGCGGCTGTTGTCGAGATTGGAGGCGCAGCTCGCGCCGCGCGCGTCGGCGGAATTGGCCAGGGCCAGGGCGCTTTGCGCCGACAGGGTCCCTGGCCGGTCGCAGGCGGGCAGGGGGCGGGCGCAGTTGAACGCCTCGCCGTAAGAATAGAGGACTTTGCGGCTGGCGCGGTCCGCCAGGAGGACGCAGGTGGCCGGGTCGCCGATCGCGCCGCCGATGGCGTGGTCGAGGGCCTCCGCCGGCAGGCCGCCGCCGGCGGGGCGGGCGCAACCGGTGGCGACGAGCGCCGCGGCGAGGCACAGGGCGCCGAGAGTCGAGTTCGAGATCCGGTTCATGGCGATCCTCATCAACGCTGGCGCGCCTTTTTGGGCAGCCGGGCGAGGAGCGCGTCATGGTCGAGCCAGCCCTGCTTCTTCGCGTCCAGCAGGTCGAAGCGGCGGTCGGTGACGCGCAGCCACCCGGCCAGGGGAATGCGTGAGCTGAGCGCTAGGTCCGCGTCGCTCACCGGCTCGGGGTCGTCGAGCAGGGCGGCCGGGCCGGCCCCCTCCGCCCGGGCCGCCAGCTCGGGGGCGATCCTGGACTCATAGGCGGTGACCTCGAAGCCGTCGATGACCCCGTCGCCGTCGGCGTCGAGCACCTTGAAGAAGGCCCGGGCGTCGGCCCCGAATTCCGCTCGGTCGATCCGCCGGTCATGGTTGGCGTCGACCCTGGCGAACCACGCCTCGAAGGGCGCCGGCGCGGCGGCGCTGGGCCGGAAAGGCTCGCCGGACGGACTGATGAACACCTGCGCCGGCGCCGCCGGTGTCGCGGGCCGCGCCCAGGCCGGGGAGGATAAGGCGGCGGCGATCAGCAGGGCGAGGCAGGTTTGCTTCACGGGCGCCCCTCAGCTCGTCCAGGCCAGGGTGGCGGGCTCGACCGGATTGGCGAAGGGGCGGCCCTCGCGCCGGCTCGCCGACCATTCCCGCTTTAGCGCCTGGTACCATTTGGCCTGGCGGTCGGCGTCGTCGATCCAAAGCAGGGTGGGGTCGTATTTCAGTCCCTGGTTCTGGAGCTCGACCATGTCGGCGTCCTGCCCTAGGAAGCGGCGCGCGGCCAAGCCGATCAGGGGGCCGGCCAGGGCGAAGATCGGATGGTCGGACCACACCATCTGGGTGATCCGGGTCTTCGCCTCGGTGAGGGGTGTGAGGCAAGTCAGGGCCAGCACCTGTCGCTTCCCAACGGTGATGTGCTCCCAGCGAAAGCCGGGGAGGCGAAAGGTGATCTCGGTGAGAGGCCGGCCGCCCAGGAAGGCATAGGCCCGCGAATTGCGCGACGGCGGATGGCGGACCATGACGAATCCTTCCGGCGAGGACTCGAAACGCTTGGCCTTCTCGTGGCTGGACGCGCGCGATCGCCACCACCATTGGCGATGCACATAGGGCCCGTGCGCGGGATCCATCAGACCCACCACCGCATGGTCGATATGGGCCGCCAGGTCCAGGCGTTCGATGACCTTGGGCGCCCCGCCCACGACCCCGGGAAAAATGGGCGGCGGCGCGAGGGGCTCGGCGTCGTCGCGCGGGTCGGCCGCCACCCAGACGAACACCATCCCCTGGCTCTCGACGACCGGATAGCGGCGCACCCCGATCCGGGAGGTCTCGAACGCCTGGGCGGCGATCAGGGACGGGATCGCCCGGCAGGCGCCGTCGGCGCCGAAACGCCAGCCGTGGTACGGGCATTCCACGGTCTCCGACCCATCGGCTTCCGCGAAGAAGGCGCCCGCCGACAATGGCGCGGCGCGGTGCGGGCAGACGTCGCGCAGGGCGACCACCTGGCCGCCGCGGCTCCGGCCGAACGCGACCGGCTCGCCGAGGATCTCGTACCGCGCCAGCCGACCGCGCTTCAGATCCCGCGACAGGGCCGCGAAGTACCACAGGTCGGTCAGGAATCCCCGGCCGAAACCGGAGGCGGTGGCGGTTCGGGCCTGGAGGGCGCCATCGGGCATGGGGCTATCTTGGGGTCGCGGCCGGGCCGGCGCAATCCTTAGGCCCGCCGGCCGGCGCCTTGACCTGGGCGCGGCCCCGCCCGAAGGTGCGACAAATCAAACATCTGTTTAAGGGAGCAGAGTCGTGGAGCTGTTCGATCTTTCCGGCAAGGCCGCCATCGTCACCGGGTCGACCCGGGGCATCGGCCGCGCCATCGCCGAGCGCTTGGCCGAACACGGGGCCAAGGTCGCCATATCCTCGCGCAAGGCCGGCCCGTGCGAGGCGGTGGCCGCCGGGATCAACGCGCGGCGCCCCGGCGCGGCCATCGCCGTCCCGGCCAACATCTCCTCCAAGGACGATCTGGCCCGCCTGGTGGAGGAAACCCGCGCGGCCTTCGGCAGGATCGACATCCTGGTCTGCAACGCCGCCTCCAACCCCTATTTCGGCCCGATGAGCGGGATCAGCGACGAGGCCTTCCACAAGATCCTCGGCAACAACATTGTCTCCAACCACTGGCTGATCCACATGGTCGCCCCGGAGATGGCCGAGCGTAAGGACGGGGCGATCATCATCGTCTCATCGATCGGCGGCCTGCGCGGCTCGAGCCTGCTGGGCGCCTACGCCATCTCCAAGGCCGCCGACATGCAGTTGGCCCGCAACCTCGCCCAGGAGCTTTCGCCCAGCAACATCCGGGTCAACTGCATCGCCCCTGGCCTGGTCAAGACCGACTTCGCCCGCGCCCTGTGGGACACCCCGGAGGCTGAGCGCCGCTCCAGCGAGGCCACACCCCTGCGCCGCCTGGGCGAGCCCGACGACATCGCCGGCGCGGCGGTGTTCCTCGCCTCGAGAGCCGGCGCCTGGATGACCGGCCAGACGATCGTGGTGGATGGGGGCCAGACGAGTTAGGGGGCGGGAACGTTCCTCCTCCCCACTTCGCGACGACGCTGGCGTCGATGACGAAGCGGCTCAACGCTCGTCTCGTCCCTCGCGCTGCAAGACCTCCGACGGCGTGTGCGGCCGGTCGGCGCTCAGGGCGCGTACGGCGGCGGCGAGTTCCTCCCAGGAAGCCTCCGTCTCCGTGCTCAGGGCCTTTTGCAGGATGTCACGATGCTCCGATTCCGCCGAGCGGCCGTGGCGCGCGGCGCGGCGTTTCAGCCGCGCCACCAGGGTTTCGTCAAGGTTGCGAACATGAAGGCTGGTGGACATTCTTGTCTCGGTGAGATCATCGACACCAATGCTATCATAGACCTGGGACCTGAGCCGACCAGTCCCCTCGGCCGCCGCGTCACCCGCACTTCACGGTCAATTCCAATCCGCCCTCGAAGGGCAGGGTCATGGTGCGCAGCCGATGGGTGGGGTCGTCGATGAAGGCGAAGTAGTCCCGATAGGGTTCGCGGAACTGGGCGGTGTTGTCGCAGACGACGATGGCGCCCACCCGCAAGGACGGCGCGATCAGTTCCAGGGCCGGGCGGGCCATCGGTACCCAGATGTCGATCAGGGCGAAGTCGATCGCGCCGCCGATGTCCTTCAAGGTCTCGCGCAGGTCGCCTTCGCGCAGCTCGATGAACCCCGAAAGGCCGGCCGCCGCGAAGTTGGCCCGCGCCGAGGCGGCCTTGGCGGGCTCATTCTCCGTGCCGATGACCCTCCCGCCGCCGGCGTTGTCGCGCACCGCCGCGGCCAGATAGAGGGTCGATACGCCGAACGAGGTTCCGGCCTCGACCACGCGCGTGGCCCTCAGCGCCCGGCAGAGCTGATAGCAGAACCGCGCCTTGTCGCGATCCAGCGCCACCAGCTTGTCGCTCAAGAAGCGATCGGCTTCGTCGTCGAAGGCGTTCGAGTCGATGGAGCCCTCCGCCGCGCGCTTGCCGAAATAGTCGGCCATGGCGCCGCCCCGGCCCTCGCTTTGGGCGTGCAGACGATCGAGCAGGGCCTCGAGCGGCGGGTCACGAAGCAGGCTGGACATGATCGACACCCCCGGCCCTTCAGCTTGAATAGGACTCGTCATACTGCATCGCGCCGACGCGATTGCCTTCGGTGTCCTCGATCCAGATCAGGGCGCCGACGGTTTCGATACGCGCCTTTTGCATCGTCACCCGCCCGCCGTGAGCCACGACCGCGCGGGCGGTGGCGTCGACATCCTCGACCCCGATCGTGCACTCGAAACCGCGCAAGCCCGTTCCCGTGGGCGGTTGCGAGCGGCCCTGCAACAAGCCCTGAACGCCGGGCGCCTCGGGCGTTCCGGTCCAGATCAGGTAGAAGTCCGGTGGTCCCCAGGCTTCGAACCGCCAACCGAACACGGCTTCATAAAACCGGCGCGCGCGCCCGACATCGTCGGCGGTTATGGCGAAGCTGCGCAGATTGTTGGCGTGCATGAACCCCTCCCGAACGTTGACACCGCTTTCTTTAAGGAGCCCACGGTGGCGCGCTTGCGACAAGATGACGATTTATGCCGCTTGGACGCCAATTCACCCGGTCACGCGACCCGTTCCTGGTGCGCTCTTTGGCCGTCACCTACAGTGATCGCCACCACATCGAGCCTCACACCCATCCCTGGGGGCAGCTGGTGTACGCCGAGGCCGGGGTCATGCGGGTGGTGACTCAAGGCGCCGCCTGGCTCGTGCCGCCGACGCGGGCGATCTGGTTGCCGGCCGGCCTCGCGCACGAGATCCACATGAAGGGCGCGGTGAGCCTGCGCACCCTCTATCTTGACGGGCGTTTGGGGCGGGGCTTGCCGACCGCCGCGAGCGCGCTCGAGGTGGCGCCCCTGCTGCGTGAGTTGATCCTCCATATTCTGAAGCGCGGAATGCTGGACAGCGGCCCGCCGGCGCACGCCCGGCTCGCCGGCCTCCTGATCGACCTGCTGGTTCAGGCGCGCGCGGAGGACCTTTTCCTGCCCTTGCCGCGCGACCCACGCGCCCGGGCCCTGGCGGAACGAATCCAGGCCGAGCCCGGTGAGCACGCCGACCTTGCCGCCCTGGCCCCGGCGGCCGGGGCCAGTCTTCGCACCTTGCAGCGGATCTTCCCGCGCGAGACCGGCCTCTCTC